>NZ_BAAARV010000004.1:90338-221276 GCF_039532525.1 Dactylosporangium salmoneum
CGGCGGCGTCCGTGAAGCGAGGGCTCAGGCAGCCTCGAACACACCCGCGTCGACGAGGCGCTTCTCGGTCGCGTCCCAGCCGTCGGCCGGGGTCGCGGTGGCCAGCGCCTGCAGCTCCGCGCGGATCTTGGTGGCGTGACCGGCGCCGGCCAGCACCCGGATCTCCTCGATGAAGGCGTCCGAGGTGGTGCTGAGGTGCACGGTCTTGCCATTGGTCAGGTTGCGCACGTAGACGTGCTTGCCCTTGTTCAGCGGGATGAGGTACTTGAACTCGCCCAGCACGCTGAGGGCACCGGATGCACCGGCCTGACCGGCGCGGACTGAGGCCCGCGCGGTCTTTGAGGTGTTGCTCGCCACGGCGGGAACTCCTTGTCGAGGCTCGTACGGAAGACAAGGAAGTGTAACAGCTGGTGAGACCACCCGAAAAAAGCGAGTTACCTCCCGGAAGCTCATCCGTTGGACAAATTGGCGGGCCGGTGTAGCCGTTTCTCTGGCGCGCTGAGGGCAACATCGTCATCATTGGTCCCAACAGTCACGCCGCCGCGAGGCATGACCCAGCGGAGCACGAGGTCGTAGGGGAAGACGCACCTCGGTCTCCAGGAGGTCTTACGTGCCCACGCGTGGCGTCATATACGTTCACTCGACCCCGCTCGCCGTTTCGTCGCACGTGGAGTGGGCGATCGCGCGCGTCCTCGGCACGCCGGTCCGCCTCGAGTGGTCGGTGCAGCCTGTCGAGCCTTCGGCCCGCCGGGCCCGGTGCTCGTGGACCGGCGCGACCGGCACGGGCGGCGAGCTCGCGGCCGCGCTGCGCCAGTGGCCCATGATCCGCTTCGAGGTCACCGAGGAGCCCAGCCCCGGCGTCGACGGCGAGCGCTTCATGCACGTGCCCGGGCGGGGACTGTTCCGCGGCTCGACGAGCGCCAACGGCGACATCGTGCTGTCCGAGGACCGGCTGCGCACCCTCGTGGCCGGCGCCCGTGGCTACGACACGCTGGCACACACCCTGGAGAAGGCGCTCGGCGCGCCCTGGGACGCGGAGCTGGAGCCCTACCGCCACGCCGGCGACGGGGTCCCGCTCACCCTCCTCACCCGCGTGGGCTAGGGCCTGTTGCATCACTGGGGTTGGAGCGAGGCGGAGTCCAGATTTCGTCTGGTGGTGGTCCGCGGGAGCCAGGCTACCGGTGTTGTAACCGGGCTTCCGCGGGACGCCGCCAGCGCCCTGGGCGGGCCGGCCAGGCGCAGCGCGCCGGGCCGGCCTGGGCGAGGAATCTGGGCCCGCCGCAGCCCCGCCTCAGTGATGAAACAGGCCCAGGTTGCGCGTGCGTGATTGAGTGGCGGGCGTGCCGAGTCCCGCCCGCCTCCTGCCGCCGTTCGTAGCCCTCGCCCTCCTCGCGGGCGCCTGCTCCGAGGGGACCGCCGAGTCCGCCGACGCACAGTCGAGCCCCCCGGTCTCGGCCCTGGTCCCGGGCGTCCAGGCGGCCGAGATCGCCGCCCGGCTCTCCGACGAGGAGCTCATCGGCCAACTGCTGATGCCCTACGCCTACGGCAACGCCGCCGACAAGGTCTCCTCGGGCTCGGCCACCGCCAACCGCAACTACGCGGGCGCCGCGACCCCGGCCGAGATCGTCAAGAAGTACCACCTGGGCGGTCTGATTCTCGTCTCCACCAGCGCCGACGACCCGACCGCGGGCACCAACAAGACCACCAACGTCGAGTCACCGGCCCAGGTGGCCAAGCTCACCGCCGGCCTGCAACTGGCGGCCCTCAGCCAGCCGGCCCGGCTGCCACTGCTCATCGGCACCGACCAGGAGTACGGCCAGGTCACCCGCATCCGCGAGGGCATGGTCCAGCTACCCGGCGCCCTGGCCTTCGGGGCGGCCGGCGACCCGGCGATCACCGAGGCGGCCTGGAAGGCGGCCGGCACGGAGCTGGCCGCCATCGGCATCAACGTCGACTTCGCCCCCGACGCCGACGTGCTGGGCACCCAGCCCGGCGGGGTGATCGGCTCGCGCTCCTACGGCAGCGACCCGGCCAAGGTGTCGGCCCAGGTCGCCGCGGCCGTGCGGGGCCTGCAGGCGGCCGGCGTGGCGGCGAGCGTCAAGCATTTCCCGGGCCACGGCCACACCACCAGCGACAGCCACAGCAGCCTGCCCGTGCTGAGTCAGAACCTCGACAGCCTGCAGGCGGGCGACCTGCCCCCGTTCGCCGCGGCCCGGGACGCCGGCGTCGGCCTGGTCATGTCCGGGCACCTCGACGTGAAGGCGATCGACCCGGGCGTCCCGGCCTCCTTCTCCAGCAAGGTCCTCGTCGACCTGCTGCGCACCAGGCTCGGCTACACGGGCGTGGTCGTCACCGACGCGCTGAACATGACGCCGGCCGAGCAGTGGTCGCCGGGGGAGGCCGCGGTCCGCGCGGTGCTGGCCGGCAACGACATCCTGCTCATGCCGCCCAACCTCTCGGCGGCCTACAAGGGCCTGCTCGACGCCGTGCGCTCGGGCCGGATCACCAAGCAGCGCCTGGTCGAGTCGGCGACGAGGATCCTCGCGCTGAAGCTGAGGCTGGCCGAGGTACCGCGGCCGCAAATGTCCGTCGTGGACAGTGAGTCCGGCCGCAGCGCCGCCCGGGCCGTGGCCGCCGCCGCGATCACCGTCCTGCGCGGCCCGTGCGACGCCCCCCTGGTCACCGGCCCGATCCGGGTCACCGCGGCCGGCGCCGACACCGCCCGCGGCCTGCTCGAGGACGCCCTGCGCCAGGCCGGGGCCGAGGTGGTGACCCAGGGTGGCTCGGAGGTCCGGCTGATCGGCTACGGCCGCGGCTCCGCCGACCTGTCCCAGACCGCCGCCGTCACGGTCGCCCTCGACACCCCGTACGTGCTCGCCTCGGCCAAGAGCACCCTCGTCGCGACCTACTCGTCCTCGCGCGTGTCGATGTCGGCGCTCGCCGATGTGCTCACCGGCAAGGCCAGGGCGCCGGGCCGCGCGCCCGTCCCGGTACAAGGGCTCCCGCCTTCGGCGTGTGCAAAAGCGTAGGGACTCCGGTCCGCACAACCAAGGGTCCGTCGCTGCCGTCAGCGCCTGGTCTGGGTCGATCAGAGCGAAGCCTCATCGAGCCAGACTGGGCGAACGGGAGGCCCCGCGGGCCTCCCTGCCAGCGCCGTCGTGCCAAGACCTACAGCGGGATGTTCCCGTGCGCACCCCGCCCGGCGGGCGCCGCCGCCAGCGCGGCGGCCAGCCGGCTGCGGGTGTCCGCGGGCTCCACCACGGCGTCCACCACCCCGATCTCCAGCGCCCGCCCGACCCCGCCGGCCTCCTCGACCTGCGCGGCCACGAGCCGGGCCCGCAGCGCCTCCCGCTCCTCGGGCGCCGCCGCGGCCAGCTTCTTGCGGTGCAACACGTTCACCGCGGCGCTCGGCCCCATGACCGCCACCTCGGCGCCGGGCCACGCGAAGACCGCCGTGGCGCCGAGCGAGCGCGAGTTCATGGCGATGTACGCCCCGCCGTAGGCCTTGCGGGTGACGAGCGTGACCCGCGGTACCACCGCCTCGGCGAACGCGTGCAGCAGCTTCGCCCCGCGGCGCACCACGCCGTCCCACTCCTGCCCGAGCCCCGGCAGGTACCCGGGCACGTCCACCACCACGACGAGCGGCACCCCGAAGGCGTCGCAGGTCCGCACGAACCGCGCGGCCTTCTCGGCGCTCGCCGCGTCGAGGCACCCGCCCAGGCGCAGCGGGTTGTTCGCCACCACGCCGACCGTCCGCCCGCCGAGGCGCCCCAGCGTGGTCACCACGTTCGGCGCCCACTTGGCGTGCAGCTCCACCCCGGGCCCGTCGAGCAGCGCCCGGACGAGGGGCTTCACGTCGTACGCCCGGTTGGCCTCGGCCGGCAGCAGCGCCCCGAGGTCGGCGTCGGCCACGTCCCCGGCCGCGATCCGCCCCGGCCGCCCCAGCAGCTGCGCCAGCTCCCGGGCGACCCCGAGCGCCGCCGCGTCGTCCTTGGTCGTCACGTGCACGACCCCGGAGCGCCGCCCGTGCGGCTCCGGCCCGCCGAGCCGCGCCATGTCCACCTGCTCGCCGGTGACGCTGCGCACCACCTCGGGCCCGGTGACGAAGATCCGCCCCTGCTCGCTCATGATGACGACGTCGGTCAGCGCCGGCCCGTACGCGGCACCCCCCGCCGCCGGCCCGAGCACCACGGAGATCTGCGGCACCCGCCCGGACGCCCGCACCATGGCCGCGAAGACCTGCCCGACGGCGTCGAGCGCGACGACCCCCTCGGCCAGCCGCGCCCCACCGGAGTGCCACACCCCGACGACCGGCGCCTGCTCGAGCACCGCCGTGTCGATAGCCTCGACGACCCGCCGGCACCCGGCCTCGCCCAGCGCCCCGCCCATGCGCGTGGCATCCGTGGCGAACGCGACGACCCGCACCCCGCCGACCTCACCGCGCCCGGCCAGCACCCCGGAGTCGTCCCGCCCCCCGATGAGCCGAAGCGTCCCCGGATCGAACAGCGCCCGGAGACGTCCCTGCGGATCACGGACATCAACACTCGCGGCGTCCTCGGCCACGAGCCCGGCAACGGACGTCATCGTCACGATCGGCTCCAGTTCCTTTCGAGCACTCGGCAGCTAGAGCGTTCCCGACGCCGCCGCGCCCAGCGGGTCAAACGGCGTTTTGTACAGATAAGTCGGGCGCTGCCGCGCCACGACTTATCCGATTTATACCCTGACAGCGTCTAAACCATGAGATTTCAGATAGGCAGGCACCAATCGGGCAATCCCAAAGCGACAGGGAGTTCCGGACAGCTTGGAGAGCCGCTTCACGGCGGCGCGTAAGGCACGTGGGTGAGGTGCATGGGCCGCAGCGGCAGGTCGGGTGCGGCGTCGGGCAGCACGCCGGAAAGGCAGCACGCCGGGAGAAGCGGGACTCGCGGCGGTGCCGGGCTCGCGGTGGTGGGCTGGGGTGCCGGGCTCGTGGCGATGGGCGGCGGCGCCGGGCTCGCGAAGATGCTGGCCACGTGGCGGGGTCAGTTGCGAGCCGCGGAGCAGTTGCGCGGGCATCCCGGAGGCTGCCGGTCCCATGGCCGGGTTCGTCGGGCCGGTCGCGGCGTCGCCAACGCAGCCGCGCCGGGCGCCCAGGTGACCCCGGGCGCCCGGCGCGGCGCGGATGCGATCAGGCGCGGGCGAAGACCAGCGCCGCGTTGTGCCCGCCGAAGCCGAACGAGTTGTTCAGCGCCGCCGGGATCTCGAGGTGCCGCGCCTTGTGCGCCGCCACGTCGAGGTCGAGCTCGTCGTCCGGGTCGTCCAGGTTGATCGTCGGCGGCACGACCCCGTGGTACACCGCCAGGATCGTCGCGATCGACTCCACCGCGCCGGCCGCGCCGAGCAGGTGCCCGGTCATCGACTTGGTCGACGTCAGGACCGCGTGGTCGCCGAGCGCCCGGTGCAGCGCCTTGATCTCGGCCAGGTCGCCGACCGGCGTCGAGGTCGCGTGTGCGTTGACGTGCATGATGTCCGACTTGGCGATGCCGGCGTCGCGCAGGGCGAACTCGATCGCCCGCACCGCGCCGTCGCCCTCCGGGTGCGGCTGGACGATGTCGTAGCCGTCCGAGCTGATGCCGGCGCCGGCGAGGCGGGCGTACACGCGCGCGCCGCGGGCCCGGGCGTGCTCGGCCCGCTCCAGCACGATGACGCCGGCGCCCTCGCCGAGCACGAACCCGTCGCGGGCCTTGTCCCACGGGCGGGAGGCGCGCTCGGGGTCGTCGTTGCGCACCGACATGGCGCGCATCGACGCGAAGCCGGCGATCGGCAGGGGGTGGATGACGGCCTCGGTCCCGCCGGCGACGACCACGTCGGCGCGGCCGAGCCGGATCAGGTCGAGGGCGTGGGCGATCGCCTCGGCGCCGGTGGCGCAGGCGCTGGCCACGCAGTGCACGCCGGCCCGGGCGCCGAGCTCCAGCCCGACCCAGGCGGCCGGCCCATTCGGCATGAGCATCGGCACGGTGTGCGGGGAGACCTTGCGGGGACCGCTGGCCTCCAGGATGTCGTCCTGGTTGAGCAGCGTCTGGGCGCCGCCGATGCCGGTGCCGACGCTGACCGCGAGGCGGTCCTTGTCGACCTCCGGGGCGCCCGCGTCGGCCCAGGCCTCGCGGGCGGCGATGATGGCCGTCATCTCGCTGCGGTCCAGACGGCGGGACTGCACGCGGTCGATCTTCTCGGTGGGCTCTACGGCCAGCTGGGCGGCGATGCGCACGGTGAGCGGCGCGGCCCAGTCGGGCAGCGGCGACACCCCCGACTTGCCGGCGAGCATGGCGTCCCAGGTGGACGGCGCGTCCCCGCCCAGCGGCGTGGTGGCACCGATACCGGTGACGACGACATCGACACTCACTGCACAACTCTCCTTACGGCGGACCAGACGACGGGGCCCCGAGCCAGGCTCAGGACCCCGGCGGCGGCTTTCAGGCCTGCGACTTCTCGATGTACGAGACGGCGTCGCCGACGGTCTTGAGGTTCGGCACCTCGTCGTCCGGGATCTTCACGCCGAACTTCTCCTCGGCCGCCACGACGACCTCGACCATGGACAGCGAGTCGACGTCGAGGTCGTCGGTGAACGACTTCTCCTCGGCGACGTCGTCCGGGTTGACCCCAGCGACCTCTTCGAGGATCTCGGCGAGACCTTCGGCGATCTCTTCACGGGTGGACATAGAGCTTTCCTTCCTAGGGTTGACGCGCTCGTCGAAAGAAGATGAACAGACCGCTACGGGCAGTGAATGACTTGGCCCGCGTACGTCAGGCCGCCGCCGAAACCGAAGAGCAGCACGGGCGAGCCGGAGGGGACCTCGCGCCGCTCGATGGCCTTGGACAGGGCCAGCGGGATGCTGGCCGCCGACGTGTTGCCCGACTCGACCAGGTCCTTCAGCACGATGGCGTTGGGCAGGTCGAGACGCTTCACGATCCCGTCGATGATGCGGGTGTTGGCCTGGTGGGCGACGAACGCGGCGATGTCCTTGCCCTGCACCCCGGCCCGGTCGAGGGCCTCCTGGGCGTAGGGGGCGATAGCGGTCGTGGCCCAGCGGAAGACCGCCTGGCCCTCCTGCTTGATGTACGGCCGCCATCCCTCGATCTTGAGCACGTCGCCCTTCTCCGGGGCCGAGCCCCACACCACCGGGCCGATGCCGGGGCGCTCGCCCTCGGCCACGCCGGTGACCACGGCCGCGCCCGCGCCGTCGCCGAAGAGCACGGCGGTGGTGCGGTCGGTCCAGTCGACGACGTCGGAGAGCTTCTCCGCGCCGATGACCAGGGCGTTGCGCGTGGCGCCGGCCCGGATCGCGTGGTCGGCGCTGGCCAGGCCGTAGCAGAAGCCGGAGCAGGCGGTGTTGAGGTCGTAGGCGGCGGGCGCGTTGATGCCGAGCCGGGCCGCGACCCGGGTGGCCACGTTCGGGCACCGGTCGACCGAGCTGCAGGTGGCCACGATGACCGTGTCGATGTCGGCGGCGGTGAGCCCGGAGGCGGCGAGCGCCTTGCCGGCCGCGGCGGTCGCCATGTCGGCCACCGACTCGGCGCCGGCGATGCGGCGGCTCCCGATGCCGACCCGGTCGCGGATCCACGCGTCGTTGGTCTCGATCACCTTGGACAGGTCGTCGTTGGTGATCTCCTGCGACGGCTGGTAGTGACCGAACGCGAGGATCCGCGATCCTGCAACCGCGCTCATATCTGGCCTCCAATGCGGGCGAGCGCCTGGCCGGGGGCGACCGGGTCGTCGTGGTGGGCGAGCCATTCGACGAGGACGCCGGCGCCGTGCGCGGCCACCTCGACGGGGCCCTGCCGGGTCTGGATGGCCCCGATGACCTGGCCATCGCCGACCGGCGCGCCCTCGACGAGGTCCGCGGCCGGTGCGAAGGTGCCGGCCGCCGCGGCCACGACGATGCTGAACTCGGGGTGCGGCTCGTGGCTCGGCGCGGCGGCGTGCCGGGCGATCGCGTCGCGCGCGGCCGGCAGGTCGTCCGGGGTGTTGACGGTGACGATCTCGATGCCCTTGAGCGCCCGCTTGGCCAGGCCCGCCAGGGTGCCGGCCGGGGCCAGCTCGACGATCGCGGTCACGCCCAGGTCGGCGAGGGTCTGCATGACCAGGTCCCAGCGCACCGGGGCGGTGACCTGCCCGACCAGGCGCTGCAGCATGACCGCGCCGTCCTCGACCGCGGTGCCGTCGAGGTTGGACAGCTGGATCTTGCTCGGCGTCCCCGTGACGATGCCGGCCGCGACCTTGCCCAGGGCCTCCTCGGCCGGGGACATGAACGGCGTGTGGAACGCCCCGGCCACCTTCAGCGCGGTGATGCGGGCCTTGGCCGGCGGCTCGGCGGCGAGCTTCTCCAGCCCGTCGAGCGAACCGGCGGCGACGACCTGGCCGGCGCCGTTGCGGTTGGCCGGGTACAGCCCCGCCGCCTCGATCTTGGCGATCACCTCGTCCGGGTCGCCGCCGAGCACGGCGCTCATCCCGGTGGGCTGGAGCGCGCAGGCGGCGGCCATCTCCCGGCCGCGCACGCCGGCGAGCGTGATCGCGGCCTCGGCGGAGAGCACGCCGGCCAGCGCCGAGGCGGCCAGCTCGCCGACACTGTGGCCGGCCACGACGGGTACATCGGCCATCGGCAGGTGCTCGGCGGTCAGCAGGGCGGCCGCCACGAGCAGCGGCTGGGTCTTGGCGGTGTCCTTGATCTCGTCCGCGTCGGCGGCGGTGCCGAGATGCATCAGGTCGACGCCGGACAGGGCCGACCACCAGCGCAAACGCGCTTCCGCGCCGGGCAGCGCGAGCCACGGCGTCAGGAAGCCGGGCTTCTGGGAGCCTTGGCCTGGAGCGAGTACAGCGAGCACGTCTATGACTTTTCCGGATTCCCGACACTCGCGCGGGTAGCGCTACACACCAAAGTGGACCACCTCGTTTGTAGAGACTCTACAAAAGATCGCGTGGTGTTGTGCCAACAGGTCCGCACGGTTACCCGCCGCAATCTGTTGTTCACATGGGTCACCGGCCGAGGTGGCGAAAGCAGTATAAGGGGCAAACGGTATGAAACCACCCGAAACCCCGAAATCACGTCACGTGCGGCACGGAGGGCGCCAGCGGGTCGAGCCGCCCGATCGTGAGCGCGATGCGCAGCGCGAAGGCGTCCCGCGGGACCAGCGGCGTGAATCCCGTCACCTCGCCGATGCGGCGCAGGCGGTACCGCACGGTGTTCGGATGCACGAACAGCCCCCGCGCCGCGCTTTCCAGCACCCCGCCCCCGGCGAAGAAGGCGTCGAGGGTCTCCAGCAGCTCCCCGCCGGCCCGGACCAGCGCGCCGTAGACCTCCTGGCGCAGGATCCGCCGCGCCTCCGCGTCCCCGGCCAGGGCCCGCTCGGGCAGGAGGTCGGTCGCGGCCACCGGGCGGGGCGCGGCCGGCCAGGCGGGTGCGGCCCGGAAGCCGGCCAGCGCCGCCCGGGCCGACTCGGTCGCCTCGTCCAGGGAGGGCACCGCCGGCCCGACCACCACCGGTCCGTCGCCGAAGCCGACCAGCAGCCGCTCGGTCGCGGCCATCGGGTCGGCCGCCCCACCGAGCACCACCACCAGCCGGTCGCCGTGCACGCCGCCGAGGATCTCCACCCCGATGCGCCGGGCCGCGCGGTACACCGTGTGCAGCACCGCCGCCGCCTCCCCGCCAGGGGAGCGGCCGACCGCCACCGCCACCGGGGGCGCATCCGCCCAGCCCAGCGCCGCGGCCCGGCTGGCCAGCACGTCGGAGGAGTCGCCGCGCAGCAGCGCGTCGACCAGCAGGGCCTGCAGCCGGGCGTCCCAGGCACCGCGGGTCTCCGCCGCACGGGCGTAGACCCGGGCCGCGCCGAAGGCGACCTCCCGGCTGTAGTACAGCACCGCCTCCCGCAGCCCGGTCTCCTGCCCGGGCGCGGCCAGGTGCGGCAGCTGCTCCTCGACGACCTCTATGGTGACCCGGATCAGCTGCACCGTCTGGCCGAGGTTGATCGAGCGGGCCAGCGCCCGGGGCGCGGCGTCGAAGAACTCGTCGGAGTTGTCCGGCGGGGCCGGCCCGTCCTTGTCCCGGGCCCGCAGCCACTCCACCAGCGAGCGCACCCCGGCCTGGGCGACCAGCATGACCCAGGCCCGCTGGTCGGCCGGCAGGTCCCGGAACCACGGCAGCGTCTCGTCCATCCGGGCCACGCTGGCCGTGGCCAGCGCGCCGGCGGCCCGTTCGATCGCCCGCACGCTCGGCTCCAGCGAGTCCACCGCGGGCGGCGGGGCGTCGGCGGGCCTCGGCGGCTGATCGGTCACCACCACAGCTTGTCATGGACGGGTTCATCGGGCCGCCGCGAGCCACAGGCGTCCGTAGACGGCGGCCGGCCGGGACGTCGCCCGCAGCCCGTTGGGCCCGTCGATCAGCCGCCGGCCCCACTGGGTGAGCCGGCCCGGGTGATACCCGGTGACGAGATCCAGATAGCTGTACTGCGAGCTGTTGCCGCTCCACGACCAGCCGAGATACCCGAGGCCGTGCTCCTGGCAGTACGCCATGATCGCGTCCTCGTCCGGGTCGCCGTACTCGTGGATCTGCGAGAACTCGCCGACCACGATCGGCAGCCGCTGCTGCACGAACGCGTCCAGGTATCCGGAGACCTTGTCGGCCGTGTCGAAGGGGCCGTACATGTGCACGTCGAAGACCACATTGCGCAGCGGGTCGGCGGCGAAGACCTCGGCCGCGTGGTCGTGCATGACGTGGAAGGCGTCGTTGCCCCAGTTCGGCGCGTCCACCATGAGCGCGTGCGGCAGCCCGGCCGCCCGCAGCCGGGCGATCGCGGCCTTCGTGTTGCCCAGCCAGTCGGCGTCGACCGCGTGCCCGGACGGCTCGTTGGCGATGTTGAGCACCACGTAGTCCTCCTGGTGGCGCAGCACGTCGCGCAGGGTGAGCCAGTAGTCGACCGCCTCGCCGATGGTGGCCGCGCCGGGCTGGGTGCCGTACCCCATCGTGTCGTGCACGTCGAGCACGCAGATCAACCGTGCCGCCTTGCAGCGCGCGATCACCGAGGCCACCGCGGCCGGCCGGGTGGCCGGCCACTCGTGCCCGATGGCCAGCGCCACCCGCACCGCGTTGGCCCCCGCGGCCTGGATGTCGTCGAAGACCGACGCGGGTCCGGGCCCGAAGGCGTACCCGTGGTTGACCCCGCGCAGCACCAGCGGCTCCCCGCCGGACTCGACCAGCCGCCCGCCCGCCACCCGGATGCCCTCGGCCGCGCCCGCGCGCGCCGGGGTGACGTACGCCGCACCGAGCAGCGCCAGCAGGAGCGCCGGAAACGCCAGCCTGACCGCTGCCCGTCTGACCATGGGTGAGCCGCTACCCGGGTGTTCGCCATTCACCCATTTGCCACCGGATGGCGATCAGGGTGATTCGGCTCCAAGGGGATCGACCGCCCTGCTTGGCGCAAGGTAGCGTGAGTCGCACGCTGCGTTTGTCCAGGGGGAGGGCCGTGGAGTCCAAGTCGGCCGAGATCGCCGCCGAGCAGGAACACTTCGACCTCGCCCGCAAGCATCGGGAACGGCTGCGCACCGAACTGAGCGAGGCCCCCGACGCCGCCGCCAACGCCGGCGCCGCCCGCTGGCTGGTCGGCTTCCGCCGTGGCCGCCGCGACAACCTGGCCCCGCCGGAGCAGGAGGTCGCCTTCGGGCGGGTGGACCAGGAGTCGGACGAGCGCTACTACATCGGCCGCGAGACCATCCTCGACGACCAGCGCCAGGTCCTGGTGGTCAACTGGAAGACCCCGGTCGGCGACCTGTTCTACCAGGCGACCGCCGAGGACCCCCGCGGCCTGACCCGCAAGCGCACCTTCAGCTGTGACGGCAACCACATCCTCGACTTCGAGGACCTCGTCTTCCAGCAGCTCGCCCAGGACATCGAGGTGCTGGAGGGCCCGGACGCCGCCCTGCTGGGCGAGCTGGACCGCGGCCGCACCGGCAGCATGCGCGACATCGTGGCCACCATCCAGGCCGCCCAGCACCGGCTCATCCGGTTCCCGCTGGAGCACCTGCTGGTCATCGAGGGCGGCCCCGGCACCGGCAAGACCGCGGTGGCCCTGCACCGGGTCTCCTGGCTGCTGTACAACCACCAGGACCGCCTCCGCCCACGCGACGTGCTGATCGTCGGCCCGCACCCGGCCTTCACCCGCTACATCCGCGCCGTCCTGCCCGGCCTCGGCGACGGCGCGGTCGAGCAGGTCGACATCGACCAGCTGGCCCCGCCGGTCCAGCGCGGCCGCCAGGAGGAGCCCGAGGTCCGCCGCCTGAAGGGCGAGGCCCGGATGGCCCGCCTGCTGTCCCGCGCGCTCGAGGCCCGCATCGGCGCCCCGGAGCCGGCCGAGCGGATGCTCTTCGACGGCCGCTTCCTGACCCTGCCCGGCCCCGAGGTGGCCGCCGCGGTCGCCGCCGCCCGCGAGAGCGCGGGCCCGTACGCGGTGCGCCGCCAGCGCCTGCGCACCGCCCTGGCCACCCTGGTCCGCGACCGTGGCGGCCCCCTGGAGGCCGAGCGCCTCCCGCCGGTGGAGAACCTGCTGGAGCGCCTGTGGCCCCTGCAGAGCGCCCCGGCCTTCCTGCGCGCCCTCTTCGGCTCCCGCAACCGCCTGGCCGCCGCGGCCGCGGGCGAGTTCACCGACGAGGAGCTGACCCTGCTCCACCGCCGCGGCGCCGACCGCCTGTCCGAGCAGGTCTGGAGCGCCGCCGACGGCCCTCTCCTCGACGAGCTCGACGACCAGATCAACGGCACCGCCGGGCGCTACCGGCACATCGTCGTCGACGAGGCCCAGGACCTCTCCCCGATGCAGCTGCGCGCCATCGGCCGCCGCTCGTCCACCGGCTCCCTGACCATCGTCGGCGACCTGGCCCAGTCCACCGGCGCCTGGGCCCGCGACAGCTGGGAGGAGGTCACCGAGCACCTGCCGAAGACCCTCCAGGTGGTGGTGGCCGGCCTGCGGTACGGCTACCGCGTCCCCCGCCAGGTCTACGAGCTCGCCGCCCAGCTCCTGCCGCTCGCCGCGCCAGGCGTCGAGCCGGCCCGCGTCGTCCGCGACGGCCCGGAGGACCCCGGCATCCACGTCGTCGAGCCGGGGGAGCGCGCCGGCCGCGCCACCCAGATCGCCCGCGACCACCTGGAGGCCCACCGCTTCGTGGGCATCGTCTGCCCGGCCGCCTGCCGCGCCGAGCTGGAGTTCGCCCTGCACGCCAACGACCTGCCGTGGGCGCGGGCCGACCAGGGCGGCGAGCTCGACCACGCCATCAACCTCGTCTCCCCCCAGGAGGCCAAGGGCCTGGAGTTCGACGCGGTCGTCGTCGTGGAGCCCGAGGAGATCGTCGCCGAGGACCCGAGGGGCCACCGCCTGCTCTTCGTGGCCCTCACCCGCACCATCCGCTACCTGGACGTGGTGGCCAGCGGCGACCCCCTCCCGCTGGAATCGCGCAAGGACGTGGCCGACCGCATCCCGCGCCAGCGCAAGGTCGTGGAGCCGGACCCGGACCCGACGGTGGAGCTCTCCCTCCTCGACCGCCTCGCCGAGGACCTGACCGCCATGATCGCCGGCGGCGCCCCGCCGGCCATGTGGGACGAGGTCCTGCACCGCACCGCCGCCCTGCTGGACGAGCGCTCAGGCAAGGAACGCCCGAAGGGCCGCCACCACCGCGGCTGAATCAGCCTTCGATCATCTGCAGGAACGCCGCCGGGTGTACGACCGGGATGCCGTACTCGGCGGCCGTCCGTGCCTTGCCCGACATCGAGTCCGGGTCGGCCGCGACCAGGAGCCGGGTCCGGCGGGTCACGGACCGGCCCACCGAGAGCCCGGCCCGGCTCGCCCGCCCCTCCCAGGCCTCGCGCGGCTCGCCCATGTCCCCGGTGAAGACCACGACGTCGCCCGCCTCCAGCCGGAACCGCCGGCCGTGCCGGTGGTCGCCGCCGACCAGGCTCATCGCGTGCCGCGCCGTGCGCAGCATCCGCTCCACCTGCCCGTCGACGACCCCGAGCAGCCCGGCGACGGTCCGCAGGTCCGCCTCCTCCTCCGCGGTGACCACGCCGTCGGCCACCGCGACGGCGGCGAGCGCCTGCAAGTAGTGCTCGTGCAGCTCGACGACGTCGACCCGCCCCAGGCCGAGCCGCGTCGCCATCGCGACCAGCGCGTCGGCCTCCACCATGGAGACGTGCCGGTCCAGCAGGGCCCGGTCGAGCACCTCGAGGTAGGCGTCGGCATCCGGCCGGTTGGCCCGCGGCAGCCGATCGACGAGCCGGGCCAGGAAGTGCTCGTCCGCCTCGCCTTCGGCCCGGCGGGCGACCGGCGCCACGCCGGTGTTCGGCAGCGTCGGCCAGACCCCCACGCCGAGCCGGTGCGCCCACGGCGGCGGCCGCCCGGCCACCGTCAGGAAGTACGCCAGCAGCTGCGCCGCGGCCCGCGCGTCGTGCAGTGCCGAGTGCGCCCGCGTGAGCGCGATGCCGGCCGCCGCGCAGCAGTCCGCGAGCCGGCGCGAGCTGCCCGGCAGGAACTGCCCGGCCAGCCGCATCGTGCACAGCCCGGCGTCGCCCTGCACCGGCGCCCCGACCCCGAGCCGCTCGAACTCCGCCCCGAGGAACTGCCCGTCGAAGGCCCAGTTGTGCGCGGCCGGCACCCGCCCGCGCATCAGCCCGGCCACGGCCCCCGCCACCTGCTCGAACCGCGGCGCCCGCCGCGCCTCCGCCGCCGTGATTCCGTGAATGTGCTGCGGCCCGACGTCCCGCCCGGGATTGACGAGCGTGCACCACTCCGCCTCGATCCGCCCGCGCGCGTCGACCTGCACGATCGCGATCTCGACCACCCGGTCGTGCCACCCCGTGCGCAGCCCGGTGGTCTCGACGTCCACAACGGCGTACATAGCGAACGGACAATAGTGACAATGTTCCCGGCGGGGAACGCCCGAACGGGCGGTCCGCCGTACCGATCGGCACGAGCCATTCCGGCTCTCGTGATCGGGGCGTACACATCGATGGTGCGCGTTAGCCTGGGGTGATGGGCCGACTGGAGCAGTTGCGTGATCCGTCGTCGTGGCGGCGTGCCGTTGTGCTGGTGCGGCGGTTCCGGCAGGAGCCGGGGACGGCGAACCTGCGCCGGTTCGACCCGTTGGTCACGGCCGTCCTGAGCGAACGGGCCGCGCTGCACGGGCTTGGCGACGAGGCGTTGTCCGAGCGCGCCGAGTCCACGGCGAAGGCGGATCTTGCCGATGACGGCGACCTGGCGGGATTGCTCGCGGTGGCGAGCGAGGTCGCGCGGCGCCGGCTGGGGCTGGAGCCGTTCGAGGTGCAGCTGCTGGCGGCGGTGAGCATGCTCCGAGGCCGTGTGGTGGACATGGAGACCGGCGAGGGCAAGACGCTGGTGGGGTTCCTCGTCGCCGCCGGGCTGGCCGTGACGGGCAGGCGGGTGCACGTGCTCTCGGCCAACGACTACCTGGCCGGCAGGGACGCGCGAGCGGGGGCGCCGCTGTTCGCGGCGTTCGGCCTGTCGTGCGCGGCGGTGGTCGACGGCATGGATCATGCCGAGCGGCGCGCGGCGTACCGCAGCGACGTGGTCTACGCGACGGTGCACCAGGTGGGGTTCGATCTGCTCCGGGACCGGCAACGGTCGGCCGATGGGCAGCGGCTGGTGCCGGACCTGGACGCGGCGGTGATCGACGAGATCGACGCGGTGCTGCTCGACGACGCGATGGTCCCGTTGGTGATCGCCGGGGACGGCGACCCACGGCCGGAAGAAGCGTCGCTGGCCGAGGTGGTCGCCGCGATGACCGCGGGCGTGCAGTACGAGGTCGACGGCGAGCGGCGCAACGTGTCGTTCAACGAGGCGGGGATCAGGTCGCTGGAGGAACACTTCGGCGTCGACGACCTGTACGCCAAGGACCACGTGGAGCTACTGACGGCGGCGCATGTGGCGTTGCACGCGCACGCACTCGTGGACCGCGACGTGCACTACATCGTGGCCGACGGCCAGGTGCGACTGATCAACGACGCCCGCGGAAGGGTCGCGGACCGTCAGCGGTGGCCCGATGGTCTGCACGCCGCGATCGAGCGCAAGGAAGGCCTCGAGGTGTCCGCGCAGGCCGAGGTGCTCGACCAGATGCTGGTCGAGACCGTGGCCCGTGGCTACCGCGCCATCACCGGGATGAGCGGCACCGCGCTGGAGGCATCCGAACGCCTGGCTGAGGACCTGAACCTGCGCACCGGAACGGTCCCGACCAACCGGCCCTGCGTCCGCGTCGACGAGCCCGACCGGCTGTATCTGACCGCCGAGCGGCGCGACGCGGCCGCGGCCGACCGGGTGCATGCCGCTCATGCGGCCGGTCAGCCCGTGCTGATCGGCACGGCGAGCGTGGCAGACTCCGAACGCTTCGCCGGACTCCTGTCGGGCCGCGGTGTCGATGCGGTCGTGCTCAACGCCAAGAACGACGCCGCCGAAGCCGAGATCATCGCCCGCGCCGGGGAGCACGGAGCGGTCACCGTGTCCACGCAGATGGCCGGCCGTGGCGTCGACATTCGGCTCGTATCGCGGGCCGCCGAGGCGGGCGGACTGCTCGTCCTCGGACTCGGGCGGTACGACAGCGCCAGACTCGACCATCAACTTCGCGGCAGGGCGGGCAGGCAGGGCGACCCGGGCCGTTCGGTGTTCTACACCAGTCTCGATGACGATGTGGTGATCGAGCACCTGGTCATCGGCTATGACCCGCGCTCGGTGGACCCCGACGGGCGAGTCCGCGACAAGCGGTTCCGCCAGATATACGGGCACGCCCAGCGTGTCGCCGAGGGCAAGCTCCTGCAGCTGCACCGCACCACGCGCCGCTATCACACGGCCACCGATCAGCACCGGCGGCTCCTCCTCGACACCCGCGAAAGACTCCTCGCCGACCCGGCCGCTCTCGACGGCTACCTGGCCCACGTCTGGCCCGCCGGCTCCGGCGAGCCGCACAAGTGGACGCGACCGGACAGGCGCCGCCTGGCGGTCGAGGTGGTGCTCTACCACCTCGACCGCGCCTGGACCCGCCACCTGAACCTGCTCGCCGAGGTCCGCGAGGGCATCCACCTGCGGGTACTCGGGCGACAGGACCCCCTCGAAGAGTTCAACCTCATCGCCACCGACGACTTCCGCGCCCTTGCCGCAAAGGCGGTCGCGGCCACCCGGCACACCCTCGACGCGGCATCCGAGAACGCCACCACCCTCGCCGACCTCGGCCTGCGACGCCCCTCATCCACCTGGACCTACATGGTCGCCGACAACCCCTTCGGCTCCGAGGCCGACCGGTTCTTCGAGTTCATCGGGCAAGCGCTGCGCGGTGGCAGCCCCCCGGCCATTTCCTACACCTGAGGCGCGAGCACTCCTGCGCTACCTGGCAAAATCGCGGCATGAACGACCTGGTCCTCGTGCTGCGCTATCGCAAGGCCGTCACGTACGGCTTCCACGTGCTGTTGGGCGCGCTCGGCGAGCACGAGACCGCCACGCGCTACGAGGTCCGCTTCGGCGAGAGCGTCGAGGAGACCGCGCAGTACATCCGGGAGGCCGGGGACACCCGGGTGCTGGTGCTGTGGTCGTTCTACTCGCCGGACGCCGCCGCCCTTGCCGAGGAGCTGCGCGCGATCCGCCTGCTGGCCGACGGCCCGAACGTCACCCACCTCGCCGGCGGGGTGCACGCCACCGCGGAGCCCGTGCAGACCCTCGACGCAGGGTGGGACATGGCGGCCATCGGCGAGGGGGAGTCGACGCTGCTGAGCCTGGTCGACGCCAAGGGCGACCCGGCGGGCATCACGGGCCTGGCCTACCGCGACGCCGCCGGCGACCTGATCCGCACCGGCAAGGCGAGGCAGCGGCCCCTCGACGACTTCCCCGGCTTCGCGCTCAAGTGGGACAAGTTCAACGCGCTGGAGATCACGCGCGGGTGCGTCTACGCCTGCCGGTTCTGCCAGACGCCGTTCATGTTTTCGGCCCGGTTCCGGCACCGCAGCGTGGAGAACGTGCGCTGGCACGTGGACCAGATGCGGGCGCGCGGGCTGCGGGACATCCGGTTCATCACGCCGACCGCGCTGTCGTACGGCACCCAGGACGAGTCGCCCGACCTGGCGGCCGTCGAGGAGCTGCTCGCCACCTGCAAGGAGGGGATCGGGCCGGACGGGAGGGTCTTCTTCGGGTCGTTCCCCAGCGAGATCCGGCCCGAGCACATCACCCGCGAGTCGCTGCGGCTCGTCAAGAAGTACTGCAGCAACAACAACATCATCGTGGGCGCCCAGTCGGGGTCGGACCGGGTGCTGGAGGCGGCGAAGCGGGGGCACGGGGTCGAGGAGGTCAAGCGGGCGGTCCGGGTCGGGGTCGAGGAGGGGTTCCGGATCAACGTCGACATGATCTTCGGGATGCCTGGCGAGGACCGGGCCGACGTCGACGCCTCCCTCGGCCTCGCCCGCGAGCTGGCCGGGCTCGGGGCGCGCATCCACGCGCACACGTTCATGCCGCTGCCGGGGACGCCCTGGCGGGACGCGCCGGCCGGGGACGTCGATCCGGAGACGATCCGGGCCGTCGACCGGCTGTCGCAGCAGGGCGCGCTGTACGGCCACTGGCAGCGCCAGCGCGAGCACGCCCAGCGCCTCGCGGCCGCCGCCGAGGCCTACCCACGACCGGGCAAGAGCCGCACGCTACTGCCGCTGAAGCCCGCCAACGACTAGGTGAGCGCCTCGGTGCGCAGCTCGTGGGCGCCGTCGGCCCGCGTGGCCTCGTAGTAGATGCGGCCCGGCACGGCGGTCAGGTAGCGCAGGCCGTGCGGGGCGAAGGGCGAACCCGTCGGCGGGTCGAGCGACGCGGTCATCGGGCCGAACGTGCCGCCGGCCAGCAGCGGCGCGGTCGCGGTGCCGGTGCGCTCCTCCCAGTTCTCCTCGGCGGTGGCCCGCCCGTCGTACGCCACCGAGAGGCCGCCCCCGGTGGGAACCACGGCGCTGACCCGCACCCCGCGGGCGTCCCAGGCGCCGGGGCGCGGGGCCAGGGCCACGCCGCGCCAGGTCCAGGCGACGCCGTCGGGGCTGGTGGCGTACCAGGTGCTCATCCGGTCGGCGTGCTCGGCGGACTCCAGCGGGTGGACCGAGGCCCACAGGTGCCAGCCGCGGCCGTCGAAGTGCAGGACCGGGTCCTTGACGCCGGCCGTGGCGTCGCCGGGCAGGACGGTCACGGCCGGCGCCTCGCCGAGCTTCTCCGGCTCGTCGGCCTCCAGCAGGTCGACCCGCCAGTGCTTGGTGCCGGGCGTGGCCACGCTGACGTACAGCCGCCAGCGCCCCTGCGGGGTGACCGCGAGCGCCGGCCGCTCGAGCGAGGCGCCGCCGAAGCGGTCCTTGTGCACCTCGGCGACCGTGGTGAACGCGATGCCGTCGATCGAGCGGGCGATCACGTTGGCGTAGCCGCGGCCCTCGCCGATCGGGCGGCGCAGGCGGTACGCCAGGAAGACCTCCCCGCCGACCCGCAGCGCGCTCGGCGCACCCGCCCAGGTGCCCGGCCCGGTCGCGGGCGGCTCGACGACGACGTGGGCGCCGTCCCAGCGCGGCAGCGTGATCAACATGCCCTCCGAAAGCGTCACCGGTAGTTGCTCGCGTGGTCCGGGCTGAGCCAGTCCGCGTACGACTCGCCGGAGACGTCCTGCAGCAGTTCGATCTCCGCCGCGAAGCTGGGCAGCAGCGCCGCCCGCTGCTCGGGGGTGACCCGCGGCCGGCGGCCGTGCCCGCGGTGCAGCAGCGCCAGCAGCGGCCGGCTGAAGGCGCGCCGGGCCGGCACCGGGAACCGATGACCGATCCTGCCACCGCCGCGCAGCAACAGCCGCAGCCCCGCGTTCACCGGCGTGTCGGCGACGTAGTGCCGCACGTTCTCGGGCGGGATCTCGCCCACGTGACCCGTCGCGACCCCCAAAAACCCGCAGACCCGGTCGACGGTACCGCGGGGATCGTCGCGCAGATCCCGATAGCGCAGCAGCAGGATCTGCTCGCGCGGGAAGTACCGCAGCAGGTGTCGCAGCTGGGTGCCGTACCGTCCCAGGTCCGTGTAATGCCAGAACGCGGCCCAGCCCTTCGCCCGGCGGGCGGGCTCGAGCTCGACCGCCCGCAGGAAGTCGGCCTCGGACTCCAGCCCCGCCCCCCACAGGTGCGACCAGTTCGAGTGCGCCCGGTCGACCGGGTCGCGCAGCAGCAGGACCAGCCGCGCGTGCGGGACGAGCTTGGCGATCCGCTCGTGGGCGGCGAGATCGTGCAGGTAGAACGGGGTCGCCTCGCCGAGCAGGGCCCCCGGCGGGGCCGGGTCGAACAGGGCCTCGTAGTCCGCGCGCCGCCAGACGTGCTCCTGGTAGGTCTGCACGTCGCCGGGGCCGCCCCGCCGCGGCGGCGGCCCGTCGGTGAGGAAGAACTTCGGCTCCTTGACCGAGGGCAGGAACAGCTGCGGATGGCGCACCAGCGCCGCGTGCAGCGCGGACGTGCCCGCCTTCGGCACGCCCGCGACCAGGAAGTCGGGCAGCATTCGGCCGTACCCCCTATCCCTATCGACAAGATAGGAAATCAGCCTAGCGTGGACGGCCGGTGGCGACAAACGTGACCGATGGATGGCATGCTGCTGCAATGACCGTGGTCTCCGTCATCAACTACAAGGGCGGCGTCGGCAAGACCACCGTGACCGCGAACCTGGGCGCCGACCTGGCCGCCCGCGGCCGCAAGGTCCTCCTGATCGACCTGGACCCGCAGGCCAGCCTGACGTACTCCTTCTACCGCCCGGCCGACTTCGTCGAGCAGCCGACCATCCGCTCCTGGTTCGAGGCGTTCGTCGCGACCCGCGAGCCGGAGCCGCTGTTCAAGTACGTCCTGGCCCCGCCCGCGGTCAACGCCGTCGTGCAGCCCCTCGGCGGCCACCTGCACCTCGTCGCCTCGCAGCTGGGCCTGGTCGACGTCGACCTGGACCTGGCCGCCGGCCTGGGCGGCTCGCGGTTCCAGCGCAGCAGCCCGAGATACCTGCAGGTGTACCGCCTGCTGGCCGACGCCCTGGCGGAGCAGAACTTCGCCGGCTACGAGGTCGTCCTCGTCGACTGCCCGCCCAACTTCAACCTGGTCACCCGCACGGCCCTGGTGGCCAGCGACGGCATCATCGTCCCGGCCCGCGCCGACTACCTGTCCACGCTCGGCATCGACCTGCTCCGCACCCGCCTCTCGGCGCTGGTCGACGAGTACAACGAGGTGGCCGAACGGCCGATCAACCCGGAGATCCTCGGTGTGGTGTACACGATGGTGCAGTACACCTCGTCCGGGCCGCTGCTGACCCAGCGCACCTCGGTGGAGACGACCTCGGTGATCGAGATGCCGGTGTTCCGCCAGACCATCCGCGACAACAAGTCGGCCATGACGGAGGCCGGCCAGCGCTCGATCCCGGCCGTCCTGGCGCCCCAGGGCAGCCCCGCGATCGAGACCCTACGATACGAGATACAGCAGCTCACCAGCGAGCTGCTGGCGCTCATCCGACCCTGAGGGAGAACGCTGCGATGACCGACCCGGCCGACCTTGCCTACGAGGTGCTCCAGCGGGTGGCCGCCTTCGTGAAGACCCTCCCGGCCGACCAGCTGGCCGACCTGGCCTCCGGCGCGGCCAAGCTGGAGCTGGTGCCCAAGGGCGGCCGCCCGGCGAAGAAGGCCGCCCCGGCGAAGGCGGCCGCGCTCTCCCGGCCGGTCGGCGAGATCGAGTCGACGCTCGCGCAGCTCGCCACGCTCCCGGCCGCCACGCAGTACCTGGGCGACCTGCGCCTGACCGTGCCGCAGCTGCGCGAGCTGGCCAAGGTCCTCGGCGTCGCCCTGCCGGCGAAGGCCACCAAGGTCGCGATCACCGAGGCGATCGCCCAGGCCACCGCCGGCCGCCGCCTGGACAGCGCCGCGCTGAGCTAGTCGCGCAGCCAGACCACGATGCCGGTCAGGCCGGTCAGCACGGCCGCGGCGCCGGCCCGGACCGCGGCCGAGCAGCGGGCGGGGGTGAAGGAGCTCTCGTCGTAGGTCGAGGACATGCCGAGGCCCTCGCCGCGGTACGACGCGCCCGCCCAGTCCACCGCGGTCACGTTCGCGGTCGGCTCGGCCAGCTCGGCGCCCACCACCAGGAACGGCTGGTCCAGGTGACTGGCGGTGACGACGGCGAGGGGGTCGACCAGGTCGTTGCCGGCGGTCACGATCAGGTCGCCGTGCAGGCCGAGGGCTCTGGTGACGGCCGGCACCAGGTCGTCGTGGCCGGCGGCGGTCACCGTGCGCAGGTCCACGTGCTCCGCCGCGGCCCAGTCCTGCACCGCGGCCACCAGGGCCCGGGTCGGCGCGTCGGAGCCCGCCGTCAGCAGCACCACCCGGTAGCCGGGGGCGGGGTGCACGCCGTCCCATGACCCCGGCGAGGGCGTGACGGTGCCCTCCGGGCTCGGCGTGCCCGACGGACCCAGGAAGCCCGGGTCGAGGCGGCCCACCGGGGACGGCGCCGGACGCGGCGCGGACCAGCCGGCGGAGGGGGACCCGCAGGCGGCGAGGGCGAGGACGAGGACGACGGAAAGCGCGCGCACGGCGAGCATCGTGCGGCCTGGCCCAAAACACATTCAACCGCTGGGAAAAGTGTTCGTAGGTGGTTCGTCGGCGCACCGCCTCCTGTTCATCCGACCCCGGCAACGTGCAGCCCCATGTTGTTCCGCTGGCTCGTCGTCCTCGGCGCCGTCGCGATCTTGCTGGTGCCACAGCCCGCAGGCGCGCACGGGTTCTCCTCGACGGTGTACGTCACGGTCGGCCACGGCGAGCAGGGGCACGTGCGAACCGCGCTGGAGCTGGAGTACGACCTCCTCGTGGTGTCCGCGGCCGACGCCCACGGCGACGACCAGCTGTTCCGTGACGGCGACGCCGCCTTCCGCGACGGGGACGCCGCGGGCCAGGCGGCCGCGCTCGCCGCGCACGCCGACGCGGCGCTGCACTACGTCACCGAGCGCTTCCAGGTCACCGCCGGCGGGCAGGCCTGCACCCCGTCGAGGGCCGGCGACTTCACCATCGGGCGGCAGGAGGGGGTGCCGTACGCCGGCCTGTCGCTCGACTGGGCGTGCCCGCCCGCGAGCGAGCACGAGATTCGCGCCGGGCTGTTCGCGGACGCCGAGGGCTACGTCAAGGGCGTCAAGACGATCGTCACCTACGACCTCGACGGGCACTCCGGCAGCGCCGCCCTCGACGCCGGGCACGCCGCGTTCTCGACCGGGCAGGCGTGGTACCAGCGCTTCTGGGAGTTCTTCCGGCTCGGCGCCGAGCACCTGCTGACCGGCATCGACCACATCCTGTTCCTCCTGGCGCTCATCGCCGGCTCCCGGCGGCTGCGCGAGATCGTGCTGGCCGCGACCAGCTTCACCCTGGCCCACTCGGTGACGTTCATGCTGGCCGCGCTCGGCGCGGTCGACGCGCCCGCCCACCTGGTCGAGCCGGTGATCGCGCTGTCGATCGCGGTCGTGGCCGTCTGGCACCTGCTGAAACCCGCGCAGGACCTGCCGGAGAAGGGGCTGGACCGGGCCGGCTGGATCCGGCTGGCGGTGGTGTTCTGCTTCGGCCTCGTGCACGGGCTCGGGTTCGCCGGCGCGCTCGGGATCGACGAGCCGTGGTCGTGGACGCTGCTGTGGTCGCTGCTCGTGTTCAACGTGGGCATCGAGGTCGTCCAGCTCGGGATCATCGCCGCCGCCTTCCCGCTGCTGATGCTGCTGCGCCGCCACGCGCCGAAGGCCGGGCGCTGGACCACCGGGGGAGTGGCGGCCGGGGTCGCGGCCATGGGGCTCATCTGGTTCTTCCAAAGGGCGCTCTAGAGAACAGTCGGCGCCCACCTGCCGTTCACGGTCCGGACACCGAGTGCCGACAGCGTGATCACGCGTACTCCCATCGGAGAAGAAGGTAACCGCATGCAGCATCGAACTTCCCGCGTGGCCGCAGCGGCCACCGCGGCGCTCGTGGGGCTGGCCGTGGCCCTCGGCACCGGCCTGGGGTCCCCGGCCGCCGCCGCCGACCCGGCCGCGCTCACGGGCGTCATCCTCGGCGTCGGCGCCAACGAGTCCCAGCGGATCGTGACCTGGTACTCGTCGGCGGACACGGCGCAGAAGGTCCAGCTCGCCCCGACCGCGTCACTGGTCGCCGGCGACTTCCCGGCCTCGGCGGCGACCTTCGCGGCCATCGGCGGCGCCAACATCGCCACCAGTGGCGGCTTCAACCGCCACGCGACCATCACCGGCCTGCAGGAGCACACCGCGTACTCCTACCGGGTCGGCACCGACGGCAACTGGTCCTCGACCTACGCCTTCAAGACGCAGGACTTCGAGGACGACTACGACTTCCTGTTCTACGGCGACCCGCAGATCGGCTCGTCGGGCGACCTCGCCAGGGACCAGGCGGGCTGGGTCGACACCCTCGACGTCTCGCTCGCGGCCAACCCCAACGCCGAGCTGCTGGTGTCCGGCGGCGACCAGGTCGAGACGGCCAACACGGAGTCGCAGTGGAACGCCTTCCTGGCGTCGGACAAGCTGCGGCAGTACCCGTGGGCGGCCACCATCGGCAACCACGACGTCGGCGGCAAGGCCTACGAGCAGCACCTGTTCACCCCGAACACGGACCGCTCGGCCGGCTACTACGCCAACGGGCAGCCGGCGTCGAACACCTCGGGCGGTGACTACTGGTACATCTACAAGGATGTCCTGTTCATCGACCTGAACAGCAACAGCTACGCCACCAGCCAGGGCGGCGGCGGCGACGCGGCGCACCTTGCCTACGTCACCGACGTCATCAACCAGCACGGTGCCGAGGCGAAGTGGAAGGTGCTGGTGTACCACCACGCCATCTACTCGCCCGCCGACCACGCCAAGGACGGCGACAACAAGGCCCGCCGGGTCGACTTCCCGACGGCGTTCTCCAACCTCGGCGTCGACCTGGTGCTGCAGGGCCACGACCACAGCTACTCCCGCAGCTACCTCATCAAGAACGGCCAGAAGGCCGACGCGGACGAGCAGCCGGGCGCGGCCGACGTGTACCCGGGCCCGGGCGGCGTGCTCTACGTGACCGGCAACTCGGCCTCGGGCTCGAAGTACTACGACATCACCACGCCCGACAACAGCGGCACCAGCGGCGCCGGCAACGGGGCGGACCCGCTGAACCCGAGCAACTACTGGTACAACTCGGTCCAGAACCAGGAGCACGTGCGCTCCTACGTCAAGGTCGAGGTCCGGGGCGACCGCCTGGTCGTGCAGAACCTCCGCAGCGGCACCTGCGCCGCCCCGAACGCGGCCGTCGAGCTCGGCAAGGTCGCGTGGTGCAACAACACCACCGCCAACCAGCCGGTCGGCTCGGTCGTCGACAAGGTGACGGTGCACCCGTACCACGGCGACGGCCAGCAGGTCCAGGTCAACGTCCCCACCGGCGCGCCCGGCGAGTTCGGCTGGACCATCGACGGCTACAACGGCCTGGTGGACCTGGGCACCGCGCAGGACCACAACGGCGACTACTTCCAGGCGTCGGGGCACATCAACCCGATCGTCGTCAGCGACAGCCGGCGCTCGCTGGCCCCGTGGTCGATCTCGGCCAGCGTGAGCGACTTCCGCGACGGCGGCAAGGCGTTCTCGGGTGCCTACCTCGGCTGGACCCCGAAGATCCTCGCCCCGGGCGCGGGCGCGCAGGTCAGCGGCGTGGTGGCTTCGGCCTGGGACGACCAGGGCGGCGGCCTGTCCGTCTCCCGCGGCCTCGGCTGGGCCGACCAGGGTCACCCGAAGGGCACCGCCCAGCTCGGGGCCGACCTGGACCTGAAGATCCCGGGTACCGCCGAGAAGGGCGACTACCGGGCGACGCTCACGATCACCGCGCTGAGCGGCTGAGCGCGTAGCTAGAAGCCGGCGGGGCGGCGCCGCGAGGCCCGCCCCGCCGGTGTTCCATCTCCCGCGGAAGGACCCCTTCATGAAGCTCTGGAAATCCGCCGCCGTGGCGCTGCTGGCCGCCCTGGCGATCGTCGGCCCGGCCGGGCCCGCGCTCGCCGAGGACGGCGACGTGGCCTGGACCGTCCGCACGGCCTCGAACAGCTACGGCGCCGACCGCTCGAGCTTCAGCTACGCGGTCAACCCCGGCGGTCAGGTCAAGGACGCCATGGTGGTGGCCAACCACGGCAAGGCCCCGCTCAGCCTGGCCGTCTACGCCGGCGACGGCTACACCACCGGCGCCGGCCAGCTCGACCTGCTGACCAAGGACAGGCCGTCCGTCGGCATCGGCGCCTGGCTGCGCGCCGACCCCGCCACCGTCGCGATCCAGCCCGGCCAGACCGCCGAGGTGCCCTTCACGCTGAGCGTCCCGGCCAACGCCACGCCCGGCGACTACGCCGGCGGCATCGTCACCTCGCTGACCCAGCCCGACGCCGCGCAGAGCATCAACGTGGAGCGCCGCCTCGGCATCAAGATCAAGCTCCGCGTCGGCGGCGACCTGAAGCCCGCCCTCGCGATCGAGGGCCTGCAGGTCACCTTCGACGGCGGCGACGCACACGTCAGCTACACCCTGCACAACACCGGCAACGCCATCGTCTCGGCCGACCAGGCCGTCTCGGTCGCCGGCCCCTTCGGCTGGTGGCGCCGCGACGCGGACAAGGTCGCCGCCCCGCCGGAGCTGCTGCCCGGCGAGTCCTGGAAGGTGTCGGCGACCGCGCACGGCGTGACCCGCGCGTTCCGCCTGACCGCGACCGCCACCGTCACCCCGCGCCTGACCGATGCCTCCGGCTCGACGACCTCCCTGAAGCCGGTCACCGCCGAGTCCTCGGGCTGGACCGTGCCGTGGACGGTACTTATCCTCGCCGTTGTGATGGCCGGACTCATCGCCGGCGGGGTGGTCGCCCTGCGCCGGCTCCGCACGCGCGGGAGGGCCCGAGAGGACGCCCGCGTGGCCGCCGCGGTCGAGAAGGCGCTCGCCGAGAAGGCGTGAGCACGTCGCGCAAGGCCGCCGCCTGGATCGGCGCCGCGGCCCTGTGCCGGCCGTGCTCTGGCTGGCCGGGGCCGCCCTCCTGGCCGTGGTCGTGGCCGGCAAGCGGCGGCGTCAGCCAGGCGGCGTGACCGCGTAGACGGGGGCCGAGCGGGCCGAGCGGGTGCCCAGCAAGCCGCGGGCATAGACCGCGAAGGTGTACTCCTTCGCGCCGCGCAGCCCGGTGAGGGTCACGTCGGCCCGGCTGGTCGTCAGGACCCGGGTCTCCGACGCTCCGTTCACCGCCACGACCTGATATGTCGTACCGCTACCGCCCCGCTTCCAGGTCAGCCGGACGCTGTGCGAGGTCACGTCGGCGACCTCGAGCCGGGCCGGGGCGTGGCGCGGTGCGGTGGGGGCGGCCGCCGTACCGTTGCGATAGATCGTGGCTTCCCGGGTGTCCGTGGAGATGCCGTTGGGCCCGGAGAGGAAGCGGCGGCCCCAGGCCGTGCGGCTGGCCGGGTCGAAGTCGTTGACCAGGTCGAGGTAGCTGAACTGCTTCTCGTTGCCGCTCCACGACCAGCCGAGGTAGCCGACGTCGTGCGCCTCGGCGTACGCCATGATGGCGTCCTCGTCGGGGTCGCCCCACTCGTGCTCGCCGGAGAACTCGCCGATGACGATCGGCAGCCGGTTGCGGTCGAACGCGGTCAGGTACGAGTTGACCTTCCCGGGGCTGTTGAACTCGCCGTACATGTGGACGTCGAAGACGGTGTTGCCGGTCGGGTCGGCCGCCTTGACCTTCGCCGCGTTGTCGCGCATGAGGAACGCCTCGTCCTGGCCCCACCCGGGGGCGTCGACCATGAGCGTGTGCTTGAAGCCGGCCGCGCGCAGGGCCCGCACCGCGTCGCTGGACTGCTGCACCCACGGCCAGTCACCGCCGACGCCGAAGGGCTCGTTGGCGACGTTGATGATGATGTGGTCCTCCTGGCCGGCCAGCTGCGCCTTCAGCCCGATCCAGAAGCGCACCGCCTCGGCGATCGTGGTGGCCTTCTTGTCCTGGCCCCAGCCGGTGGTGTCGTGGGCGTCGAGGATGCAGATCAGCCGGTTCTGCCGGCACAGCGCGACGATCGTGCTGACCTCCTCCGGCTTCGTCTTGCGGTACATGTGGCCCATGCCCAGCGGCACCCGCACGGCGTTGGCGCCGACCGCCTTGATGGCGGCGAACGAGCCGTTCTTGTCCGGGTACCAGATGAAGTCGTGGTTGACGCCGCGCAGCACGAGGTCGCTGCCGTTGGCCTCGACGAGCCGCCCGTCGCGCACCCGGATGGCGTGGTCCGCGCCGGCGGTGGACGACACCGGGGGCGCCGCGGGGGCGGGTTCGGGCAGCAGTACGAGGGCCGCAGCGACCATGGCAAGGACCAGCACGCTCCGCATGGCTGTGGCGGCTACCCGAGGCCGGGCCCGCTTATCCGGCGTATCGGATGAAGTTGGGCGCCCGCCGGCGGATTACCGCAGTGGCACGGGTGCCTCGTGTGGCACCTGTATGCCCTGCTCCGCGGCCTCTTCGGCGGCCGCCTCGGCGATGCGCTCCAGCACAGTGCCGAGCATGTCGAGGGTGTCGTCGTCGAGGCGGCCGAGCAGGCGCCGGGACGTCCGGTTGCCGCCGTCGGTGATGCGGTCCAGCGTCTCCCGGCCGGTGGGGGAGAGGTGGATGCGCCGGATGCGCCGGTCGTGCGCGTCCTCCGTGCGCGTCACGTAACCCTGCGCCACCAACCGGTCGACGATGCCGGACAGCGTGGCGAGGCTCACGCCGAGGTGCCGAGTGAGCTCCTGGGAGGAGATCCCGTCGTGACGGGACAGCAGTAATAGCACCTTGAGCTGCTGCATCGTGAGGTTTACTGAGAACAGGGGATTGGTTCGGTCGTAGGCGAGCAGGGCGCGCATCCGCTCCTCGGCCATGGTGACGCGGTGCAGGAGCGCTTCCCTGTGAGTCTTCACAGCAATGTTTTACCCCCTGGATAAACTTCGCGCTAGGCGAACGGTTAGCATCACACGAACTAACGTCTGTCTTAGCCGACCGGAAGAAGACTCCAGACATGTCGTTCCTCGCCCGGCTCAGTTTGGCGAACCGGGGGCTGGTCGCGATTATCGCGATCGTCGTCCTGGGCTTCGGCGCCATTGCCATTCCTTCACTGAAGCAACAGCTCATCCCCTCGATCGACTTTCCGGCCGCCTTCGTGGTCGCGTCCTACCCGGGCGTGTCGCCGGACATCGTCGAGGAGCAGGTGACCAAGCCGATCGAGGGCGCGCTGCAGGGCGTGCCCGCGCTGAAGGACATCACCTCGACCAGCCGCGAAGGCGTGGCGACGGTGCAGGTGTCGTTCGAGTACGGCTCCTCGATCGACGACATCACCAACAAGATGAACACGGCCATCGCGCGCATCAAGTCGCAGCTGCCGTCGACCGTCGACCCGCAGGTCATCGCCGGCTCCACCGACGACCTGCCGGCCGTGGTGCTCGCCGCGTCCAAGTCCGGCGACCAGATCGCCTTCGCCCAGCAGCTCAACCAGATCGTGGTACCGGCGCTGCAGGGCATCGAGGGTGTGCGCCAGGTCGAGGTGACCGGCGCCGAGAAGCAGAACATCCTCATCACGCTCGACCCGCAGAAGGCCTTCCCGGCCGGGGTCAACTCGCAGTCGCTGACCGCCGCGCTCAAGGCCAACGGCGTGTCCTTCCCGGCCGGCACCCTGACGGAGGGCGACAAGTCGCTGTCGGTCCAGGTCGGTGGCACCCTCGGCACCCTCGACGAGCTCAAGGCCCTCAACGTCACCCCGACGGCCAAGCTCGGCGACGTCGCCACCGTCGAGCTCAAGACGGTCGAGGCCACCTCGATCACCCGCACCGACGGCAAGCCCAGCCTCGGCATCTCGGTCACCGCGTCGCCCGACGGCAACGCCGTGAAGATCAGCCACGCGGTCCGCGACAAGCTCGCCGACCTGCAGAAGCAGCTCGGCGGCGACACCAAGCTCACGTCTGTCTTCGACCAGGCGCCGTTCGTCGAGAAGTCCATCAAGAGCCTCTCCACCGAGGGCGCGCTCGGCCTGCTCTTCGCCGTGATCGTGATCCTGGTCTTCCTGGTGTCGCTGCGCTCGACCCTGGTCACCGCGGTCTCCATCCCGCTGTCCGTGGTCGTCGCGCTGATCGGGCTGTGGGTCGGCGACTACTCGCTGAACCTGCTCACGCTCGGCGCGCTCACCATCGCCGTCGGACGAGTCGTGGACGACTCGATCGTGGTGCTGGAGAACATCAAACGGCATTTGGAGTACGGCGAAGAAAAGATCCACGCCATCCTGACCGGCGTCAAGGAGGTCACCGGCGCGGTCGTCGCCTCGACCCTGACCACGGTCGCCGTGTTCCTGCCGATCGGCCTGGTCGGTGGCCTGGCCGGCGAGCTCTTCCGGCCCTTCGCGATCACCATCGCGGTCGCCCTGATCGCCTCGCTGTTCGTCTCGCTCACCGTGGTGCCGGTGCTGGCCTACTGGTTCCTGCGCCGCCCGAAGGCCCTGTCCACCGAGGAGCGCGAGGCGGTCGAGGCCAAGGCCCTGGAGAAGGAGCGCCGCAGCCCGCTGCAGCGCGCCTACGTGCCGATCGTGAGCTGGGTGACCGGCAAGCGCTGGCACCGCTGGACCACGGTCGCGGTCAGCATCCTGGTCTTCCTCGTGACCATGGGCCTGGGCAGCCTGCTCAAGACCAACTTCATCGACAACTCCGGCCAGACCGAGTTCTCCATCTCGCAGGAGCTGCCGCTCGGCTCCAGCCTGGCCACCACCGACGCCGCCGCCAAGAAGATCGAGGACATCCTCGGCAAGCGCGGCGACATCGAGGCGTACCAGGCCACCATCGGCGCCTCGGCCGGCTTCGGCTTCGCCGGCGCCCAGTCGGGCAACACCGCCAACTTCTCGGTCACCGCGAAGGAGGGCACCGACGTCGAGAAGGTCGTCGACGAGCTGCGCACGCAGATCGCCGCGGCCGGCGACAGCGTCGGCAAGGTCAAGGTCACCGCGGGCGGCGGGGGCGGCGGCTCCGCCGACCAGCTCCAGGTCATCGTCAAGGCCAACAACCCCGACGACCTCGCCAAGGCCTCCGGCCAGGTCGAGGAGGCCATGAAGGGCCTCGGCGGCATCGCCGACGTGGAGAGCAACCTCGCGTCCAGCAACCCGCGCATCGACGTGCACGTCAAGCGTGACGTGGCGGCGAAGTACGGCCTGTCGGACGCGGCGATCGGCGGGATCGTCTCGACGGCCTACCGCGGCCAGACCCTCACCCAGCTCACCATCGACGGCTCCCAGCGCGACCTGGTGCTGCGCTCCGGCCCGGCCCCGGCCTCGCTGGACCAGCTCAAGGCGCTGCAGATCCCGGTGGCCGGCACCCCGCCGTTCGTGCGCCTGGACCAGATCGCCGACGTCAAGCAGGACACCGGCCCGGTCGCCATCACGCGCATCAACGGCAACCGCAGCGCCTCGGTGACCGGCCGCGCGACCGGCGACAACCTGGGCAAGGTCTCCACCGACCTGAAGAAGGCGCTCGACAAGCTGCAGCTGCCGTCGACCGCGTCGGTCAAGCTGGGCGGCGTCAGCCAGCAGCAGTCGGACACCTTCGGCCAGCTCGGCCTGGCCATGCTGGCCGCCATCGCGATCGTCTTCATCATCATGGTGGCGACCTTCAAGAGCGTGGCCCAGCCGCTGATCCTGCTGGTCTCGATCCCGTTCGCGGCCACCGGCGCGATCATCCTGCTGCTGGCCAGCGGCACCCCGCTGGGCCTGCCCGCCATGATCGGCGTGCTCATGCTCATCGGCATCGTGGTCACCAACGCGATCGTGCTGATGGACCTCATCAACCAGTACCGCGAGTCCGGCATGCCGGTCGCCGAGGCCGTGGTCGAGGGCGGCCGGCGCCGCCTCCGCCCGATCCTCATGACGGCGGTGGCCACGATCTGCGCCCTGCTGCCCATGGCGATCGGCCTGACCGGCGAGGGCGGCTTCATCTCGCAGCCGCTTGCCATCGTGGTGATCGGCGGCCTGGTCTCCTCGACCCTGCTCACGCTCGTCCTCGTCCCGACCCTCTACACGATGGTCGAGTCGACCAAGGAGCGTCGCCGCCAGCGCCGCGAGGGCAAGCACGCCTCGCTGGTGACGGCTCGCGAGGTGCCGGGCGTGGAGTCGGACGGGCGGCACCGCGTGGATCCGCTGGAGCCTGCGCCTACCGCGTAGTCACTCCTATCCGCACCAACTGACGGCCGGTCCGCACCAACTGACGGCCGGCCGCCCCTGCCCTGGGGCGGCCGGCCCTTTTTCGTGGCGCGTTGTTGGGTCTTACTGCCGCGCCTGGCCTCGCCGTGTGCCCGGCTCCTCGTCCGGGTCGGAGCCAGGGCTCAGGCCCGCGCCCGCGCCCGCGCCTCCGTGCCCGTGCCCGTGCCCGTGCCCGCGCCTCCGTGCCCGTGTCCGCGCCCGCGCCTCCGTGTCCGTGCCCGCGCCTCCGTGCCCGTACCCGCGCCTGCGCCTGCGCCTCCGCGCCTGCGCCTGCGCCTCCGCGCCTGCGCCTCCGCACGCCCGCGCTCGCGTCCGACCCTGCGCGCCTGCGCCTGCGCCTGCGTGCCCGCGCTCGCCTTCGAGTGGCTGCGCCTCCGCACCTGTGAGCCCCGTCGCGGCGGGGTTGCGTAAACAGGTTTGCCGCGTAAAGTGGTTTACATGACGCCCGTCGATGACGATGCCCCACCGGCCTCGGCTGCCGAGTCGCTCGAGCTCATCCGCAAAGAGCGCGCCGCGGCGGCCCGCACCCTCCAGCTCAACCCGCTGCTCTACTACGTGCCGTGGGGCGGGGCGTGGCTCATCGGCTTCGGGTTGCTGTTCCTGCGGTACGGCCCGAATGGAAAGGTCTTCGTCGACCTGCCCGACTGGCTGCCGCTGGCGAGCCTGTTCGTCCTGATGGCCCTGGCCATGTTGGCCACCGTGGTCGTCTCCGCCGTGCGCGGCCGGGGCCTGGCCGGGCGCTCCTCGTGGCAGGGCAGCGCCTACGGGTTCGCCTGGTTCTTCGCCTTCGCCGGCGTCGGCACCACGACGAGCCACTTCGCGAAGCTGCTGCCCGAGGATGAGCGCGGCCTGCTGTGGGCCTGCGTCTCCGTGGGGCTCGTCGCCAGCATGTACATGGCCGGCGCCGCCGTCTGGATGTCCCGCGACATGTTCATCTTCGGCGCGTGGCTCACCATCATCAACATCGCCGGCGTGGCCGCGGGGCCCGGCTGGCACTCGCTGCTCATCTCGCTCGGCGGTGGCGGCGGCCTGATCCTGCTCGGCCTGATCCTGCAGGTCCGCGCCCGCCGATGAGCGAGCTCGATCCCGTGATCCACGCCCAGGCCCGCCTGCGCATCATGGCCGCCCTGTCGAGCCTCGGACCCGGCGACCGCATGACGTTCCCCAAGCTGCAGCAGCTGCTCGACATGACCGCCGGCAACCTGTCGGTCCACCTCACCAAGCTGGAGCAGGCCGGCTACGTCGAGGTCGTCAAGTCTTTCCGCGGCCGCACCCCGACCACCTCGGCCGGCCTCACCAACCGCGGCCGGGTCGCCTTCGACGACTACACCGCCCAACTCCGTGCCCTGCTCGACCCCCCGAAGGAGTCGTGACATGCTCGCCCGCACCGTGGCCGTGACCCGCCGCTACGGCGACACCGTGGCCCTGGACCGCGTCTCGCTGGACATCCCGGCAGGTGGCGTGGTCGGCTTGCTGGGTCCCAACGGCGCCGGCAAGTCGACGCTGCTCAACCTGCTCGTGGGCCTGCGCCGGCCGACCTCCGGCACCGTGGAGCTCTTCGGCGGTGACCCCCGCGACCCGGCCAGCCGCCGCCAGATCGGCGTCACGCCGCAGGAGACCGGCCTGCCGTCCACCCTGCGCGTCCGCGAGTGCCTGGAGTTCGTCGCCAGGCATTTTCCTGATGCGGTACCGCACGAGGAGACCCTCGCCCGCTTCGGCCTGACGGAGGTGGCTCGCCGGCAGACCGGGGGCCTGTCCGGCGGCCAGAAGCGCCGCCTCGCCGTGGCGCTGGCCTTCGTGGGCCGCCCGCGCCTGGTCTTCCTGGACGAGCCCACGACGGGGCTGGACGTCCAGGCCCGCCGTGCCCTGTGGGACGCCATCCGCGCCTTCGCCGACGACGGTGGCACGGTCGTGCTCACCAGCCACTACCTGGAGGAGATCGAGGCGCTCGCGGACCGCGTGGTGGTCATCGGCAAGGGCCGCGTCCTCGCCGACGACACCGTCGACGCGATCCGCGCCATGGTCGGCATCCACCGCGTCAGCCTGGCCGACGGGGTGGATCTGCCCGAGCTGCCGGGCGTGGTCGGCGTCGAGCGCGCCGACGGCCGCACCTCCCTGCTCACCCCGGACGCCGACCAGCTCGTGCGCGACCTGGTCAACGCCGGCGTACCGTTCCACGGCCTTCAGGTCCAGCCCACCACGCTGGAAGAGGCCTTCCTGACCCTGACCGGAAGGTGACCCCGTGCCCAGCCTGGCCCTGACCCACGCCCGCTTCCGCATCCTGGAGACCATCCGCATCCCCATCGCGGTGGTCGGCGGCGCCTTCTTCCCGGCCGCGTCGATGCTCTTCTTCGTGGTCCCCTTCGCCGGCGACGACGCGACCGCCGCCACCTTCGCCACCGCGTCGATGGTCATGTTCGCGGTGATGACGAGCTCGCTGTTCACCTACGGCGTGGGCGTGTCCGAGGACCGGTCCCAGCCCTGGGACCCGTACACCCGCACCCTCCCGGCCGGCCCCGGCGCCTCCTTCGCCGGCCGCATCCTCTCCGGCCTGACCTTCACGACCCTGTCCCTGCTGCCCGTGGTCCTGATCGGCGCTTTCTTCACCGCGGCCACCGCGTCGTGGACGGGCCTGCTGGTGGCGGTCGGCGCCGTGATCCTGGGCGCCCTGCCGTTCACCTTCATGGGCCTGGCCATCGGCTATGCCCTGCCAATGAAGGCGGCCCTGGCGGTGGCCCAGATCATTTTCTTCCCGCTGGCCTTCGGCGGCGGCCTGCTGTCGGCGCCGAACCAGGCCCCCTCGTTCGTGGAGACCATCGCCCCGTACCTGCCGACCCGGGGCGCCGTCGAGCTCATCTGGGCCGCGGTCGGCGACTTCCGCGTCTCCGCGACGTCGATGGTCTCCCTGGTGGCCTGGACCGTGGTCATGGCCGCGATCGCCGCCTGGGCCTTCCGCCGCGACGAGGGCGCCCGCTTCCACTAGCAGGGCAAACCGTGAACGCTGCGGGGTAGGGGTCGCGATGCGTTGACCGCGGCGCCGCGACCTTCCTACTATACATCGACATGAATCACTATCGATGGCTCCGCCCGGCCGTGGTTGGGGTTCTCGCCCTGGTCGGGCTCGGCGCCGTGGCGAGCCCCGCCCAGTCCGCCGCCGTCCCGACGGCCACGTTCGCCGAGCAGAGCGAGTGGAGCACCGGCTACGTCGGTGCGTACACGATCGCCAACCCCACCGCCGCGCCGCTCACCTGGCGGGTGGAGTTCGACCTGCCGGCCACGACCGCGATCGGCACCTCGTGGGGCGCCCAGATCACCCACACCGGCACCCACTACACCGCCGTGGGGGAGTCATGGAACGCCACGCTGGCCGCCGGTGCCGGCACCACGTTCGGCTGGGTCGCCCAGGGCCTCGCCGCCCCCACCGGCTGCCGCCTCAACGGCGCCGACTGTGACGGCCGGCCGGCCGCCCCGGACATCCGCCCGCCGTCCACCCCCGGCAACCTGCGCGCGGTCGTCGGCACCAACACCCTGACCCTGCGCTGGGACCCGTCCGCCGACGACACCGCCGTCGCCGGGTACGAGGTCTACATGGGCCAGAACCTGGCCGCCACGGTCACCGGGACCGAGTACGTCATGCCGACCCCGCCCCCGATGATCATCACCTACCGGGTCCGCGCGCTGGACGCGGCCGGCAACGCCTCCCCGTTCGCGGTCCTCACCCCGGGCGGCCCGGCCGACACCACCCCGCCCACCGCGCCGACCGGCCTGCGGTTCGCCGGCACCGCGACCGGCTTCACCCTGGGCTGGACGGCCGCCACCGACAACGTCGCCGTCGCCGGCTACGACGTCTCGGTCAACGGCGACCACTACGGCGCGACCAGCAATACCTCGCTCACCGTCCCCCCGCTCGGGTACGGCGCGTTCGCCTTCTCGATCGTCGCCTTCGACGGCGCCGGCAACCGCTCCGCCCCGCTGGCCGTGTCGCTCGCCATCGACCCGATGCCCAACTCCGACACCCACCCGCCCACGCCCCCGGCCGACCTGCGGGTGAGCCTCACCGCCACCCAGGTCACCTGGTCGTGGACCGCGGCGACGGACAACGTCGGCGTCGCCGGGTACCAGGTGTTCCACGGCAGCGACTGGGCCGGCAACGTCACGGGCACCACGTACACCGAGCCGCGCCAGCCCGGCCAGACCACCTTCGGCATCCGGGTGCGCGCCTACGACGCGGTAGGCAACAAGTCGATCTTCGCCAGCGCAACCGTCGCCGAGTAGCACGGCAGCCGGGTAGTCAGTACCGGAACGTCTGCACGATCGACCGCAGCGAGCCGGACAGCTCGGCCAGGCTGCCGGCCGCCCGGTTCGCCTCCCCGATGCCCGCCGTCGTGAGCTGCACCGACGAGGCGACCGACCCGATGGTCTCGGCCACCTGTCGCCCGGTGGCCGAGACCTCCTCGACGCTGCGGCTCATCTCCTCGGTCGTCGCCGACTGTTCCTCGACGGCCGAGGCGATCGTCGTCTGGTACTCGTTGATCCGCTCGATGATCTCGCCGATCTCCTCGATCGCGGCGACCGCCTCGGAGGTGTCGGACTGGATGGCGGCGACCCGCCGCCCGATGTCGTCGGTGGCCCGCGCGGTCTCCTGCGCGAGCTCCTTGACCTCGTTGGCCACCACGGCGAAGCCCTTGCCCGCGTCCCCGGCCCGGGCCGCCTCGATGGTGGCGTTGAGCGCGAGGAGGTTGGTCTGCTCGGCGATCGAGGTGATCAGCTTGATCACGTTGCCGATCTCGGCCGAGGAGTCGCCGAGCTGGCCCATGACCGTGCCGCCGCGGCCGGCCACCTCGACCGCCCGGCCGGCGACCGTGACGGCCTGGGAAGCGCTCTGCGAGATCTCCCGGATCGAGGCGCCCATCTCGGTCGCCCCGGCCGCCACCGTGGCGATCGTGGTGGACATCTGATCGGCCAGCCCGGCCACCGCGCCGGCCTGGCGGGCGCCGGCCTCCGCTCCGGCCGCGCTCTGCGTGCTGGTCACCGCCAGCTCGTCCGACGCGGCCGCGAGGATCACCGCATGCTCGGCGAGCGTGGCGACGGTACCGCGCAGCTGCGACGTCGCCTGCCGCAGCGCACCGGCCATCTGCCCGACCTCGTCGCCCTGGTCCACGCCGGCATCCTGGGTGAGGTCCCCGCCGGCCACCGCCCGCAGGACCCGGGACACCCGGCCGAGCGGCTGCACGATCATCCGCCCGATGTACAGCGACAGCGCCACGGCCAGCACCATCGCCACGCCCAGCAGCACGATCACGGCCAGCCGCGTCGAGTGCACCGTGTCGTCGAAGGACTGCCCGGCCACCAGCGCCTTGCCGGCCCGGGTGCTCTCGTCGTCGATCAGGCCCTCGTACACCTTGCGCAGGTCGCGGTTGGCCCCGAACGCGTCGGTGGTGGCCTTGGCCTTGTCGGCCGGGTACGTCGCGAACTCGGTCCTGAGCGCGTCGAACCAGGCGTCCAGCGCGGATTGGATCTTGGCGAGGGTGGCCGTTTCGGCCGCGTTCGCGGTCCTCGCCGCGTCCTGCATCGCCGCGTTCACGGCCGCCTGGCGGCCCAGCGCCTCGTCGCGGAACTGCGTGTCCCCGCCGAGCAGAAAACCGCGTTCATCGTTGGCCGCCGCCTTGGCGGCCAGTGCCGCCCGGTTCAGCGCCGAGATGTACGGCACCGCCCTGCCCACCTCGTCGTCGCGCGTGCCGCGCAGGTCGGAGATGGCGGCCAGCGCGAGGATGCCGGTGGCGGCGGTGCCGGCGATGGCGACGGCGGCGACGATCAGGATCTTGGTGGACACGCGGCGGGAACCCAGCCAGCGGCGCATGAATCGCTCCGTTCGGACGCTTCTGGCAATCCAAACGGCCGATGGGTGCCATGGATGAGGAAAACGGTGCGCAAAGATGGCGCCGTGGAGAAGTGGGTGCCGTTCCGCCGGTCGAGGCCCGATCGGGTCGTCGACCTGGTCCGGCGGGTGGCCGAGGCGCGCGATCCGGGCGAGCACGGGCACGGCGTCGAGGTGGTCGTCGAGGCGCCGCGGACCAAGTGGTGGAAGGCGCTGTTCAACCGGGACGACAAGCTCGCCCAGGCCAGGATCGTGGTGACCCGGGAGGGCGGCGAGGTGCGGTACCCGTTCGACATCCAACTCGTCACCGCGTACGGCGCCAACGCCGCCCACCGCGTCGGCACCCGCCAGGGCTGGGCGGTGAGCAACTCGGCCGGCCTCGCGTTCGTGATCCAGAAGGGCACGCACCGCACGGAGTTCGACTTTGAGGAGCTCACCGCCGGCGCGGTGGCCGCCCTGGCCCGGCTGCGCCGCAAGCCCCGGGAGCGGGGCTGGCGGGCCCGGATCGACCGGTCGGTCAGACGGAGTTGACGGTCTCGATCTCGTCGTCCGACAGCGAGAAGCCGAGCACGGAGAGGTTCTCCCGCATCCGTTCGGGGCGCGTCGACTTCGGGATGATGACGATGTCGTGATGCAGCTGCCACCGCAGTACGACCTGGGGCACCGTCACCCCGTGCGAGGAGGCGATCGCGACCAGTCGCGGGTCGTCCAGGGGAGTGTTCTTCAGCGAGCTGTAGCCCTCCACGACCACCCGCCGGTCCCGCATGTCGGCCAGGAACTTCGGGTCGTGCTCGGCCGGGCTCCAGGCGACCTGGTTGACGACCGGCGTCTCGCCCGTCTCGCGGACCAGCTCGTCGACGAGCGCGGTGTCGTAGTTGCTCACCCCGGCGGTGCGGATCCGCCCGGCGTCGCGCTGCTCGAGCAGGGCGATCCAGGTCGGCAGCGACTTGCCGCGGGCCGGCGGCCAGTGGATGAGCCACAGGTCGACGAAGTCCACGCCGAGCGCCTTCAGGCTGGCCTCGAGCGTCTGCCGCTCCCGCCCCGCGTGCGACGGCGGCAGCTTGGTGGTGATGAAGACCTCGGAGCGGTCCAGCCCGCTGTCGCGCAGCGCCCGGCCGATCTCCTCCTCGTTGCCGTACATGGTGGCCGTGTCGATGTGCCGGTAGCCGGCGTCCAGCGCGGCCCGGGTCGACTCGTAGGCCGACCGCCCCGTGATCTGCCACGTGCCGAACCCGATGGTCGGCAGGCTCACGCCCGGCGCCAGCTCGACGGCTGGGATCTCAGGTGCCATGACCCAATACTGCCCGAAAGTCCCCGCGGTCCACTGTGGATGAAAAACAAGGCCCGGCACCTGTACGTCATGAGCCTACGCGCCTCGCGGTGCCCAACGTTGCCCCGAGGCGGTAGCGTGCGTTCATGCCGGACCTCCAGTTCCCGCCGGGCTTCCGCTTCGGCGTGTCCACCGCCGCGTATCAGATCGAGGGTGCCGTCGCCGAGGGCGGCCGCGGACCGTCCATCTGGGACACCTTCGCCCACACGCCGGGCCTCACCCGGGGTGGCGACACCGGCGACGTGGCCTGCGACCACTACCACCGCTGGGAGTCCGACCTGGACCTGATGGCCCGGCTGGGCGCCGGCGCCTACCGGTTCTCCATCGCCTGGCCCCGCATCCAGCCCACCGGCAGCGGCCCGGCCAACCCGGCCGGCCTGGACTTCTACGACCGCCTGGTCGACGGCCTGGCCGCCCGCGGCATCGACCCGCTGGTCACCCTCTTCCACTGGGACCTGCCGCAGGCCCTGCAGGACGAGGGCGGCTGGGCCAACCGCGACACCGCGATGCGCTTCGGCGAATACGCGGAGCTGGTCGCCGAGCGCCTGGGCGACCGGGTCAAGATGTGGATCACCCTGAACGAGCCGTACATCCACTTCGCGCTGGGCCACGTCCAGGGTGTGCACGCCCCCGGCCTGACCATGCTGAGCGACCAGCTGCCCGTGGTACACCATCTGCTCCTGGCGCATGGCCTCGGCGTCTCGGCGCTGCGCCGCGCGTCGGGCGCCCCGGTGACGCTGGCCAACAACTACTCCCCGGTGTGGCCGAAGTCGGAGTCGGACGAGGACCAGCTGGCCGCCGCGATGTACGACCTGGTGCAGAACCACCTGTTCACCGACCCGATCCTGCTGGGCCAGTACCCGCCCGGCTACGAGTTCCTCACCACCGCCGACGTCGACTCGATCGTCATGGAGGGCGACCTGGAGGTCATCTCCCAGCCGATCCAGGCGCTGGGCGTGAACTACTACAACCCGAGCCTGATCGCGGCCGCGCCCGAGGGCGACCCGCTGCCCTTCGTCCGCCTGGACATCGAGGGGTACCCCAAGACCGCCTTCGACTGGCCGGTCGTCCCCGACGGCCTGCGCGAGCTGCTGGTCGGGCTGAAGGAGCGGTACGCGGACCGGCTCCCCCCGATCTGGATCACCGAGAGCGGCTGCTCCTACCCGGACCTCGACGACCAGTTCCGGATCGACTACATCGCCGGCGACCTGGCCGCGATCCGCGCCGCCATGGACGCCGGCGTCGAGGTCCACGGCTACTGCACCTGGTCCCTGCTCGACAACTTCGAGTGGGCCGAGGGCTACGAGCAGCGCTTCGGCCTCGTCCACGTCGACTTCGACACCCAGCAGCGCACCCCGCGCCGCTCCTTCGAGTGGTACCGGGAGCTTTGCACCGCAGCTGCACCCCGCCCGGACTTGCAGGGCGACCCAACCGGATGACACGGTGAGTGCGGCGGAATCCGTAGCGTTGCGCTGGTCAGTCGTGCGCAGCCGTTGGGAGTTCGTCGTCGTGACCGAGCAATACGCGGGAGCCCTCCTCTACCTGGTCCCGGTCGTGGTGGCCGCGTTGGTCGCCTTCATCGTGACCCGCCCCGAGAAGGACCAGGAGCCGGAGGCGGCGGCCCCCACCCCGCCGCCCGGCTTCCCAGAGCGCCGCGCGCTGCCCGCCGCCCCGAAGTTCATCCCTCAGCAGCGCACCTACCAGCCACTGAACCGCCGGGCCAACCCGTCGACGGCGGCGCCGCAGCCGCCGTCGCCGACCCTGCTGCACGCCGCCCTGTCGTCACACTTCGCCGCGGTGGCCGCCGCCACGGGCGCCTCGACGGCCCCGGCGTCGGCCAAGCGGCCCGTGGTCCGCCCGTCCCGCATGGTTTCGATCCGCCGCCCCGCCCGGATCCCCCGCCGCCCCGTCCACCGCTGCCCGCACAAGCCCTGACGCGTTCAACCCGGGAAGCTGAACAGCCGCTGGGTGGTGCGCGGCCGGGGTGGCCCCACCAGCTGGTGCACCCCCACCCCGATCTCGTGCTCCGGGGGAGCGTCGAAGGCCACCTCCCGGAACCCGCCCTCGGCGAACCACTCGCGGATCCGCCCCGTGACGTCGGGCTCGCGCCGATGCCGGGTCCAGACGACGGTCGCCCCCGGCGCCGCCAGCTCGGGCAGCGCCAGCACGGTGCGCCGGATGTCCTCCTCGCCGATGTTGCCGAACACCCCGCAGACGAGCACGACGTCGGCCGGCACGAACTCGGCATAGTTGCCGGTGTCGCCGGCGTCCGCCTCGACCACGCGCAGCCCGTCGAGCCCGGCCCCCGCGATCCGCTCCCGGGCGATCCCGGCATTCGTGGGGTTGAGCTCCACCAGCCCGCCTCGTACGTCACCCCGCCGCGGATGCCCCGCCAGCGCCCGGACCACGTCGTGCCCCTGCCCGGCGCAGAGGCTGACCAGCCGTACCTCACCCGGGGGCAGCGCCTCGACGGCCTGCCGGATGTGCCGGGCCACCAGCGAGAGCCGCCGCCCGAGCGCCGACCCCGCCACGTCATACGCCTCGTGCCAGGCCACCCATCGATCCATGCCGTGACCCTATCCGCGTCAATCACCCCCCGCATACCGCGCCGCCGGTGCATTGTGGACGTGTGAGTGGGCGTCGTCCCCCGGTTGGCTCCGGGTCGCTAGTAGGCTGTGCGCCGCCGCGCAGTTTTCATCTTCCGGAGATCCCAACCATGGCCGACCGCGAAGCCAGCGTCGTCACCAACATTCCCGCGCTGCACGAGCTCTCGCTCGAGGACCTGCTCACCCTCGACCGGTCCGTGCTGTCCGAATCGCTGCGGCGGGTTCACGAATACCTGAGCATTGACGACGGCGAGCACGTCTCACGCTTCAACGCGGCGCTCTGAGCCGGGCCGGGCGCTATGGCTGCCAGCGCTTTACCGATCGGCCAGGTGCTCCTCAAGATTCACGGTCGCTGCAACCTTAAATGCGACTATTGCTACATATACGAGCATGCCGACCAGAGCTGGCGGCGGCGGCCGGCGGCCATGCCGGAGGCGGTCATCGCCCAGACCGCCCACCGGTTGCGCGAATACGCCGCCGAGCACCGGCCGCCGGGCCTGGAAATCGTGTTCCACGGCGGGGAGCCGCTGCTGGCCGGGCCCGGCGGGCTCGATCGGGCCGCCACCGTCCTGCGCGACGCGGTGCCGGTGCCGCTCTCGTTCGTGGTGCAGACCAACGGGACGCTCATCAACGACGAGTTCCTCCAGGTGTTCCGCCGGCACGGGTTCCGGGTGGGCGTCTCGCTCGACGGGGGTGAGCGGGCGACGGACCGCCATCGGCGATACGCGGACGGCCGGGGAAGCTTCGGGCTCGTCCGGCGCGGGCTGGACCTGCTGCGGGCCGAGGCGGACCTCTACGCCGGCGTGCTCTGCACGATCGACGTGGACAACGATCCCGTCGAGGTCTACGAGGACCTGCTGCGATTCTCGCCACCCCGGCTGGACCTGCTCCTGCCGCACGGCACCTGGGACAGCCCGCCGCCGCGGCGCGGCCCCGACCAGGCGGGCACGCCCTACGCCGACTGGCTGATCGCCGTATTCGACCGCTGGTACGACGCGCCCTCCCGGGAGACCTCCATCCGGCTCTTCGAGTCGATCTGCGATCTCCTGCTGGGCGGGCGCGGCGAGAGCGAGGTCGTCGGCCTCGCCCGGAACATGACGGTGACGATCGAGCCCGACGGGTCGATCGGCCACAACGACTTCTTCAAGATCACGATGGACGGCGGCGCGGAGACCGGGCTCGACGTCTTCACGCACGGGTTCGGCGACGTGCTCGCCCACCCCGCCTGGAACGGGCCCGCCGGCCTCGACGCCCTCTGCGCGGCCTGCCGGTCGTGCCCGGCGGTGCGGGTCTGCGGCGGCGGGCTGCCCGCACACCGGTTCCGCTCCGGCAGCGGGCTGGACAACCCGTCGGTGTACTGCCCGGACCTGTTCGCGCTCGTCGCGCACGTCCGGCGCCGGCTCGTGGCGGACCTGGAGCGGCTGCGGGCGGCGAAGGCGGGTGCCGCGGCGTGATCCGGCCCCACACGCTGACCGTCGACCAGCTCGACGAGCTCGCCGGCGGCTACGGGAGCGCCGGGACGCACCGGCTCCTCGCCGCGACCCAGAAGTCCAAGCGGATGCTGATGCTGCTGGCCCTGGACGAGGCGGCCGACCCCGGCGTGCGCCGGGCCGAGCGCTTCGACGAGGCCCTCGCCCTCTTCGCGCGGGCCCAGGCGGCCGCGCCCGCCGCCGCCGACGAGGTGCTGCACGACCCGTTCTTCGGCGTCTGGACGGCCGACGCGATCCGCGCGCCGGCCCGGTGCCTGCGCCTCTTCGCCGCCTACGCCGCCGCGGCGGCCGCGCGGGCCGGGCTGGCGTTCCGCATCGAGGTCCCGGTCCGCCACGGCCTGCTCACGCTGCCCGGGATCGGCACCTTCGGCGGCCTGGAGGGCGACTCCGCGGTGGTCGAGGGCGGCCCGGACGGGCTGCGGGCCGGCCCGGTCCGCGCCGCGGCGCCGCCGACCGAGGAGGGCCCGGGCTGGGCGCCCTTGCGGCGGCTCGGGGCCGGCATCGCCCTGGAGGACGCCGACCCGCACCGCGACTGCTTCGACTGGCCGCCGTCGGCCCGCCTCGACGGCCCGGCCGCCGAGGGGCTGCGCCGCAGCGTCGAGGGGGCACTGGACCTGCTCGACGAGCACCATCCGGCGCACGCGGCCGGCATCCGGGCCACGCTGCGCTCGCTGGTGCCGGTCACCGCGCCGGGCGGCGGCAACGTCAGCGCGGCCTCGCGGTGGGCGTTCGGCGCGATCGCGATCGAGGCCGGCGGCGGCCCGGCCGACCTGGCACTGTCGCTCATCCACGAATGCCGCCACATGACCCTCGGCGCCGTCCTCGACCTCGTCGACCTCTACGAGGCGGGCGGGCCGGCGCGGCACTTCGCGCCGTGGCGGGCCGACCCGCGCACCGTCAGCGCGCTGCTGCAGGGCACCTACGCCCACGCCGGCGTCACCGACTTCTGGCGCGTCGAGCGGCGGCGCACCGGCGCGGCGGCCGCCGAGTTCGAGTTCGCCTACTGGCTCGCCCAGACCTCGGCCGGCGCGCGCAGCCTGCTCGCGTCGGGCGAGCTGACGCCGCGGGGCGTCCGCTTCGTCACCCGGCTGGCCGAGACCCTGCGGGGCTGGCGGTCCGAGGCGGTGCGCGGCGACGTGCTCGCCGCCGCCACGGCGTCGGCGCTGGCCGTCGGGGTGCAGTGGCGCCTGGACAACGCCCACCCCGACCCGGGGGGCGTCGACCGGCTGGCGGCCGCGTGGCGCGGCGGCGCGGACTGCCCGGCACCCCCGTCGGTCCTGATCCGCCCGGCACCGGCCCGCCCGGCGCGCGTGCCGGCCGTCGCCGACCGGGCCCGGCGGCTCGTGGTGGGGGAGGACCGGCTCGCCCCGGGGGAGGGCGACGGCGGGGGTGAGCCGGGCGCCGACGTCTGGCTGCGGCTCGCGCTGGCGGCCGGCTCGGGCCCGCTGGTCGAGCACCCGGAGGTCGTCCGCGCGGTCTCCCGGGCGACCGGCGCGGACCCCCTGCGCCTCGCCGACTGGATCACGTCGGGGGCGGCTCGATATCGCAGTTGAAGCGGGCCTGCACGGCCAGCGGTGCGGCCTCGTCGGTCCTGATCTGCAGCACGTTGGGGTGTCCCGGGCCGAGCGTCTCGAACATCCGGGCGAGCGTCGGCTGCAGCAGCGCCGCCGCCCCGGTCGCGTCGCCCGCCCGGGCCCGGCTGATGCTCAGGTTGACGCTCGCGGCCAGCGTGTCCGGATGATCCTGGCCGAGGGAGCGGGTGAGGTTGCCGACCGTGCGCTGGTCGAGCTCCAGCGCGGCCTCGATCTCGCCCAGCGCGAACAGGTCGTTGGCGAGGTTGAGCTCGGCGGCGTAGACGTACGGGTGCTGCGGCCCGAGCGTCTCGTGCAGGCCGGCGACGACCTCCTCGGACATCACCCGGGCGGAGACGTGGTCGCGCTGCCGGCGCAGGAAGATGCCGAGGTTGTTGCGGCAGGCCAGGGTGAAGGCGTGGGCCGGGCCGAGCAGGCTGACGTAGCGCTCCAGCACCTCCTCGGCGTAGCGCTGGGCGAGCGCGTCATCGTCCAGCGCGGAGACGTCGCAGGCGAGGTTGAGCTGGCAGGCGAGGTAGTCCAGGTGATCCGGCGGGACGGTCCGCTGATAGGTCTTCCAGGCCCAGGTCGTCCGCTCGCGGGCCGCGGCGAGCTCCCCGAGCTTGCGGAGCGTCACGGCCAGGTTCTTGGCCGTGCGCAGCGTGTCCGCGTGGGCGTCGCCGAGCGTGCGGCGGTAGTCGCCCAGCGCCTTCTTCAGCACCTCGTAGGACTGGCTGAACTGCCCGGTCTCGCGCAGGTCCCGCCCGTAGTTGCTCGCCGAGAACAGCGTGTACGTGTGGTCGGGCATCACCCGGCGGCGCCGCTCCAGGGTGTCCTTGTCCAGCCGCTCGGCCTCGCGGAACTCGCCGACGAGCCGGAGGCTGACGGCGAGGTTGTTCACCGCCATCAGCGTGCCGCGGTCGTCGTCGCCGAAGCGTTCCTTGTACACCGCCACCGTCTTCTCGTCGAGCGCGCGAGCCTCGGCGTAGTGGCCGAACGTGCGGTGGTGGCCGCCGAGCCCGTTCGCCGCGATGAGGGTGTACGTGTGCTTCGGCCCCGCCACTTCGGTGAGCCGCTGGTACACGTCCTGGTTCTCGTCGTACGCCTCGCGGTAGAGGCCCTTGGCGCGCAGGGCGATCGAGCGGTTGTACCGCATGAGCAGCACCTGCAGGTGATCCGGCCCGGAGGCGCGGGTCCACGCCTCGATCGCCAGGTCGGCCAGCCGGATGCAGCTGTCGTGGTCGCCGCGCTTGTGGTGGTACTCCGCCGAGTCGATGACCATCCGGCGTACTTCGGCGGAGCGCGACAGGTGCGCCTTCGACGGCCCGAGGTGCGGGATGATCTCCTTGTAGCCGTCCCAGGAGCGGCTGTCGTCCGGGTTGCCGGGGCGGACGTGGGCGAGGATCCGGTGCACCTGCGCGCGGTTGGTCTCCCACGCGTCGCGCCGCAGGTGATCGCGGATCACGGCCTGCACCAGGCGGTGCACGTAGACGACGCCCTGGCCGCCGGCGTCGGCCTGGTCCGTCTGCAGCAGCGCGTACTTCTCCAGCTCCCGCACCTTCGGCGCCACCGACGTCGGGTCGCGCAGGTCGGCGATCTCCGGGTCGTAGTCGGCCAGGATGTCGACGCAGACCTCGCCGTACAGCAGCGACAGCGGTATGCGATCGGGCCCGAAGAAGGAACACAGCTCGATCAGCTTCGCCGCCGCCGCGTCGTTGGCGCGGATCCGGTCCAGCGACACCGTCCAGATCGCCGCCGCCCGCTCGGGGTAACCGCCCTCGCGGCGGGTGGGCAGCGCCGCCTGCGGCTCGGAGTCGAGCAGCCGCAGGTACTCCTCGACGCTCTGCACCGAGCCCGCCGCGCCCCGCGCCGACTCCGCCAGCAGGTAGGCCGCGGCCTGCTCGACCGCCAGCGGCAGGTCGCCGATCTTGGCCGCGATCCGGTCGGCGTCCTCGGTCGACAGCGCGGGCACCATGCGCTGCAGCAGCGCGATGCTCTCCGGCCTCGCGAAGACCCCGACCCGCACCGGCCGGCCCAGGTCGGTCCAGGCCGGGCTGCGGGAGGTCACCAGCACGTGGCCGGTGCCGGCCGGGATGTACGGCTGGACCTGGTCGGGCTCCTCCGCGTTGTCGAAGATCAGCAGCCAGCGCCCGGTCGGCCGGCCCTCCCCGAGCGCGCGGATCGCCTCGGCGACGGTCTCCTGCAGGGGGAGCGCGGACGGGATGCCGATGGCGTTGGCGAGCCGCTCCAGGTGCCCGGGGATCTCCGCCGGCTGCTCGGCCGGTATCCACCAGACGAGGTCGTAGTCGGCGCTGAACCGGTTGGCATACTCGTGCGCGACGTGGGTCTTGCCGACGCCGCCGAGGCCGTACAACGCCTGCGGCACGACGCCGCCGGCCTGCCGGGACAGCTCGTTGCGCAGCTGCTCCAGCAGCCGGGCCCGCCCGATGAACGTCGTGCTGCGGGCCGGCACGTTCCACACCGCCGGCTTGTCGCCCGGGAAGCGCGGGGCCAGCGACGGCTCGGCCGTGATCGCGGCGACCGGCTGCGGGTCGGCGATGTGCAGCGCGTCGAACAGAGAGGTCCGCACGTCGTGCCAGGTGCGCCCGATGACCTCGATCGGCGCCCGGTCGGCGAACGGGTCGGTGAGCTGGATCTGGCCGGTGCGGATCGGCAGCAGGAACCGCCGCCGGCCGCCCCACTCCTGGGCGAGGCCCTGCTTCCAGGCCTCGATGCCGCTGGTCGAGCGCACCAGTTCGTCGGAGAGCAGGAGCAGTAGCCGGCTGGCACGGTCGACGCCGTCCTTGAACTCGGCGGCCCGCTGGGGCTCGAGGTGGTCGCCGATTTCGCGGTACGTCGCCCGCACCCCCGCCAGCGCCAGCGTGGCCTGCAGCCACTCGGCCCACATCCGGTCCACGGCGGCGTAGCCGATGAGCACCTCGAACGGGGCCCGGGAGGTGCCGACCTCGAAGGCGCTCAGGACGTGCCGCCGCTCGGCCTCGGCGATCGGCGCGAGGCGGTCGACCAGCCCGCCGCTGAGGACGCCCGCGAGCCGCTCGTAGGCGCGCAGGACGGCGTGCTCGTCGCCGCCCGGGTCACCGAAGACGGCGAGCGTCTCCTCGCAGGCGTACCGCGGGTGGTACGGCACCTCCACGCCGGCCCAGTAGGCCTCGGCCTGCAGCTCGTCCAGGCCCAGCGGGTGGCCCTCGAACCGGAACCGGGCCAGGCTGCGCAGCGGCTGCACGCGCCTGTCGTCAGTGGCGTCGACACACATGGGCACCGGCAGCATCCGGATCGGGGCCGGCTCCCGGTGCCGCGCGATCGACTCGCCGGCGGCGGCCGACCCCTCGATGCCCTGCAGGTTGAGCCGGAAGCAGTTGACGACCGTGTCGGGCAGCGTCAGCGTGCACAGGCCGGCCGTCTCGCTGATGCCGGCGCCGCTGTCGATCAGGACGAAGTCGTAGTTGGCCCGCATGTCCTCGGCGACCGCGCGCAGCAGGGTGGCGCCGCGTAGCCGCTTGAAGAAGGCCCGCCAGTCGAAGGAGCGGACCCTCTGGGCGTACGCCTCGTCCTGCCGCCCGGCGGAGACGATCTCGAGGTAGCCGCCGCCGAAGTCCCACTGCAGCCGGGTCGCGTAGTCCTCGACGCGGGTGTAGTCGAGGTACCAGTCGGGCCCGTCCAGCTCCGAGGGCTCGTCGAGCATCGCGTTCGCGCAGTCGCGGACCAGGTCGATGACGCCCTCGGTGGTGCGGGCGAAGTCGTCCTCGAGGAACGGGCGGAAGTACCGGTGCAGCGCCGGCGCCTCGAGGTCCCAGTCGACGGCGAGCACCCGGAAGCCGCGGCTGGCGAGGATCCAGGCCACGTTCGCCAGCGCCATCGTCCGGCCGGTGCCGCCCTTGTACGAGTAGAAGGTGACGATCCGGCCGGCGCCACCCCCCGGCGCCGGATCGGTGTCGATGCTCATGTCGCCCCCCGGCTTCGTCGTCTCGTGGGTGCCGCTGCGTCGTTTCGTCGGTGCCGATGCGCGATTTCGTGGGTGCCGCTGCGCCAATTTGTGGGTGCCGCTGCGTCATTTCGTTGGTGCCGCTGCGTCATTTCGTTGGTGCGGACAGGAATGGCAGGTCGCCGTCGTCGTCGCCGGGTAGCCACCGGCGCACCACGCCCTCGCGGAACAGGTCGTTGTTCGCCGCGACCAGCGCCCGCAGCAGCTGCCCGGGCATCGCCGTGAGGTCCTGGACCGGCAGCGGGAGCGGGCGGTGCTCGCCGACCTCGGTGAAGTAGGGCTCGAGCAGGGTGAGCACCTCGGTCTTGAGCGCCCGCCATTCCAGGTACGTCTCGATGTCCTCCTCGTTGAGCGGCACGAGCACGACGTCACGGGCCGCGGCGCCGTCGTTGAACCGCTGCACCGCCTCGCGCTTGGACGCCGAGCGGGTGACCCAGGCGTCCATCAGCAGCACGACGAGCTCGTTGTACTCGCGGATGGTCTCCCGCACCCCGGGCAGCTCCTCGATCGTGCGGATCCGCGCCCCGAAGTCGTTGTCGAGCGCCACCTGGGACGCCAGCATGGCCAGGGAGGGCGGGGTGGCGTGCGGATACGGCTCCCAGTCGCGGTCGCGGTCCTTGTAGTACTCCGTCTGCCGCCGGATGTCGCGCATCTGCGTCAGGGTGCCGGCCGCCACCACGAAGTTGACGGTCCGCGCCTTCTGGTCCGTTCCTTTGTCGGCGCGGACGGTCGCCTTGCCCGCCACGGGGGAGGCCGGCGCCGCCGTCACGATCACCGGATCGGGAATCGCCGGCGCGCTGAACGCCGCGTCGGCCGACTTGAACGCGCTGATGACCGACTCGAACCGGTCGGTGGTCGACAGCGGCGGCAGGTCGTAACGCTCCTTGGCCTGGATGATGTGCTCGGCCAGCGCCTCGACGAACTCCGCCCGCCGTTGGTGGAACCCCCGGCGCACCCAGTTCAGCAGCCCTTCCTTGGGATAGCGCGCGCCCAGCTGGTCGGTCGCGTACTGCACCTGCCGCGCCACCGCCGGAAGCTTGGTGTGGCGCACCCACAGCAGCGGCAGCATGACCGGCGGCCGCTCGGCGGAGGCGAACGCGGCCAGCCGCTCGTGGAACAGCGCCCATTCGCGGCCGCACTGGTGGCTCTTGAAATAGCTCGGGGTGCACAAAGCGACAAAGGTGGCGCTGTCCGACAACGCCTGCAGCAGCGCGGTCTCCCACTCGCGGCCGAGCGGAATGTTCAGATTGTCGCGAAAGCCGATGGTGACGTCTTCGCCCACTCCGGCATGGCTGCGAATTTCGGCGCACAGCTCGTCGAAGAACTTTTCGACATGCCTATTCAGATCGAGGCGCGCGTAGCTGAAGAAGAAGTAGTGGCCCACGGTCAAACCCCCCTGGCCGCGCGGGTCCATCTCACTCAGCCCTGAGCCGCGCCTGCAGTTTAGCAAGGCAGATGCGGCCCTTCCATCGACCAGGAGGCATCGCTGGAAAGATTGGCACAGTGCCCGCGGCGCGCTTTCTTCTATAGCGCGATCACGCTATTGACAAACCAGCACCGCGCTGATGCGCCGGCTCGTCACAATGCGACGAACCGCGTGAGCTTGCCGGTCGAGGCGTGCCGCGGGATCCGTTCGACGATGCGGACGCTGATCTCGGGGTCGGGGAGGCCGAAGGGCGACAGCGAGGCGACCAGCGCCGCCGCCACCACCGAGACATCGGGCGACCCGACCACCAGCACGTCCGCCCCGCCCGCGGTCTGCCGCACCTGGTACTCCGAGATCAGCGGATCGGTGCCCAGCACGTGCCGGAACGCGCTCGCCGGGACCGTTCGCGCGCCGTAGCGGAAGTCGTCGTCGCGCCGTCCGGCGATGTCGGCGACGCGCAGCATCGGGCTGCCGCACGCGCAGTCCCCGGGCAGCAGCGTCACCTCGTCGCCGAGGTCGTAGCGGATGAACGGGAACGTGCGGCCGGCAAGCCCGGTGGCGAGCGTGCGCGCGGCCGGCTCATCGGGACCGACCGGCCGCCCGTCCGGGTCGACACGCTCGACGATCACCTCGTCCTCGCAGATGTGCAGCCCCTCGCCCCGGCCGCAGCCGACCGCCTGGACGCCGATCTCGGTCGAGCCCCAGAGGTTGTGGACCGGCGCACCCCAGGCGGCGCCGATCGCCTCGCGGTCCTCCTCGCCGAGGGGCTCGGAGTTCGTACTCACCCGAACCGGCCGGATGTCGAGCCCACCCGCGATCGCGGCGCGGGCGAGGCGACCGATCACCGAGGCGTACCCCACGAGATGCGTCGGCCGGGCGTCCGACACTGCCCGCAGTACCTGGTCGAAGGGCGCCCCCGCCGGGATCACGACCGTCTCCATCAGCGGCCCCGTCGCGACGTCGAACAACGGCGTGCTGGCGTGCGGCGGCTCACCGGCCTCCAGCACGGCCAGCCGGGCCCCGCGCCTGCCCGCCCCGGCCGCCCGCTCGGCGCGCGCCTGCCACCGCCACGCGAGACAGGCGAGCGTCACGAACTGCTCCCAGTCCCACACGTACACCCCGCGCACGCCACTCGAGCCCCCCGAGCTGAACACCTGGTGCCCCGCGGGCGTGTAGGAGAACCACCGCTGCCGCGCCAGCACCTGTTCGGCGCCGGCCCGGTCGATGCCGGGCGTGGTGACGATCGCGTCCCACTCCTCCTGGGCCTCCCGCTTGACCATGGGCGGCAGCCGCGCGAGATCCTCGACGGTCGCCGTTGCCGGGTCGACGCCGCCCATCCGGGCCGCGTGGAACGGCGAGCGCGCGCGAGCGAATGCGAGCAACGAGCGCAGTCGCTCGGTCCGGTACCGCTCGATGCGAGGCCGCGGCCAGTCGAGCCGCGCCACGTGATCCTCGAGCGAGGCCCGCACCGCACTCAGGTGCGCCGCGCGCAATTGCTCATAGGCCGCCTTCCGGCCCTCGTCGGACATACGCCCAGCGTGCCCCGGCCACGTCCGCGCACACGCCGCAAACGCGCGTTGCTCGCTCTCCGGCTACTGACGCCCCACCCTCCGCCGGCCGGGTCGCGTTGCGAGCAGTGCCGTACACACCGGTTGCCATCAACGCTCGTTACCGTCGCGTGCCCATGACGGGGCAATACGAACCGCAGGCATCGACTATGGTCGGAGCCCGTGACGTACCCGCCGACCGGTGAACCCAACGATAGTCAATTCTTCGGCGGCGGCTATCCCGCGCCGCCGCCGGGGCCATCACCGACCGGTGCTTTCCCGGCTCAGCCCGGCCAGGGCCAGCCGGCCGCCCCTGGCTATCCGCCGCAGTACGCGCCGCCGCAATATCCGCCGCCGCAGCCGCCGCCCACGCAGGCGTGGCAGCAGACTCCGCCTACCCAGGCGTGGCAGCAGGCTCCGGCACCCCAGGCCCCGCCGACCCAGGGATGGCAGCAGGCTCCGGCACCCCAGGCCCCGCCGACCCAGGGATGGCAGCAGGCTCCGCCGACCCAGGGCTGGCAGCAGGCCCCGGCGACCCAAGGCTGGCAGCCGCCGGCCACCCCCTCGCCCGGCGGCCCCCGCGGTTCGATGCCCTGGGTGCCGATCGGCGTGATCGCGGGAGTCCTGGTCCTGGTCGTGATCGGGGGCGTGCTGGTGGTCTCCAAACTGCTCGGCAAGAGCGAGCCGTCCACACCGGAAGCAGGCGGCCAGCCGGCCGCGACCGCGGGCGTGCCCACCGCCCCCGGCCTGCCGACCGATCACCCGTTGAAGTCGAGCTCCGCAGCCGCGGCACCGGCAAAGTACAGCGCCCCCGGTGACCTCTGCTCAACCGACCTGAGCGCGCTCGGCCCCTACGCCGCCAAGAAGGAAAAGTCCACACCGAACGTGCGCAACACCGGCGGTATAGCGCGCTCCGACTGCGACTTCGACCTGCGCACGTCCTCCGGGATGAAGGTAACCTTCGGAATCAAGGCCCAGGTGTACCCGTCCGTCAAGGACGCGAAGGAGTACTTCGACACCGGCTACGACATGGACAAGAAGCGGTACTTCGACAGCGACCTCAGCGACCTGGGCGAGCGCTCGTACGGCACCAACCGCGACTGGGACATCGGCTCGAAGACCAGCGACTACACGATCCGCGTGCTCGACAGCAATCTCTATCTCTCGGTGAGCCTGGTGACCTTCGGAACCAGCTTCGTACCCAAGGACCAGCTCAAGCCGAAGACAATCGAGGAGCTCAAGGCGATCCTCGCCAAGCTGCCCACGGCCTGACCCACCCAGCGACGCCATAACCCAGCACGGGCTCCCGCGAGCCCTGCTGGGCACTTGCGGGTGCTCGATGCTGCAAGGCCGGAAGTGTCGTACGTCTCGAGCAGCCTGACCTGACCGCGCGGAGCGCTGGTCCAGTGGAGCGGCAGTCGCCATGGGGGTGCGGAGTGGCAGCCCCAGCCGCAATGAACCAGTGGACACGGTTGGGTTCGAACCAACGCCCCCCTTGTAAGGCGGTCGGACTTCTGCAGGTCAGTGGTGCGGTTAGCAAGTGCTGTGCCTCTTGCGTGCCCCGTCCGTCCTGAAGTCCTCTCAGCGCTGCGCCGCCTGGCTTCTGTTGGCTACGAGTTCGCTACAACCTTCGCCCGGAAGTCCTTCAAGGAGACTTCCGCGCCGTCTCGGCTTACGTGCCAAAACTCCCAGCCCTTGCGAGGCTTCCCGAATACGAACGCAGCAGCCTCCTCAAGGTCGGCGACGATCTCGCCTGTCGGCAGCTCGATGCGCCCATCCGGAACTAGCCGAGCGTCGAACCGGACAGCGGGTCGCTTCGAGATGCCGATGATTGATTCGGTTGGCGCCAAGTGTCCTGCCGCGATGAGTTCAGCGACGGACGGGTTGCCGGTACGACGTCGAGACGCTGCCCTGGTCCGACCTGAAGTCGTACTAGCCGTTTGCGATCGTGCTACCTGGCGTGAAGCCGGCGGTACCACCTCCGGAATAGTGAGCGTGAGCTTTCCCGGGGCCCACACAAGCTCGCATAGTTTCTGGAATAGAATCTGGCGTGTATCGATCGCCTCCTTGTCGAACACATCGGGGTATGGTCTGAACAGTTGGCCCAGGTCGTGGTCGGCAATAAACCTCTTAAACCGGGGGTGATTCGTCCGGCTTTGCGGGTGCAGTGAGGCCGCGAGAATGTTGTGCCGCAGATACGTCGGCAGCTTGCCCCGGTACGGGAGGTCTCGATAGCTTGCGTTGTCCTGCTGCGGAAGCAGTAGTAGGGCCCCGATGCGATTACGCCAGGAGTTGAAGTTACGCTTGTCGCCGTTTGTTTCCTCGCGATATCGCTCGAAATTGTCGGCCCATATGTGTTCGATCTGATGGGCTTTGGACCCGGGATCATCTGGCGATACCCTGCCCACATATTCGACGAACCGGCCAGGCTGGCCGATTGAGGTCTCGGCGTATTCGGTGACTCGCGCGAGCAAATATCGGACCTGGGTCTTGTTGTTTGGCGTGAGGCCGTACGCGGTCATCCGGCCGAAGTCGTCCGTCAAACCTGCTAGCTCCAAGCCCAAAGTTTGGCGTAGTGATTCTAGGTCGGTGCAAGAGCGGAGCTTCGGGATGAGCTCCAGAACGTACGGCTCAAGTTGGCTACCATCGGAAACCTTGGCGTTGACTACTTTGCGCACGAAGAGTAGGTCGATGTAGCCGGAGATTATGTCGCAAGCCTGTTTAAACAAGCCCTCGGTGTCGGCGAAACTGGCACCCGCCAGCAATGCCGTCAAGTGGTGCGGGATTCCGTTGAACTCATTGTAGTAAAGTGTCTCCCACCCGGGTGTGTAGATCCGTGAGGCGCGGGTGAGTCGTGCGAAGCGTGTTCCCGCCAAGACGAGTTCTTCACGCACGAATTTCTCGTAGCTCGGCGCCTTTGACAGCCCTAGCCGTTCGGGGTGCTTTCTGATCCACTCGTGAAATGCGTCAGTGACGTACTTACGTTCATCCTCGTCATCTACGTTGACGTATCGAGCGAGTAGGAAGGACTTGAGGAAGTCGCTCGGGGTTTTTGGATCGTTGTCAGATAGTCGGGAGAGCATCTCCCGCCAGCGGTCGTTAAGTTTCTGTCGTCCGAACTCTGCCTTCGAAAGAAGGTAGCTTTTGAGGAGCTCAATTGGGCCAAGCTGCCGGCCGCGATTGTTCGTGGTTTCGAAGATCTCCCAGCCCTGGTCCTGTCCCGAAGCGCGAACTCCAGCGATGCAAACACGATCAAGGAGCCAATCCATGAACGCCTCAAGGGATTCTCCCCGGAGAATATTGGGAAAGTCCTCGCGGAGATCAAGTGCGCGGTCACGCAGAATGCGCTCCGATGTGGTCGCGCCTTCGCGAAGGTCCGGAACCTTACCTCTCATAATGGCGCGAAGTATGTAGGCGTGATCTTCTATATCAACAGTGAACGTTTCGCGGCCACGACGTGACCAAATCAACGTCTCAATATGGCTTGAGTCGCCTTCGCTCCCTTGCTCCTCTAGAAGGCCGCGTAGGTGTATAAGGAGGAGATGAAGCGTCGTGATGCGCTGCTGCCCGTCGACGATGAAGGTCGTGCCCTCTTCCTCGTAGTAGACGATCGAGCCAAGAAAGTAAGGGCTGTAGCCTTGGACCCGCCGCCGGTCGTCGTCATGTGACCACTGGGACCAGAAGCGGTTGCGTAGGTCCTCGAGCAGGGCCTTGACGTCATCTCTCGACCAGCTGTATTCACGCTGATAATAAGTAATGCCGAAACGGCGATTGGAGAACAGTTCGCCGATCGTCATGCCATGTGCCTGGACCGGAGCGTCAGCCATTCCACTCCCCTCGCGGCAGGGTAAAGAGGTGCGGATTAGACTACCCAAGTCGATGGTTAATGGGTAGGCCTACACCCGGATCCACTCCATGATCCGCCAAATATTTCCGTCTCTGGGTGTCGTGGGCTTGATTGACGGGGTGCAAAGTTTACGCTAGTTGGCCACTATTGGCCTAGGCGGCTTTGCTGGTGAGCCATGTGCCGCGATCTCCGACAGCGCCGAGGCGGTCTCGGCGACCCGCCCGTCGACGGTGTGCATGTAGCGGTACGCCGCCACTGTCGATGCGTGGCCTATCCGCTTCATCAGTTCCTTGAGGGTCGCGCCGGTCGCCGCCATGGTCTGTCCGGTGTGACGCATGTCGTGGAAGGTGAAGTGATCCATACCCACCTTCGTGCGCGCTCTGCCGAACACCTAACTCACCGCGTTGCCGCGCATCGGGGCGCCGCTGCGGCCGACGAATAGGCGCGGTCCCGGCCGACCCAGTCGGTAACGTCCTCGTTGAGGAACGGCAGGACGTGGGGCGGCACAGCGATGGTGCTTTTGCCGGCGTCGGTCTTCGTGTCCGCGCCGAAGCCTCGCCGCCGTCGAGCTCCACCCGATTCCGGCGGACGTCAACGTTGCCGCCGACGGGTCGACCTCTTCCACGCGTAGGCCGACCAGCTCACCGCGGTGGAGCCCCGCACCAGGGTGCCAGGAGGACCGCGGCGCAGTACGGGGGCGTGATGGCGTCGACGAGCGCGGCCACTTCCGCCGGCGCCGCGACCGGCCGCTCTTTCGCCAGGTCGGAGCTGGCGCCCTGGATCTGACCGGGGTTGCGGGGGACCGCGCACTCCCGGACCGTCGCGTTCAGCACGGCACGGAGGAAACGGTAGGACTGGGCGATCGACAGTCGGCCGTCAGCACCGCGCAGCGCCGCCGTGTGCCATTCCCGGACGACCACCGGGAGTCACGCCGCGCAACGGAACCGCATCCGGAGGCGAGTCGAGCGCGTCGGGGCGACGGCCGGGACCAGGGCGCCGAGGTTCGACCGGACCGGCGGTCAGAGCGGGGAGATGCCGAACCATCGTCGGCAGCCGCCGGCCGCGGCCGAGGACCGTGCGGAGGTCGGCGCGGTCGGAGACGCGGCATCGAACTCGTTCTGCAGGGCCGCGCGGAGGTTACCGGCCGCGGCGACGTCGGGGTAGTGCAGCCGATCGGGTCCGGCGGGGCCGCTCGGGTCGGACAACGTCCCATCATGGCGCGGATGCGGGCGGGCGTCCGTCCGCAAGAACTACGGCCCAGCCACCTATCCGAACCACCCGCCACCGAACGGCCGCAGCGACAGCCATGGACCGTAGGAAGTCCCCGTATTCTTCGCACACCCGCGCAATTTGGCGTCCTCGTCGCCGCTCGTTTCAACTAGAGATCCCTGCGGTACCGGATGGAGCTGGCGAGCACGTCGACCTGGTCTGACGGCCAGCGGGCGGTCGTGTCCGTCGCTTTGACGCTAGTCGTCCGTCCCACCGGGAGTTGCTGCTCTCCAACTGGCCGCGATGCGATCCTCACCCCTCCATCGGCGGACCGCCCTTGCCGTACGTGTCGTCCGGACTCCACAGATCTTCAAGATCACCGTGGCCTACACATGCGACAAGCCGCGCCTCGTCCGCTACGAAGAACAGCAGGAACCCGCATCTCGGCACGTTAAGGCGCACTACTCCGAGCCGTATAGGTCGATGGCCATAGTCGGCCAGCAGTTTGAGCCCGGTCTCGTATCCAACGGTGCTGACGTCGTTGTCTTGCATCAGCGAGTGCCTGAACCGCCAGATCGACCACATCACGAACGCTGGCCCACGTTTGTCCCACACCGTCAGCGCGGCGCCGAGCTGTAGCGCGGTCTTGCATGCCTCGCCGGCCGTACCGGCGTCGTTCAAGAGCGTCTCTACCACATCCCGCCGCACGAGAGCCGATCCTCGCGTACCGGCGATCGTCTTGGGCAGCCGCGCGGCGCTGGTTGGGCCCGATGCGTCCGCCGGAACGTGATGTCGCAGGCCCAGGAGGCCCGCGTCGCGCACGGGAGGGCCGCTCGCGCGGGCAGAAATTGTCGTACCCCCGAGTGGTCTGACCTGGACGGACGCGGTGGGAGCGGCCAACGGCGGAGGTGGCGCGGGCCCGTGCGGACCGCGAGCTGGTGGTCCGTCGAGCCTCGGCACACAGAGCAGTGACGCTGCCGAGGGAGCCGGTGAGCTGACCGCGTGCAGCGCTGGTCAGTGGACGCGGCAGCGGCCATGGGGGGTGCGGGGTGGGAACCCCCGCCGCGGCGAAGCCGCAATGAATCCAGTGGGCACGGTTGGGTTCGAACCAACGACCCCCCGCTTGTAAGGCGGCGAAGATTTAGCGTTGTACGGATGCCTGGTTAACGCGGGCGTCCCCTGAGCACAAACCCGTTAAGCGGGGTGTCCCTGACTGGGCGTGGTTTGCTGCTCCGCTTCGTGTCTCGCCTCTTCGTAGAGATCCAACACTCCCTGGATGAGGGCGAGCTTCACTTGGGCGGGCTCGTCGAGCCTGCGGATGCGGGTCAGCTCGTACTGCAGGTCGAAGCCTTGGCCTTGGCGCACCGGAGTGCGGGCCGGTGATCCGCCACTCGGCTGCAGGTGACTGATCTTGGCCCAGACTTCGTCGACGACTGCCGCGAGCTTCGGACCCGGCTCGGCGTCGAAGCCGGCGGCGCCGAGCGCTGCGCCCGGGTCCGCCTTGACTGCGAGCGCCATGGCGACAACGGTCCGCTCGGTGGGTCGCACGGATATCCGCTGGCCCGCGCCACCTGAGGCCGTGCCAGCGACGAGCTGCCGCCAGCGTGTGTCGCTGATGCCGGCACGCCGGGCGGCCTCCCTGACGCTGATGCGCAGATCGGCCCGGGCCGGCTCGAGCAGCTCGCCGAGGGCAGACAGTTCGCGGTCTGTCATGGACCCGATGCTACGCGAATCTTCGCAGAACATCGCAACGGCGGACATGAATATTCACTATTCATGCACTTGTTGTCGGAGATTCGAGGAAGTTCGCAGAAGTGTTGCGAACTTTTGCGAACTAAGTCTAACGTTGAGCCATGCCCGACACCGCAACACGCCGTGACAAGGCACGAAGCCCCCTGGACCACGACCCGCAGCGACTCCGGCAGCGCCGCGTCGCCGCGGGCCTGACCCAGGCCAAGCTCGCGGCCGCTGCCGAGATCAGCGCCAGCCACCTGTCGGAGATCGAAGGCGGCACCCGCAACCCTTCGCCCGCCGTTCTCGTCCGCCTTGCCGAGGCGCTGCACTGCCAGCCGACGGACCTCATGCCCCCGGCCGGGGGCTCCTGATGGCCACCCCCGCGCAGCGCGAGCTCGCCGCGAGCATCGGCTCCCTCACCCGCTGGTCCCGCGTCCACGGAGACGAGGCGCGGCGTGCCGCTCTCGCCCCCGCGCGCCGCGGCCTCCGCGCGAAGTGGGAGCAGGAGGCCGACCCGGACGGGCGGCTCTCGCCGGCCGAGCTGGACGCCGCCGTCGAGCGGCTCAAGCAGGCGCACTACCGGCGCATGGCACTCGCCAGCTCCAAGGCCCGCGGCTCGAAGCGCGCCGCGGCCTGATCAAAGACGTGGCCCCGCCGGGCGCGTCACCGCCCGCGAGGCCCTGACCGGAAGGGATCTTCCGATGGAGAGCAACGTACCCCCGTTCGCCGACTACGCCGCGGCCGCCCGCGACATGCGCCGCGTCAACCACGACTCGCTCCTCGCCGCCCTCGACGGCATCCGCCTCGACGCCGCCGAGCAGCACTTCGTCGCTCTCGTCGCCGAGCTGCACTCCACGACCGTCGGCGCCGCGCTGCAGCTGCTCGAGCGCTGCCGGACGGGCGCCGGCTGCTACACCACCCGGCTCACCCTCTGCGCCGACAGCATCGAGCGCGCCTACACCGACACCGGCAACCTCGCGCCCGGGTGGCAGATCCTCGACGCCCGGGACGAGATCAGCTGGCACGACATCACCGGCGTCGCGGAGTGCGAGGACAAGACGTGCGAGGTGTCCGACGAGCCGGGCGGCCCGTGCGTGGTGATCGTGTCCGCGGCGTGGGGTGACGGGTTCGCCCACCTCCGCCACGACGCGCTGCTCCAGGTGCGCATCCCGGCGGGTGACCTGTGATCGCCTTCCTGATCTGCGCCGCGCTGGGCCTGGCCGCCGTCGCCGGCGTCTTCCTCACGCTCTACCTGACCACGGAGCGTGCGCTGACCAAGACCCGCGCACGATGCCGCAAGCTGGCCGACGACTTGTTCGCTTCGGAGCTCGAGCGTGACCAGCTCGCCGCCCAGCTCGCCAGGCACCTCGACGCGACGCAGCCACTCCCGGCCGCCGCCGTCGACGAAGGCCTGGCCGCGCTTGACCGCATGACCTGGACGATCGACGACGGCGGCGCGGCATGAACCCCGTCGCCATCCTGAACCTGCTGCTCCGCAGCTTCAGCCTGCAGGAGATCCTCGCCGTCTGGGGCGTCGGTTGCCTGCTCGCGATGGCGGCTGGCCTCGGCATCTGGGTCCTGCTCGAGGACTACATCGCTCGCCCGGCGCCCTGGTCCGCGAGCAAGCCCGCCAGCCCGACGCCGCCAGCCGACCTGCGGCGGGCACCCCGGGCCGGCCGTCACACGATCGGTCACCCGGACCACTCGCGTGAGACCCGGCTCAGCGACCTGCTCGAGCACCTCGCGATCGAGAGGGCGGCCGCCGCGGCCAAGGCCGAGGCCAAGGGCACGCCGGACGGTGCCGTGTGACGACCACCGTCAACACCAGCAGCGCGGCCGGGCGGAAGGGCATCGAGGCCAGCCTCGACGGGCTCACCGCGTCCGGCCGCGCCGTCGACAACCTGCCGTCGTGGTGGCACGACCCCGTGCCCGCCGACGAGCCGCTGCCTCGGCTCATCCTGCCCGCCCCGATCACCGACCCGGCCCTGGCCGACTTCAGCCCGGAGACGCAGCAGGTCATCACTGACCTGCGGGCCGCCGTCGAAGCTTCGCGCCGCGCTCGCGGGGCGTCCGCATGAGCGCCGGAACGATCTACCTGCTGCATTTCGAGCGGCCGTTCTCCCACGCCCGGCACTACCTGGGCTGGACCGGCGGCCCGCTGCCGGTCCGGTTGCAGGCGCACCTTGCGGGTCAGGGTGCGCGGTTGCTCGCCGCGGTGCACTCGGCCGGCATCACCTGGTTTCTGGCGCGCACCTGGGAGGGCACCCGGGCCCGGGAGCGGCAGATCAAGCGCCAGGGCGGTCTGTCCCGTTCGTGCCCGATGTGCGGGGTCCGGCCGGCCAGTTCCGCGGATCGCACCGCGCTGCGCGGCCTGGCCCGCCGCTACCCGGCCTACATGCCGCCGTCGATCCGCCGGCGCGCACTCCCGATCGTGACCGTCTCCACTGGAGGTCTGCTGTGACCATCACCATGACGCCGGAGGTCGCCAAGATCCTCCGCGCGCCGTTCCCCGCCGAGGCCGTTGGCAAGCTGCCCCGGATCTGGTGCAGCAACTGCCGCGACGCCCGCGGCAAGGTCTGCGACCGGCACCGCAAGGTCCGGTGCAACGACTGCCGGAACAACATCACCGACGCCCACCTGCACCTGGACTACGTCGGCCATGCCGAGACCACCGACCGGCTGCTGCAGGCCGACGCGGGCTGGACCTGGGAGCCCGTCGCGTTCAACGCCGAGGGCCTGCCCGTCGTCGACGCTCACGGCGGCCTGTGGATCCGGCTCACCGTCGCCGGCGTCACCCGGCTCGGGTACGGCCACGCGGAGGGCAAGAAGGGCCCGGACGCGATCAAGGAGGCGATCGGCGACGCGATCCGCAACGCCGCTATGCGCTTCGGCGTCGCCCTGGACCTGTGGGGCGCCACGTTCAAGGAGGACGACGCCGACGTCGCCCCGGCCGAGACCGAGCCGACGCCGGCGCGGCTGGCCGCGGCCCCCGCCTCTTCCGCAGCCCCGGCCGCCCCGGCGGAAACGGAAGACGATCGCCGCAAGCGCGCGATCGCGCTCCGCGACTGGGCCCTCAAGCCGGAACGCACCGCCGAGGAGCTCCGCACCGCCCTGGCGAAGCTCAAGGCCGAGCACCCTGAGACGGCCAAGACGGTGATCGTCAACGCCACCGGCGACGACGAGCCCCTCTACCAGCAGCTGCAGCGCCGCATCCACGACACGGCCGAGGCCTCGCCCGCGGCCCCGACCGGGGTGACCGACGAGCAGCACCGGCACATGCACGCCCTGTGGCGCGAGCTCGGCTACGCCGGCGACGGCAACCGCGACAACCGCCTGATGGTGATCAACCGCATCCTCGGCCGGGCCGACGAGCACCTGCTGACCACCAGCAAGGACCTGACGCTCGCCGAGGCCGACCAGGTCATCGCCGCGCTCAAGGACCGCCGCGCCCAGGTCGCGCGCCAGCGTGAGGGAGCAAACGCATGACCGACGACCTTTGGCCAACTCCGAATTGGGCTGATCCACCGGCAGAGGTCATCCAGCCGGAGGAGGCCGCCGCCCCTGCACCGGTCGTGCCGCGCGCCCAGCTGGCCGCCGAGGCCGTCTGGTGGGACGCCGTCGCCGCCCAGGCCAAGAGCCGCGCCGCCGGGGCCCGCAACGCCCTCGACAAGCAGGCCCAGGCCGAGTTTGCCCGGGACGGCATCGCCCCCACGTGGCGCATCCCCGACGTCGGCACGGTGCCGCTCTCGCTGACCGCCGACCGCGTCGACGTCGTCGACGAAGCCGCCTACACCGAGTGGGTCGCCGCCACCTTCCCCGAGCAGGTCGAAACCATCGTCACGACCCGGGTACGGCCCGCCTACGACGAGGTCGTGCGCAAGGCCGCGGCGAAGCGTCGCGCGGCGTGCACCGAGGACGGCGAGGTCATTCCCGGCCTCGAGTTCGTCGCCGGCGGCGCGCCGAAGGGCATCAGCATCCGCGCGAGCAGCGATGCCAAGGAGTCCGCGGCCGCGCTGGCCGACGCCGCCCTGGACGGCCTCTTCGAGGCCCGCACCGCTGCGCTCGCCGTTGCCCGGCTCGTCGTCGACGAGGTCCAGGCGGAGGTCTCCGCATGAACCGCCCGACGCATGAGCAGGCCGCGATCGTCGACGCCTCCACCACCGGCGAGGACCTGGTGGTGGAGGCCGGCGCTGGCACCGGCAAGACCTCCACGCTCGAGATGCTCGCCGCCGCCAACCCGCGGCGGCGCGGCATCTACCTGGCCTACAACAAGGCGATCGCCGCCGACGCCAGCCGCAAGTTCCCCCGGTCGGTGCAGTGCAAGACCAGCCACAGCCTGGCCTTCCAGGCGGTCGGCCGGCAGTACGCGCACCGGCTCAACGCGCCGCGGATGCCCGCCCGTGAGACCGCCAAGGCCCTGCGGATCAACAACCCGGTGCAGGTCAGCGGTGACCTCGGCCCGCTCTCCCCGACGCAGCTGGCCCGGATGACCATGCAGACTGTCGAGCGGTTCTGCTACAGCGCCGACCAGCAGCCCGAGGCCTGGCACGTGCCCCGCATCGAGGGTCTGACGGGAACCATCACCCGGCAGGTCCTGGCATCGGTCATCGTCCCGTACGCCCGCACGGCCTGGGAGGACCTCAGCCGCCTCGACGGCCAGTTGAGGTTCACGCACGACGTCTACCTCAAGCTGTGGGCCCTGAGCGGCCCTCGGCTGCCGGTCGACTACGTGCTCCTCGACGAGGCCCAGGATTCCAACGCTGCCGTCGCCGGCGTCGTCGAGGCCCAACAGGCGCAGCGCATCCTCGTCGGCGATCGCTCGCAGGCCATCTACGGATGGCGCGGCGCCGTCGACGCGATGGCCACCTTCACGGGCCGCCGGCTGCAGCTGTCGAAGAGCTTCCGGTTCGGACCCGCAGTCGCGCACGAGGCCAACAAGTGGCTGGCCATCCTCGACGCGCCGCTGCGCCTGACCGGGCACGAACCGATCCCGTCCGAGGTTGTCTCGCTCGAGCTGCCCGACGGGCCCGACGCCGTTCTCTGCAGAACCAACGCGGAGGCGGTGCGCCAGGCAGCGGCGGCAATCGCCCAGGGCGTCCGGCCCGCGCTGGTCGGCGGCGGCGATGACGTCCGCCGCCTGGCCGAGGCCGCGATCGACCTCATGGCCGGCCGCGGCACCGCACACCCGGAACTGATGGCGTTCAGCTCGTGGGGCGAGGTCCTGGACTACGTCATGCAGGACTCGGCCGGCAGCGACCTGCAGGTCGCGGTCGGGCTGATCGAGAAGTACAAGCCCGAGGGTGTGCTGCAGATCCTCGAGCAGCTCGTCGACGAGCACCACGCCGACGTCGTGCTCTCCACCGCGCACAAGGCCAAGGGCCGCGAATGGTCGAAGGTCCGGATCGCCGACGATTTCCGCGAGCCTCGCCGCAGCGAGGACAACCCCGACCCGGAGCTGCCCCGCGCTGACGCGATGCTCGCCTACGTCGCCGTCACGCGTGCGCAGCTGGTCCTCGACCGGCACGGCCTGGAGTGGGTGGACCGGTGGGCGCCAGCGCACCTGATCGACCGGCCGAGTGCGGCCGCGCTCCGCGAGGACGAGGCCGCGCTCGAGCGGCACCTCCGGCAGCTCGCCACCCGCGACGTGCCCGCCGTGGTCGTCAACGCCGCGGCGGCCGCGCTCGTCGCCGACGTCGAGTCGTTCGAGTGGCCGGAACCGGCGCCCGTCGACGAGCCCGACGTTGAGCCGGTCGACGCCCCACAGCCCGTCGAGGAGCCGACCTCGGTGGCGTCGCCGTGGCCGCTCGCGCCCGGCTGCCGCCGCTGCAAGGTCCCCGACTACCGGGACTGCACCTGCCGCCTGATGCCCGACCGTCGCCCCCTGGCCTCGGTGACGTCATGACCATGACGCCGATGCAGGAGCGAATCCTCCCCAAGTACGCCGCCGGGATGGAGATCAGCAGCCTCTCGCCCGCGCTCGGCGCCGCCCGCGACGAGGTCACCCACGTCGTCGCGGGGGTGTGCGGCTACAGCCGCGACCACGCCCGGCACCTCGTGTCCCTGCTCGATCAGCCCGCGCCGCCGGCGGAGGCCCCGCCGGCGGCCGCGCCGCACTCTCGGTATGCCGACACCGGGCGCCGCCGGCGCGGCAGCCTGGCCGCTGTCACCACCAGACCGCAGGAGGCGCCCGTTGCTGCCCCGACGCCCGAAGCCGTACCCGACGACGCTCCTGCTGGCCTCGCGCCGCCCACCGCGCCTGAAGCAGCACTACCACCCGAAGCCGCCGCCGAGCCCAAACCCGCCCGACTGAAGACCGCCCAGGCCCGCCGCGAGCCGCGTCTCACCGCGGCACCCCCGGCCCGGCCCGGCGTCGACGTCGACCAGGTCGCCACCGCCCCGGCCGTGCCCTTCGTGCCGCACGAGGTCAGCGCACCGGCCCCGGCCGCATCGGCGGGGCGCACGCCGCTGCTGGACTACCCGGCCTGGTGGTGCCCGCGCTCGACCTGCCACCGCCGCCAGTTCGACCCCGGCCCGTGCCGCAACTGCGGCGGTGACCTGCTCAAAGTCCGCATTGAGATCCACCGGGACCACTCATGAGCAGCCAGTTCCCGCGGGCCACGCCCGCCCGTACCCGACGCCGGCGCCCGGCCGCCCCCGGGGCTGCCCGCACCCGCGTGGCCCGGCACCGGTTCGAGGCCGACGACACCATCCCCCAGGACTACCGCGGCTGGGAGACGTGCAGGTCATGCCGCATGGTCGGTGCCCCCGGCGACGGCCACCACTACGGCGTGGACGAGCCCGTCGAGCCGCCGCCCCAGAAGTACCCGGAGCTGGACCCGGAGACCCGCCAGCTCGAGCTACGCCGCCTCGGCGAACGAGAGGACGACTGACGTGCTGATCATCCACCGCTGCGCCACCTGCAACCACCCGGACTACTGGCAGGAGCGCACCGGCACCACCGCCGGCGACACGGTCGACGGCAAGGTCGTGACGTCGGCGCAGCGCCGCACGTGCTGCCGCCGCTCCAACTGGAGACCGCCTGAGACCGCGCCGCGCTGGAAGGCGCTCACCTGCGAGCCGGTCACCGAGCTCACCCGCCCGGGCGAGAAAGCCGACAGCAGCCCCAATGCCGCGCGCATGTGCGACTGCGACGCCTGCTGGGACCTGTGGATGCAGCTCACGGGCGAGACGAGCAGGCCGCGGCACCTGGTCGCCGTCCCCAGCTGACGCCTTCCCCGCACTGCCTCGGCGCGGTCTCCACCTCCCCGGTGACCGCGCCGAGGCGCACCTAGACGCTCATCGATCACCTTTGATCATGGAGGCACCCCGTTGGAAACGGTGGACCAGGCCCCCGGCGCGTGGCTGAACATGGTGCGCCGGATGCGGTTCAACGGCCTCGTGCCCGGCGTCGCCGGCCGCGTCATCAAGGCGGTCGCCTTCGACCTGGCGGCCTGCGCCGACTACGTCGACGGCAGTGACGTCCGGCCCGGCCTCGCCCGGATCGCTGTTGAGTGCGAGATCGACTACCGCACCGCGAAGCGCTGCATGGCCGCCATCCGCGCGCTCGGCATCATCCGGCTCGTCCGCTCCGCCGCCCGCCGCGGCCACTCAGACGTGTACCAGCTGACGATGCCCGCCGACATCCTCGACCGCGTCACCGTCCTCACGCCGTCCGAAATGGACCAGGCGATCGAGGAGATCCGCGGCGGCAACCGCCGCCGAACGGTATCCGCAGGCCCGGACGACGACCCCGGTACGGGTCACGCCCGCCCCCGTACAGAGACGCCGGTACGGGTCACGGCGACCCCCGTACAGCCTGTGGATAACCCGCCGGTACGGGTCACAGACGCCCCCGTACCGGCCCTCACGGCCGACGCCAGTACGGGTCACGCCGTGCCCCCTAGCGACGCCAGTACGGGTCACGCCGTGCCGCAGTACGGGTCACGCCATGCCCCCCCACCGAGCCAAAGCACCGAGACAACTACTACGACCGAGCCAAATGATCTTGCTCTTCGTACGGACCTCACGGTGATAGCCGACCCACCGTCCGCCGAAGATCCACATTTCATCGAAGGCGAGCAATCAATAGCCGAGCCATGCCCACACGGCATCGACCCCACCGCCGCCTTCCGATGCCCCGCCTGCAACCACGCCACCGGCGCCACACGCGACCCCACCCGCTGCGAACACGGCCGCGCCCCCAGCCGCAGAGGCTTCGTCGACGGCTGCCGCATCTGCCCGACGCCGCCCCTCCGCCTCGTCCAAGGCGGCGCCGCATGACCCCACACCGCACACCACGCGAGAAACGCGCCCAAGCCGCGGCCGCCACAGCCATCGCACGAGCCACAGCCCACACCCACCTCGGTGCCAAAGAGCCCGACCCAAGACCAGAGCGCTACCCGGTCACACCCGAAGTAGCCCGCGCCATCCGACTCGAAGCCGAGGAGACCCAACGTGCCAACAACCCCTGAACCCCACCAAACGGAACCGGGCGTCCTCGGTTCCTCGCGCCGCGCGCAAGGGTCGCTCCAGGACCTCATCGACGCCGCCACACCGGCGCCGATGCGGCCCGCCCGCGGGAACGTCCTCGGCTGGATCGTCCTGCGGCGTGGCGAGGGCCGGTGGCTCCTCGACTTCGACGGCGAACTCCACCAGCAGCGCGCCGGCGCCGACAAGGCCCTCCATGAGGCGCTCACCGGCGGGCACCGCGCCGTGCTGGTGGAGGCGACCTGGGTGCGGGATGCCGTGGTGATCGGCGGCCCGCTGTGAGCCCGCTCGACGGGGTCCGGGCGCTCGGCGAGGAGATGCGCGCACTCCTCGCCGGCGCACCACCCACCGACCCATGCGCTGCCCACGGCCACGCCTGCCGCTGCCCACGCCCCGACATCGAGGCCTTCGTCGACCGCCTCAACGCCGAGCACCACGACCAGGAGGAGCGGTTCCGGGCACTCTTCACCCGCCCGGAGCCGCCGGCGCATCGCGAGCGCCTGGCCGAGCTCGACGCGCTCACCGACCGCATCGACCCGCTCCTGCAGCACCTCGACGACACCTGGACCGCCACAGAGCGTGCGCTTGGGCGGAGGTGGCCATGACCGCCGGCCGCAGGGGAAGACCGCCCGGGCCCGACGCCGACACGATCCTGCGCCTCGAGGAGTGGGCCCGCCTCGCGCCCCGAGGCCGCCCCGTCGCCGAGATTGCAGCGGCGATCGGCATGACCCGCGCCGCCCTCGACCAGATGGTGTGCCGTGCCCGCCGGCGCGGCGACCCGCTCGCGGTCTACCACCCGCTCGCCGTGCTGCCAGGCCAAGGCACGTGGCAACTCACCGGCCGAGCCGGACCGCGCCGAGCGAGAGCAAAACGCGAATCAGGCTCACAAACTGCTTGAGAAATGTCCGTTTTGACGCACACCATAATGACGCTTATGGTGTGCGTCCCGCCCACGGGGAGCGATCATGCACCACCCGCACACCCTCCACGCCCTCGCCGCCATCTGGTCGCTCCGCGCCGCCCTCACCTACCTCCCCGACTACCGCGACGCCCTCACCATCCAGCGCCGGAACCTCGCCACCGGCCGCGGCCGCATGCGCACCCTCGCCGAGCTCCACGCCTTCGACACGCTGCTCCGCGCCGAGCGGGCCGAGCGAGCCGCCGGCGCCATGACCGGCCTCAAGCCCTCCGCCTCGCCACCCGCCCCGGTCCCGCTCGACCTGATCGACCTCGAGCAGGACATCACCAGCGTGCTGGCCGCGGCCGTCGACATCGTCGCCTACGCCAACCGCGCGCACCCAGTCCTGCAGCTCTCGCCGCTCTGGCGCATCGTCATCGAGGACCTGGGCGTGCGCCGCGGCGGCCACTGGCGCTGGTCGTACCTCGTCGCGGCCATCCCCGGCACGCCGCCGGGCTTGTGCGACCAGGTCGAGCGGATGCTCGCCGAGGAGGACGCGCGGCTCCGCTCGGCGATGGGCCTGCGCCCCGACTCGGTGCCGGTGCCCGGCGCTCCGCCGTGCCCGACCTGCCGCGAGCGCCGGCTGCGTGTGCAGACGTCGGCGCCGAGCTCGGCGCGGTGGACGATCGTCTGCCGGACCGACACGTGCCTCTGCCTCGGCGACGGCGACCCACGGGCCGGCGACGGCTGCCCCTGCGGCATGCCGATTCGCGCGCGTGGCGTACGGCACATCTGGGATGCCAGCAGCCCGCTCGCAAGTTCTGCAGGTGCGGACGCGGCACACCGCGCGTCGACCTTGACTGTGGCCTGACGCCGAGGAGGATCCCTGCATGTCGGAATTCGAGAAGACCCAGAACAACCTTCGCGTGACGCTGGAGATCGACAACCAGCTCACGTGGGGCGAGCTAATTCACTTCGTTGAGCTGGGTCGACGTGCTGGCCTCCGCGCGGACGAACCCGTTGATTTCGTGTACGACAGCCAGCTCACAGAGAACCCGATCACTGGTCTTTCCCTGCACCTGCCCAGTGAGGATCTGCCGCGGGGGGCAGAAGGGGCATGATCACCGTGGACGGCGTCGACTACGGCACGGCGGCGGAGATCGCCGCTGAGCTCGCATGCCCGGACGTCGACGCCGACCTCGTCTACAGCTGGGGCCGTCGCAGCCTGATCGAGCGAATTCACCGGCCCGGCCGCGGCCGCGGCACAACGTGGTACCGCCTCGACCAGGCCGCCGCCGCCGAGCTGCGCACGCGCGAGTCCCGGCGTGGCCGGCGAAGGTCGCTTGACACCGGGCAGGCGGCCGCCTGATCATTTGTCCATTCCAACGCAGCAGGCGACGTGTGCCCACAGTCCGGGGCGACGGCGCTTTTTGCGTCTCATGGACCCGCCACCCTGTCGAGCGAGGTGCGCATGACCGACGTCCCCGCCGCCCGCCCCGCCGACCCGGCCGAGGTATTGCCACCGCTCGCTCAGTGGCCTGGCCGGTAACTGTGCTGACCTACAACCACCACAAGGCCGACAACGCACTTCGTCTGCTACAACTCGCCCACGACCAGTGGACCTACGGGCTGAAAGCCATCCAAGGTAGCAAGTACACCGAGGAACTCCGGGACCGCGCGTTGAGGCAGTACGGCTACGCCTTCACCATGCTGCTTCTGGCCCGCGGACTCGACGACATGTGCAAAACGACGGCTTCGTATACCGCGACCCGCGCCAGAATGGTGGACCTGCTCGAAGCAACCAGGTACGCAGCTAACCACACCGTTCATCAGCTCAGCGCGGTTGGCCAGCCAATCGGGGTTATCACGTGGCCACTGCAATGGCCGATCGAATACACAGTCGGGCACATGGAGTGGGTGCCCGAAGGGCACCTACCCGCAGCGTCGGACGAAAAGGACGACGCCCAACGCCGGTTCCGTGCCCGATACCTCGAACTGCTAGCTGGCCGCGACATGTCACCTGCCCTGGCGCAGCTTCGCTGGTGGTTTGAGGAGCAGGTGCTGGCCCTCGGATCGTGATCGTCTCTGCTGGGCGCGAGTCCAGCGCATGCAAGTCGGGCCGGGTACCAAAGCTCCCATTTTGATGATGATCGGGGGTGCGCGGCTGGGAGCGACCCCCGCCTACGAGCGTCAGTGGTCGCGGGGCTGCCACCACGCAACGGCCTGAACGGTGGCCCGCGCACCCCCGCCCCCTGGCGACTACGAGGAGGGCTCGGCACCCCGGAGGGGCCGAGCCCGAACGAGCTAGCGCAGCTGCTACTTCGCGTTGACTCGACCCGACAACACGCCTAGCCGAAGCACCGTGTACGCCTCGGCCAGCTCGAGAACGCCGTTATCGCCGCTAACTGCCCGGTTCTCCGCGTTCCTGATGATCCGTTGCAGAATCGCCGTCCGTGCCTGGGTGTACAGGTCGTCCTCGTCTTCGCTTGCCATACGGCATCCCCTCATTCGTGCGGGCGGCACACTCCGCCACCCGCGCTCAGCCGCCCACCATAACGACTGGGTACGACATTTCTGGCTGTACGCGGGGGACTGCGTCGTCAGGGCGTAGCAGGCGCCGACACCGTCGGCACGGCCTTGGTCGGCAGGATCGCCGTCACGCCGCCGATCAGCACGAACGTGACGCACAGCAGCGCCACGAAGATGATCGGCGACAAGATCCACAGGGCGATTACCCAGCCCGCTGTCGCCGCAGCCTTCGAGCCCCGCGGCGGAGGAGTCGTCGGCGTCACAATCACGATCTGCTGCGGCGGAGGAGGCGGCACCGGCCGCGGATAGGCCGGCGGCTGCGGCGGCGAGTACGGCCGCTGCTGATACGGAGGCGCCGACGGCACGCCATACGGGTCCCACGCTTCCGGCTGCTGCGGCATCCGACCAGCGTCCCGACACCTACACACGCCGGTCAATGGTCCGGTCGGCTACGCGATTCCGGCTTGAGGTGACCGATGACAACCAACGCGGTCACCCCCCAGGATTACGACCGCGTCCGCGAGCTCCACGGCCAGGGCCTGTCCCGCAACGAGATCGCTCGCCAGCTCGGCCGGTCCGGCCGCACCATCAGCCGCATCGCCGCCGAGCTCGGCCTCAGCTTCGAGCGCGCCGGCGCGACCGCGGCCGCCACCGAAGCCAAGAAGGCGGACGGCGCGGCCCGGCGGGCGCAGCTGCAGCTCGACGCGCTCGAGGCCAGCCAGAAGCTGCTCGGCCAGATGTTCGCCCCGGCCACCGTCTACAACTTCGGCGGCAAGGAGAACACCTACGAGGAGATGCGCCACCCTGAGCCGCCGTTCCGAGACAAGCAGTCCATCGCCGCGGCGATCGCCGCGCTGACGAGCACCGCGCTCCGCCTCGCCGAGTACGACAAGGCCACCGGCTCGGAGGAGGAGAAGGGCATGCTGCTCGAGCTACGTGACCAGCTGCGCGCCGCTCGGGACGCGTCTCGAGGCCAGCAGTGAAGATCGACATCCGGGGTCTGCCCCTCTCCGAGAAGCAGATCGATTACGTCGTCGACTCCGACGCCTTCGTCAACCTCGCCGACGGCGCCATCCGCTCCGGCAAGACCGCCTCCGGGCTGTTGCGCTGGCTCATGCAGGTTGCCGACGCGCCCACCGGCGGCGACCTGGTCGTGTGCTCCAAGACGTACGACACCGCGGTCCGGAACATCTTCAACCCGCTCCGAGAGGCCCGGCTCTTCGGCCCGCTGGCCAAGGCCACCAGCTACACGCGCGGCGCTCCGACCGCCAAGATCCTTGGGAAGACCATCGAGGTCATCACCTTCAACGACGAGCGCTCCGAGGGCCGGCTACGCGGCATGACCTGCGCCTCCGGCTACGTCGACGAGTGGTCGCTGATGCCCGAGTCCTTCCACGAGCAGCTCCTCGGCCGCTGCTCGCTCGACGGGGCGCAGCTGTTCGGCAACACCAACCCGGACAACCCGCGCCACTGGCTCAAAAAGGACTACATCGACGAGTCTGGGCCCGGGAAGCGCCACCACGGCGACTGGAAGGTCTGGAAGTTCCTGATCGACGACAACCCAGTGCTGTCCGACAAGGTCAAGGCCCGCATGCGGCGCCAGTACACCGGGCTGTGGTATCGGCGCATGATCTTGGGCGAGTGGTGCCTCGCCGAAGGCGCCATCTACGAGAACTGGGACCACGACCGGCACGTCGTCAAGGCCCTGCCCGCGATCACGCGCTGGATCTCGCTCGGCGTCGACTACGGCACCGTCAACCCCTTCGCCGGCCTCGTCCTGGGCGTCGGCGTCGACGGCAACCTGTACCTCGTCCGCGAGTGGCGCTGGGACTCCAAGAAGCGCATGCGCCAGCTCACCGACGTCGAGTACTCGACCCGGCTCCGCGCCTGGATGCGCGAGCAGAAGCTGGCGCCCGACTGGGTATGCGTCGACCCCTCCGCGGCCAGCTTCATCACCCAGCTCTGGCAGGACGGCCTCAGCCCCGTCTACGCCGACAACAGCGTGATCGACGGCATCCGCCTCATCGGCTCCCTCCTCGCCCAGGGCGCCCTTTACGTGCACGAATCCTGCGAGGGCTGGATCGAGGAGATCCCCGGCTACGCCTGGGACCCCGACAAGGCCGAGCTCGGCGAGGACGCCCCGATCAAGCTCGACGACCACAGCCTGGACGCCGGCCGGTACGCGATCCGCACCACCCAGCACAACTGGACCCCGCTGCTGCGCCGCGACCTCGAGCTCGCAGCCTGACCGACAGGAGCCCCGGTGCGCCCGACACCGATCCCCGACCGCGAGATCTGGCCCGGCGCGCACCGCGTGACCTTCGGCCCACCCGAGGGCGACGACAGCGGCAAGATCGAAACTGTCGAGACGCTCGTCGACCAGGGCCCCGACACGGGCTTCACCCGCGTCTCCGTGCGCTGCGAGCTCGAGCCAGGCGACGTCGAGGAGCTGCTCGCCGGCGGCACCGTCTGGGTCACCTTCTACGGCGGCGGCCTCATGCCGTTCTCCCTCGACGTCATGCCCGGCCTCGTCCCGCTCTCCACCGCCGGCGGCGATGCCGCTGCCGACACCCCACCAGCCGACGAGTGCCTCGCCGAACGCGAGCTCCGCGAGGCCGGGTACACCTCCTGACCCGAGAGAGGCGATCGTGGCGCTGCCCGCCAACGGCACCGAATGGCCGCCCAAGGCGTACAAACCGGCCTACGACGCCTACCGCGTCTGGGACGCCTGGTACTCCAACGACACCGACCGGCTCCGCAGCGTCTACGCCGGCTCCGGCATCCGCCCCGACGTCGTAGCCCGCGCCCGGCCCAGCCAGTACGCCGGCGGCATCATCGGCAAGGCCAGCCGATGGCTCTGGGGCCGCCCCAGCCCGCTCAACGGCCCCGACACCCGCCTGCATATCCCGCTCGCCTCCGACATCGCCCGCGCCTCCGCGGACATGCTCTTCAGCGAGCCGCCGACCCTTGCCGAAGACGACGTCCCGGACGACGTCCGGAAGCGCTACGAGCAGCTTCTTGAGGAGGACAGCTGGCACCAGCTGCTCCTCGACGGCGCCGAGCTCGACACTGCCCTCGGTGACATCTACTTCCGGTCCGTCATCGACGAGGACATCGCGCCCGGGCGCGCCATCCCCGCGCTCGTCCACGCCGACGCGGCCATCCCGACGATCCGCTACGGGCACCTCATCGCGGTGCGGTTCTTCCGCTGCCTGCTCGAGGACGGCGACACCTACCTGCGGCTCGTCGAAGACCACACCGACGGTCGGATCGACTATGCCCTGTACGAGGGCCGTCGCGACAACCTCGGCCAGAAGGTGCCGCTCACCGAGCACCCCGACGCCGCGGTGCTCATCCCCGGCCTCGACGAAGGCTCCGGGCAGGAGACTGGCGTCAAGGGCCTGACAGTCGAGCGGATCCCGAACCTCGGGCCGAACCGGCGGTGGCGCGGCAAGCCGCAGCTCGAGCAGCTCGGCCGGCCGGACATTGACGGCGTCGAGCCCGGTCTGGACGCGCTCGACGAGGCCTGGACCTCGTGGATGCGCGACCTGCGCCTCGGCAAGGCCCGGATCATCGCCGACCGCAACATGCTCGAGTCCAACGGGCCCGGCGGCGGCGCCTACCTGGACCTCGACAGGGAGGTTTGGGCGCCGGTGAACGTGCCGCCCTCGCAGAACAACAGCGCGCCGATCACGCTCAACCAGTTCGCCATCCGGTTCGCCGAGCACGGCGCAACCTGCGACGCGCTGACCGCCTGGGTGCTCCGCTCCGCCGGGTACTCCACGCAGACCTTCGGGGAGGCGGACCAGGTCGCCGCCACCGCGACGGAGGTCGAGCAGCGCGAGCGCCGGTCGTTCACGACCCGCAACCGGAAGATCATCAACTGGAAGCCTGGTCTCGCCCGGTTCCTGTTCAAGCACCTGATGCTCGAGCAGGCCCACTTCGGCGGCCCGGCCCCGGTCCGGCTGAAGCTCGAGTTCGGCGACAGCGTCACGGAGTCGCCTCTCGACGTCGCCCAGACCGTGTCGCTGCTCGCCGGCGCGAAGGCCGCCTCCAAGGAAGTCCTAGTCCGGATGGTCCACCCCGACTGGGACAACGGCCAAGTCAAGGCCGAGGTCCAGGCGCTCAAGGACGAGGAGCAGGTGGCCGACCCGACGCTTATGGGCGGCGCCGACTTCGCCCCGCCCGGCAACGACCGGCCAGGGCCACCCGGACCGCCAGCCAAGGGGCAGCCGCCCGGGAGGTAGCCGGTGCCCGTCTCCCGGACCCTTGCCGAGGACCTGGCCGCCAACCTCGCCGACCTGTACGCCGACGTCGAGCGGCAGCTCGCCGCCGAGGTCGCGCGCCGGCTCGCGGCCGGCATGCCAGCGCCCACCTGGGCCGCCGACAAGCTCGCCGCCCTGGCCACGCTCCGCCGTTGGGCCGAGCGGCTGCTGCAGCAGCTCACCGGGCGCCAGCGCGACCAGATCGCGCAGGCCATCGTGCTTGCGTACGTGCGCGGCGGCCGCGAAGCGCTCGACGAGCTCGCCCGGCAGCAGATCCCGCAGCTGCACCGGCTCGCCCTCGGCAACCAGGTAGCTGGCATGGCCCGGCTCTCCGCGGTCGCCGAGCAGCACGCCGCGGCGATCTGGGCGGAGGCCACCGCCGTCCGGGCAGCGCTGCCCGGCGTCGACGCCCTGCAGGTCCTGGCGTTCAACCTGGCCAGCACACTGCAGGGCACCCACCTGCCGGTCCTGCGCTGGGCGCTCGACGCCTACCGCACGGTCGTCGCTCGAGCGGCCGCACCGGTGCTCCTCGGCACGCTGACCCGGCGTCAGGCCGCTCAACAGGCCTGGGAGCAGCTCCTCGGGCAGGGCATCACCGGCTTCGTCGACAGCCGCGGCCGACGCTGGAACCTCGCCTCCTACGTCGAGATGGCCGTCCGCACCACTACCGCGCACGCCGCGGTACAGGGCCACCTCGACCGGCTCGGCCAGGCCGGAATCGACCTCGTCATCGTCTCCGACGCCCCACAGGAGTGCATCCTGTGCCGGCCGTGGGAGGGCAAGGTTCTCGCCCGCGTCGGCCCCCCGGGCGCCCGTACCGTCCGCCTCGAGCACGCCACCCGTGACGGCGAGCTCGTCGACGTCCACATCGCTGGCAGCGTCGCCGAGGCGATCGCCGCCGGCCTCATGCACCCGAACTGCAGGCACAGCCTGTCGATCTACCTGCCCGGCGTCACGAGGATCCCGCACCATACCGCGGATCCCGAAGGCGACCGGGCCCGGCAGCAGCTGCGGTACCTCGAACGCGGCGTCCGCGCCTGGAAGCTCCGCGCGGCCGCGGCCATCGACCCGGCCGCCAGCGACCGCGCCCGGGCCAAGGTCCGCGCCTGGCAGGCCCGTATCCGTGCGCACGTCGCCACGACCGGCCTGCGCCGCCACCCAGAGCGAGAACAGATCGGCGCCGCGCGCTGACCGGAGGAACCATGGCTAAGGCACGCGGGAAGCTCAGCGACGGCGCGCTCGCGGCCTTCAACATCAAGCACCCACGTGGGCACGGCGGGAGGTTCGTCAAGAAGGGTTCGGCCGGCGCGCCGACGGTACCAGCGGTCACACCAAGCGTTCCGACGCCCGCAGGCACCGGACGCGCCGCACAGCGCATGCGCGCGGCGCGTCCGGCCCCGACGCCCGGGTCCTGGCCCTCGGCGGGGTCGTCGCCTGCGCCAGCCGCCCACGTGGCTCCGGCGCCCGCGCCAGCAACACCGCACGCGGCGAAAGCCGGACGCGCACGTGCAGCGTTCGGCGCGTCCACCAGCAAACCGAGCGCGGCGGCACCGCCCACAGCCACGTCCAGTACCGCGAAAGTGGACACTGCACGCGACGCCATCTACGGGCGCCACCCCAAGGCCCGGCAGATGGCCTTCCAGCTCAGCGCGTACGGCGGGCTCCGCCGTGACGACTTCGATGGGCTCAGCGCGGCCGAAAAGTCCACGCTGCTCGGGGACCTGTCGTACATTGCCACCACCTCGAAGAGCCTGGCCAGCACCAAGCGGGCCCAGAAGCTCATCGACCGGTTCACCCCACCGGGCACCCCACACGGGCACATCCCGACCCAGTCGGTACTCCCTCCAGTCAGCGCCGTGGCCGGCCAGACCCGCTTCCCGAACGGCCTTTCAGGGCGGCTCACGGTGCTGCCGGCTGGGCAGCGTGGCCAGTCCGGCGATGGATGGTTCCGGCTGAAGAACGGCCAGAGCGGGCCGTGGGGCAAGTACGGGGCCAGCGGCCTCATGCTGCGCCACGTCGACCCGGCCGACGGCAAAGAGCGGTACCTGATGGTGCAGCGCGGGCCGGGTATCAGCGACCCGGGCAAGTGGCAGTTTCCTGGTGGGGCGCGCGAGTCGAAGGAGGACTACTTCCAGGGCGCCGCCCGCGAGGTCGTCGAGGAGCTCGGCTTCAAAGACACCGACCTCGCCGGCGCTCAAGTCCACGGCTTCCACGAGCACTCGATCCCGGACGGCTGGGCGTACCACTCCATCGCGGCGACTGTCAACAAGCAGCTCAAGCCCGACCTGAGCTCGCACCACGCGCGCATGGAGACCGCCGACGCGAAGTGGATGACCCGCGACGAGATCGACGCGCTCGACCAGCGTGGCGAGCTGCTCAAGCCGCTCGCCGGTGGCCAGCTGCAGGCGAACGTCATGAGCCTGTTCCCGCCCAAGCATCGGCAGGTCGGACGGCCGGGCCCGGTTACAACCAAGCCGGCCCGGCTGGCCGCTGCCGCCGCGATCGCCGCGCCCGCGCCGACGCCGGCGAAGCCGCCGCACAAGCCGTCGACTGGCCGCGACCTGCTGCCGGACACGGCCACCAAGGACGCGTTGCGGCAGCAGGTCAAGCAGATGCGGACCCAGTACGACGGAAAGACCGCTGACGGCCGTCTCGCGGCGATCGGCGCGCTGCAGGGCTTCGACGACGTGCCGACGGTGGCCAGCAAGGCCGACATGGACAAGCTGCTGGCGACGGGCAACTACATTGAGGCGTGGCGCGGCGTCCGCGGATCGACCGGCTCGGCTGGCTTCCGCGCAACCCGCGGAGGCGCGGTGTCGCAGACCAAGTCGGCCGCGGACATCAACGAGGAGCTGAGGTCAGGGCCTGCGTACTACGGCCTCGGCATCTTCGGCAACGGCTACTACTTCGCCACCGACAAGGGGTTCGCGGAGCAGTACGCTGACGGCACGAAAGGCAGCCTCGTGCGAGTCCTCATCCCGAAGTCGGCCAAGATCGTCCCGCATACCAAGGTCGTCAGCGAAGCGCGTGCAGCGAGCTCGTCGCGGTCGAAGGCGAAAGGCCAAGTAGGCGAGAACGGCACCCTGTATGACGAAGGCCGGTACGCCGCGGCAAAGGGATACGACATGATCGAAATCCCGCACACGACCGGGCCGCACGTCGCAAAGCCGGGAAAGCCCGCATTCAACATCCTGAACCGGTCGGTTCTGGTAGTCGAGGAGGCATAGTGGCAGGCCAGCCTGACGCACAGCTGTACGAGCGGCTCGTCGACCTCCTCGGCGCCCACGATGTCCACCCGGACGACCGCATCGACATCCAGCAGGCGCTCGCGACCGCGACCACCTGGAACGACCTGCCGCAGCCCCTCCGGCTCCGCATCGAGGAGCTGGAGCGCACCCTCGAGCGCCAGGCCTGGGCCGACCCGTCTGACATCCCCGGCAACGACTGACGCGTCCTCCGCACACGGGGTCCTGAGCAGCTCAGGGCCCCGTTTTGCATGCCCGGACACGCCCCACAGACTCCCGCGCAAGGCCGCGGCGAGATCACCACCGGTTGACCCCAAGGAGGGCCACCCATGCACCTCACCCGACGTCGGACCCTGCTCGCCATCAACGGCCTCGCCTACCGCGGCCCGGCCCTGCGCGACGCGCCGACGGACAACCCCACCGACGGCGGCGCCGGCGGTGGCAGCAGCACCGGGCAGGACGGCGACAGCGGCGACGGCAAGGACGGCGACGCGGACCGAAAGCCCAACTTCACCGGCGACTTCGACCCGGACCGGGCCGCTCGAGCACTCCAGTCCGCCCGCGACGGGGAGAAGACCGCCAAGGCCGAGGCCAAGGCGGCGAACGACCGGCTTGCCGGAGTGCTGAAGGCGCTCGGGCGGAACCCGGACGGCAGCGAGGCTACCGACCCGGAGGCCGCGGCCTCGCAGCTCACCACACGAGCCGAGCAGGCCGAGGCCGCCGCCTGGCGCGCCGGCGTGCAGTTGGCCGTCCACCGTCTCGCCGGCAAGGCCGGCGCCAACCCGGACGCCCTGCTCGACAGCATGTCGTTCATCGACAGCCTCGACGACCTGCTCGAGGCCGACACCGACAGCGACGAGTTCCGGACCGCCGTCAAGGCCAAGATCGAGGCCGCGGTCGCACGGAACCCGAACCTCAAGGCGGCCACCTCGAACAGCACCGGCCGCCTCGGCGCGGTCGCCGGCGGCTCCGGCGGCTCCGGCGAAGGCCGGCCGAAGAGCCTGCGCGAGGCGTACGCCCGCACCCTCAACAAGTAACCAGGAGACACCACATGGTGATCAGCCTCGCCGACGCGCAGAAGAACTCCGCGTCGGACGTGGACTACGCCGTGATCGACGAGACTCGTCGCACGTCGTGGCTCATGGACCAGATGGAATGGGACGACGTCGCCACACCCGGCGTGGGCGGCGCCTCCACCACCTACACCTATTCGCGGCTCACCCAGACCCGCGGCGGCGCCTTCCGCGCCTACAACACCGAGTACCAGCCGGCCGAGGCCAAGCGCACGCAGTACACCGCGTCGCTGTACCCGTTCGGCGGCGCGTACAACCTCGACCGCGCCCTCGCCCACCTCGGCCCGCGGCGCACCGACGAAATGGCGCTCCAGACGACCCAGCTCATCAAGGGTGCCGCCGTCACCTTCGCGGACAAGCTGATCAACGGCGACCACGCCAGCGACCCGCTCGGCTTCGACGGCCTGGACGTCGCGCTCACCGGCAGCGTCACGGAGTTCTTCCCGAACGCGTCCACGTTCTACGTGGACTGGTCGGCGGCTGCGATCGACACGGTCGACAAGGCGGTGAGCGCCTCGGACGTGCTCGACGAGTTCCTGTCGCTGCTGGACAGCGAGCCCGGCGCGCTGCTCGGCAACCGGCTCATGATCAACCGGGTCAAGGCGATCGCCAAGAAGGCCGGCACCTACACGATCGAGCAGGACAGCCTCGGCCGCACCATCGAGCGGTACGGCAACGCCGTCCTGCAGGACCTCGGCACGGTCAACAGCGACCTCACCGGGCTGCAGTACACGATCCCGATCGAGACCCGCGACCCCGACGGCGCGGGCGGCGGCGGGAACATCACCAACCTCACCGACCTCTACGCGGTGCGGTTCGGCCTCGAGGCGCTCCACGGCGCCACCGTGGCCGGCAAGCCCCTCGTCGAGACCTGGGACCCGGACTGGACCACCTCCGGCGCGGTCAAGACCGGCGAGCTCGAGATCGGGCCGGCCACCCTCGTCCTCAAGTCGTCCCGTTCCTGCGGCGTCTTCCGCAACATCAAGGTCAAGTGAGGCCACGATGACCACCCACTACTTCGAAATCCGCACGCCCAAGGCCGACTTCACCGGCCGCATCGGACCCGTGGCCTTCGCCGACGGCGTCGCGCGGGTCCAGTTCGACGACACCCGCGACCACAACGGTGTTTCCCTGGCCGACGAGCACCAGATCTCGCCCGGGCGCAGCATCGTGCTGTTCGCGCAGCGCCGGCGCGGCTACACGGTCACCGAGCTCGACGCCAACGGCAAGCCGCTCGAGGACCAGGCCGATGCGAAGGAGGCCGGCCCGCCGACCCGCTCTGCATCGAAGGCCGACTGGAAGGCCTACGCCGTCACCCACGGTGTGCCCGATGCCGAGGCGGAATCCGCCACCCGCGACCAGCTGGCCGAGGCCTTCCTCGGCCCGAAGGAGGCCTGAGCCATGACGGTCCTCGGCCGCCACAACCGCCCACTCGCCGACTCGCCGGCGCTCGACATGCCGTACAACGCCCTGCCCGGCGTCGACGAGGACGCCTTCGTCCGCCCCAACATCCCGGTGTGGGCGTGCACCAGCGACCTGGCCGCCACCGCCTCCGGCGTGGCGATCGGCACCCGGATCTACCTGCGCAAGGGCGACGTCGTCACGAACATCTCGTTCGTGTCCGGCAACACCGCGGAGAACACGCCGACCCACCGGGCGCACGCCCTGTACGACCCGGACGGCAACCTGCTCGCCCAGACCGCCGACCAGCTCACTGCGGCATGGGCGGCGAACAGCGCGCTCAAGCTGGCGCTGACCGCGCCGGTCACGATCCAGAAGGACGGCTGGTACATCGTCGCGACCACGACGACCGCGACCACCGCCGTCAACAGCCTGGTCGGGGCCGCGCCGATCGTCACCGCCACCGCGGTCGTGCACACCGGCAGCAAGGCGCTCGGCTTCACCTTCGGGTCGGCGCTCGGCGGCACGTTCCCGGCCACCACGGGCGCACAGACGGGCGTCGCCAAGTGCCCGCTCGCCATCGTGTCCTAACGCACCCAGCACGCCTACGGGCCCGGCCACGCCGCCGGCCGGGCCCTGCGCTGTCCACGAGCCCGCTCAGCCGCCCGGAAGGCAGATCATGACCCTCAACACGCGGATCGCCGTCGACCTGGCGGCCGTCCTGCAGAACGCGCTCGACCTCGGCCAGGCCGAGCTCCCGATCAGCCTCGACGTCGCATACCGGTGGCCATCCGGCACCACCGCCGACAAGGCCGATAAGCTCTGGAGCGACCACCGCACGATCAACGCCTCCAGCAACGACGACCTCGACCTGGCCGGCTCCCTCTCCGACGGCCTCGGCGGCACCATCACCTTCGCCCGGATCAAGGCCATGCTCGTCCGGGCCGCTCGAGGCAACGCCAACAACGTCATCGTCGGCGGCGGCGCATCCAACCAGTTCATCAACTGGGTCGCCGACGCCACCGACAAGATCATCGTCCGCCCGGGCGGCCTACTCCTCCTCGTCGCCCCCGACGCCACCGGCTACCCGGTCACCGCCAGCACCGGCGACATCCTCCGGGTCGCCAACTCGGGCGCCGGCAGCAGCGTCGACTACGACATCGTCCTGATCGGCGCCAGCGCCTAGGAGCATCCGTGGGCACCTTCGTCCTCAACGTCGCCAAGGGCCGCATCGCCCACTACGCCAGCCTCCCCAACGCCAACGACGCCCTGATCGCCATCCCGATCGAGGCCTCCGGCGTCGAGGCCGACGCGACCCTCATCGACTACGACACCGTCGCCGCGCTGCTGGCCGGACCGTCGAACGAGCAGACCACGATGGGCCGCAAGGTCCTCACCAACGTCGGGGTGACCATCGACGACGCCAACGACCGGGTCGCGCTCGACAGCGACAACATCGTCTGGGCCGCGGCCACCGGCAACCCGATCTCCGACATCCTCATCGCCTACGACCCTGACACCACGACCGGCACCGACGCCGACCTCATCCCGCTGAGCTGGCACGACTTCGCCGCCACGCCCGACGGCACGGACATCACCGTCACCGTCAACGACTTCGCCCGGGCCAGCTGAGTCCGCCGTGTCTCGGACCTGGTCGTTCGCCAACGACTCGATCATCATCGAGGCCGCAGGCGGCGCGGCCGGACTCGGCTCCGGCGCGCACACCATCCTGGCCTACATCAACGTGGCCGGCTCCGGCACGGGCGTCATCCAATTGCGCGCTGGCACCACCCCGGTCCGGTCACTGCTCAGCGACTCCGGCAAGTTCTTCGCGGACGGTGACTTCACCGGCGGCCCGACCAGCGAGACCGGCGTGTGGGCCATCGTCGGCTACTCCAAGGCCGCAGGTTCCGCCACGATCCGCTGGCACTACTGGTCACCGACCACCGGCACTTGGGCGCACAGCAACGGATCCGTCCTCGGCGACCCGGGTGCGGCCATCGACAACATCTGGCTGGGCAAGGCCTACAACCGCGGCAACTTCACCGGGGCCGCGATCGGCGTCTGGGCGGCCGCCCTCACCGACATGCAAGTCGAGGCGGCAGGGCACACCGCTCTACAGGACTGGTACGACCTCAACCCCGCAGCGCTGTGGGCGTTCAATCAGGCCGCGGACACCGATCTGGTCCTCGACCTCACCGGTGGCGGCGCCGACCAGACCTCGATCGTCAACACCAGCCCAGCGGTCGGCACCGACCCGCCGGGCTGGTCGTACACGATCTCCAGTGGCATCACCCTGGACCTCCCGATCGCCGTCGAGACGAGCAGCGCGCTCGCGCTGGGCCGCGGCAAGCGCCACACCCTCGGCGTCGCCGCCGAGTCGAGCACGGCGCTCACCCTGGGCCGATCGAAGGCCCGGACGCTCGCGACCGCCACCGAGACCTGCACTGCGCTCACCCTGGCCGCGGGGAAGGCCCGCAAGCTGGCCGTCGCCGGCGAGACGACAACCGCGCTGCCGCTGGGCCGGGCGAAGCGGCGCACCCTCCCTCCGGCGTCCGAGATCGATGCTGCCGTGCAGCTCTCGGCCAGCGGTGGCGTCGTCACCCGTCCTGGCGGGTTCCTCGTCGCTGGCGGCCGCGCCCGCGGCACCCTGGCCGCCGGCGGCCGCAGCAGCACCCTGGAGGCATCGTGACCGACGTCTACGACGCCGGCGACTGGCATATCCCAACCCTGACCGTCGCCGAGGGGGACGGCACCACGGCCGCCGCCGTCACCGTCACCAACCCGGCGACCGGCGCGGCGACCGTGCTGACCACGACCTCGAGCGACGGCGGTAAGACCTGGGAGGCCGCCGCCTACGAGCTCGTCGTCGCCGGCGACTGGGTGGAGCGCTGGGACGTTACTGGCTCCGGCGCGGGCAAGCAGCGCCTGGTCGTTTCCGTCGCGCCGGACCCGACTGCCACAGCCTCCGGCACCCGGGTGTACGCCACGACGACCGACTACGCCAACCACCTGCTGACCGCCTGTCCGCCCGGCGCCCGCCGCGCGCTCATCGCCGCGTCCAGGCGTGTCGACGAGATGCTCCTGACCGCCGTGTACGACGTCAACGCCGACAGCATGCCCACCGACGCCGAGGTCACGATGGCCCTTCGCGACGCAACGTGCCTGCAGGCGGAGTACGGGCGCTTCATCGGCACCGCGGCGGCCGCCGGCGCTCCCGGCGTCACGTCGGCTTCGATCGGCTCCGTCAACGTCTCCCGGCAGCAGCCCGCCGGCGGGGGCCCCACCAGCCCGTACAGCGCGGCCGCGTTCGCCCGCCTGCGCGAGCTCCCCTCGGACAAGATCTCGTGGGAGGTCGGGACCTGATGGACCTCGCTGACCTGCTCGACGAGCTCGGCGCCAGCCACACGGTCACGATCGAGCCGCACGCCGGCTCCGGCGCCTACGGCGACGTCTTCGGCCGGCCGGTCCAGATCACGCCGTGCATCGCCGACCAGGGCCGCAAGCTGATGCGCCTGCCCACCGGCTCGACCGTGGTCTCGATGTCCCGGGTGTACGCCCCGCTGGCCACAGTCTGCCCCGACCGGTCGAGGGTCACCCTCCCGGACGGCCAGCAGACCCTCGTCATCACCACCCTGCGCCGCGACGGCGGCGGCCTGGACGTGCCCGAGCACCTGGAGATCGTCTGCGAGTGAGGCGCCCATGCCCGTCTACCGGCAGTGGAACGGCTCCCGGATCCTCGGCGAGATCCGCGTCGGCCAGGTCCAGGGCCTCACCGTCGCCGCCGAGCACCTGCTGCAGGTGTCCCGGACCCTCGTCCCGATCGACGAGGCCACCCTTGAGCGGTCCGGTGTCGCCTCCGTCGACGCCTCCGAGCGGCGTGCCGCGGTCTCGTACGACACCCCGTACGCCGTGATCCAGCACGAGGAGCTGACCTACCGGCACGACCCCGGCAGGCAGGCCAAGTACCTCGAGCAGCCCTTCCACACGGAGAAGAACACGATGATTGCCCTCGTCGCCGCGGAGGTCCGCCGGAAGATGCGCGGATGAGCGGCTGGACCACCAACCTGCTGTCCGGCATCGCCCAGCTGCTCGCCGACGCCGGCGTCGGCGTCTGGCGCCCGGACGGGAGCCCCTACGCCGCCGGCGACACCGGAATCGTGGACAGTGGCATGCCGCCCGAACCCGAGCGGGTTATCTGCCTCGGCGCGTACCCGGTCAGCGACCACCCGTCGCAGGCCGACGTCACCGTCGGCGTGCAGGTGCGCACCCGGGCCGGCCGCGACCCGCGCGAGGTTCGCGACCTGGACGACGCCGTCTTCGAGGTCCTGCACGGCCTCGAGCAGACCGAGCTCGGCGGCGTCCGCGTCGTGCAGATCTACCGCCGCTCGTCGGCGGCCCTCGGCCAGGCCCGCGACGCCACCGACCGGTGGGAGTGGACCTCCAACTACTACGTCGACGCGATGCGGCCTACCGCCGCTCGCCCGTTCTGAGCAGGGAGAATCTGGTGTCTGGAGAGACAACCGCGCTCGCGCGGCGCTTCAAGGTCGACATCGACACGAACTGGCCGGCCACGCCGCCGGTATGGAATCCGCTGCTCGGCATCACGGACTTCAAGCCCGGTGTGGCGCCGACGCTGCAGGACGCCTCGGACTACGACAACGACGGCTGGGTCGGCCAGGAGAAGACCCAGCAGGCATGGACGGCTACCGCCACCTACCTGCGCAAGAAGAACCAGGCCGGCCAGTTCCCGGTCGCCCAGGAGTACCTCCGGGCCGCCGAGGACCAGTTCGGCGACGAGGCCCGCGCCCACATCCGCTGGTACGACCGCGACGGCGGCGACGAGGCCTACGAGGGCTACGGCATCGTCGGCCTCGAGCGCGCCAACTCCGGCGTCACTGACCTCGACGCCGTCACCGCGACCATCACCGGCGACGGCGCCCGCACGCCGATCGCCAACCCGCTGGCATGACGCAGTTCAAGGACCTCAACGAGTTCTTCGACCCAGGGCTCGTTCTACCGGTCGGCGGGGTCGAGTACGCCATCCAGCCACCGAGCGCCACCTACGGGCTCTGGCTGCAGCAGATGGTTGTCACCGGCCAGGCGCTGCAACACGAAGACGACACAGACGCCATCATCGAGCGGGTCACCGCCCTCGGCACTCCGCCGGACGGCAAGACCATCCCGGAGATCGTCCTCGGCGACGCCTACAGCCAGATGCAGGCCAACGGAGTCGACCTCATGCGGATCAAGCACTGCGTGAACACCGCCCTGATCTGGATCGTCATGGGCGAGGAAGCCGCCGCCCACTACTGGGCCAACCCAGGCGGCGGGGAACCGGGAAAAGCCTCAAACCGGGCCGAACGTCGGCGGACCTCGAAAGGTACGGGCGGGGCGAGAAAGACCCGGAAACGGGGCTCTTCGAGTGGTACGAGCTCCCGGAAGACCTAAAGCCTGGCACCAGCGGACCGGCCGTCACCTGGGCGGACATCCTGACGCGCTGGGCAATCGTCGAGGCCGACCTGCAGGACGCCGGCGTCGACGTCGGCGACCGCGAGCTCATGCGCCGCCGCGACTGGCGGTGGCTCCGCGTCCGGATCCTCGGCCTTCTCTCCGCCGACACCCGCATCGCCCGGGCCATGACCCCACGCACATGAGGAGGCGACCATGCTGAAACTCGGCGAGCTGGTCGCCTTTCTCAAGGCCGACGACTCCGACCTCGAGCGAGGCCTTGACCGCGGCGAACGCCGCTTCGACCGGTTCGGCCGGCACGTCGACGACGTCGTCGAGCATGCGGCCGCAACCGCCGGCGCCGCTGGCGAGCGTGGCGGCCAGCTCTTCGCCGAGGGCCTGTTCCGCGACCACAACGGCCGCTTGCACGACAGCCTCGGACGGTTCGTGGCGGAGAGCGCGGTCGCTGGTGAGCAGGCCGGCCAGCAGGCTGGCAGCCAGCTATTCAGCGGGCTGCAGCGCTGGTTCGACAAGCTCACGGTGTCCGACATCCCGTTCATGGGCCTGGTCAAGGTGATCGCCGCGCTAGCAGCAGTCGCCTTGTTTGCCGGCCCGGCTGTGTTCACGCTTGGTGGCGCACTCGGCTCACTTCCCGCGCTGGCCAGCGGCGCCGGTGCCGCGATCGCCACGCTCCTCATCGGCTTCGTCGGCCTCGGTGACGCGTTCAAGAAGACGGCCTCGAGCGGACAGAGCGCGGCGGACAAGGCGTACCAGGTCGCCGTGGCGCAGCGGAACCTCACACTGGCCACGAGGGACGCTGCCGAGGCGTCGGAGGCAGTCAACCGGGCCCGCGAGGACGAGATCGAGCGGCTCGAGGACCTGGCCCGCGCGCAGGCCCACGCCTCGAACGACCAGAAGAAGGCCACACGCGCGGTCGCCGAGGCGGAGAAGGCCCTCGCCCGTGCCCGCGCCGGCGGGAACGGCGACAAGATCAACGAGGCGCAGGAGGCGCTCGAGGACGCCAAACTCAACCTGGCCGACGTCCGGGACCGCGTCGAGGACCTCGGCAAGGAACGGGCCAAGGCCGACCGGGACGGCGTCGAGGGGTCCGACCAGGTCCAAGCCGCCCTGAAGCGGCAGGAGCAGGCGACATACGCCCTGGAGGACGCCCAGCACTCCCTCGACCAGGCCCGGCGGTCCGGCGCCGGTGGGGCCGCCGCCGCGCTCACGAAGATCTCCGCGTCGGCACAGGCCACCGTCGACGCGATCAAGAGCCTCAAGGCGCAGTGGGAGGACCTGCGGCTCTCCACCCAGGAGCGGCTGTTCAAGGGCGTCCCGAGCGAGATCAAGGCCTCGGCGAAGGCGTGGTTCCAGCCGCTCAAGGATGAGCTCGGCCGGTACGCCGACACCTACAACGCGATCTTCAAGACCGGCGCGAGCACCACCCGGACGCCGGAGTTCATCCACAACACCATGATCGGGCTGGAGTCGGTCCGTGGCCTGATCGACCGCGTCGGCAAGGCGGTCGGAGGCCCGTTCATGCGCGCCTGGGGCCAGCTGTCCGCGGCGTCGGCCCCGTTCGTCGACATGCTCGGCACCAAGCTCGCCGGCGCGATCACCAACTTTTCAAACTGGATCGACAAGGCCGACAAGTCGGGCAAGCTCAGCTCCTTCTTCAAAGAGTCGGCGTTCTACCTGTCCCAGATCTGGGACATCACCGGCGACGTCATCAAGATCAGCGGACAGCTGTTCGCCATCTGGACCGGAACCGAGAACCGTAAGGCCGACGACTCTGCGCTGCAGGGCCTGAAGAAGAGCCTCGAGGGATTCTCCGAGTGGCTCAAAGACCCACAGAACCAGGCGCAGGTCGCCCAGTTCATCGACAACATCCACTCCAGCTTCAATGTCATGATCGAAGTGCTGAAGTGGCTCGACGACACCGGCATTCCCACGGCCCGCAAATGGATCAGCGAGGCCGAGGAGTGGAAGAACACCGTCTCTGGCTGGATCGACACCGTCAAGGGCTGGAAGACCGACACCTCCGACGCGATCGACACGATCAAGGGCAAGGTCGGCGAGGTCAAGGACCTCCTCGCGAAGACCAGCCTGTTCGGCCCGGTCCGCGAGGAAGCCCGCAGCGTGCTCAACTTCATCATCGACGGCTGGAACCGGCTGCGGTTCGCGATTCCCGGCGCCGACCTAGGCCTCCTCGGCCACTTCGGCGGCACGTCGCTCGGCGTCGCACCGATCAAGCGCCTCGCCGCCGGCGGCACCCTCGTCAGCGACGGCCTGGTCCACATCGCCGAGCACAGCACCGAGGGCATCACGCTCCCGCTGCCGAAGGGCGCCCAGGTCCAGCCGCTCGCCCCCGGGTGGCGCAACGGCGGAGGCGGCGGCCAGATCAGCGGCCAGATCACCCTCGTCGGCACCGGCCTGCTGGCCGGCCTGCGCGAGACGGTGGCCATCCGCGGCGGCCGCGTCGAGGCCGTCATCGGCGCATAGCACCGAAAGGACAGATGGTGAGCAGGTTCCCCTCGAAGCCGCTCGTCGTGCAGTTCCTGGTCTACTGGGGGGCCGACCTCACCGCTGACCCATCCACCTGGACAGCCACCGACCTCACCGACCGGTGGAACACCGCGGTGGAGCTGAAGGTGACCGAGGGCCGGTCCGAGGGCGCCAAGCAGGCCGAGACCACCGAGTGCACCTTCAGCCTGTTCAACACGGACGGCCAGCTCACCCCCGAGGACGCCCGCTCACAGTGGTGGCCGTACGTCGACGCCGGCACACCGTGCATGTGGATCGTTGACGCCGGCGAGGGCGAGCACGAGCTGTTCGCCGGCTACTTCAGCGCCATCAAGCCGACCTGGCCAGGCCGGTCCCGACACCTCTCCCTCATCGAGGTCCGTGCCACGGGCGTGCTCGAGCGCATCGGCCGCGGCGACTCCCCGCTGCGCCCGGCCCTGGCCCGGGCCGTCATGGCCGACAACCCGGCCGCCTACTGGCAGCTGAACGACGACCGCAACGCCACCCAGGCGGCCAACGCGGTGCCCGGCGGGAGCCCCATGGTCATCGACGACCGGGGCGTCGGCTTCACCATGAACTGGTCAGAGGTCGAAGGGCCCGTCGGCGCCGTCCGCTACCCCGAGCTCATCACCGACGACGGATACGGGGCGCAGCTCGTCGGCACCGTTCCGGACCCGGCCGCACCCGCCAGCTTCTGGCAGGTCGAATGGTGGTGGAGCGGCAACGGCGACCCGACGCCCGACGTGTGCTTCGCGCTGCCGATCGCCATCGACGTAACCGGCAGCACCGTCGTTCATGTCGACGTCCCCACGCAGAAGAACAACGGGATCACGGGCGGCAGCGTGCTCGCCCGCCTCAAGGACGCGACCGGATCGGCCATCGCCCTGATCGGCAGCGCCAGCGACGGCCTGACCCCGCTGAACGACCGCTGGCACTACGCCCGGCTGGCCCTCACCCAGACCGCGCCAACCACGTTCACGGCGGCGCTCTACTACGACGGCGCCCTCTTCGACCGCGCAACCGGCCTCAGCGGCAAGATCGGCTGGCCGAAGACGATCCGCGTCCACGGGTTCGAGCCCGTCAACAGCGGTCTCGGCCCGCCAATCAACCTGTCCGTGGCGCAGGTCGTCGTGTCGACCGTCGACCGTGACCACTACCAAGCGGGCATCGGCTACGCCGGCGAGACAGCCTCGGACCGCATCCTCCGGCTCTGCCTCGAGGAGGCCATCCCGTGCACCGTCGACGCCGGCAACTCGGCGCGCATGGGTCCCCAACTCGAGGCCACGCTCCAGGAGCTCCTCGCGGAGGCCGAGGCCACCGACCTCGGCCGGCTCACCGAGCGGCACTTCGGCGTGCACTACCGGCCGGCCGAGACGCTGCTCAACCAGGCGGCCGCCTTCACCATCGACGCCAGCCGGCGCGAGCTTCGCGAGCCGTTCGAGCCGGTCCGGGACCTGCAGCGGATCCGGAACGAATGGACGCTGAAGCGCACCGGCGGGTCCGAGGCCACCTACCGTGACGCGGCGAGCCAGCGGCAGCGCGGCAAGATCGGCGACTCCGCCGACATCTCGCCCGAGCTCGACTCGACGCTGATCCACGAGGCGGCGTGGCGCACCCAGATCAGCATGGCGCCCGGCATGCGCATGCCCGGAATCGGCATCAACCTGGCCCGCTCGCCGCGGCTGATCGCGCCGTGGCAGCAGCTGCAGCTCGGTGACCGCGTCCAGGCCGTCAACCTGCTACCGCAGCACCCGCCCGGCCCGCTCGACCAGATCCTCGAGGGCCGCACCCAGGTCATCAAGGGCCGCCGAGTCTGGCGGGCCGCCCTCATCACCTCGCCGGCGGCGCCGTACACGGTCGGCGTCATCGAGGACGACCAGCTGGGCCGGCTCGACGCCGGCGACACTGATCGGCTCGCCGCACCGGTCGCCGCCGGAGCCCTGCAACTCCCGGTGATGTACGACGACGGCACGTTGTGGTCGGAGGACCCGGTGGAGTTCCCGATCCATGTGGAGGTTGGCGGGGAGCAGATTGAGGTTGTCTCGATCACCCCAACGGCCGGGGATGCGTTCAACCGCACCGTGCCCAGCGGATGGGGCACCCCCGACAGCGGGCAGACGTGGACCACCACGGGCGGCAACGCCAGCGACTACTACGTGCAGGGGGTGTGACCGGTGCCACCGCCGTATAGCAGCTACGCCGCGCTGGCGGCCGAGCAGACGGTCGCCGTCGATTACACCATCACCTCGAGCACCCCAACCGGGGCAACGTGGGCGTCGATCTCGATCCACGGCGGTGCGATCGAGCGCGGCTCGGGCGAGATGGCGCAGGAGGTGGCCAGCCGGATCGGCGCGGCCTACTACCAGTTCGCCGGGATCAAGAGCAGCGGCAACAGCGACCTGCACATCACCTCGACGCTGTTCGATGAGCCGACTGGCCGGGCCTTGGTCGCGGCCAGTCGGCGCACGCTGAGCTTCCACGGCTTCGCGGGCACGGTCGGGGTTAAGGAGACCGCCCTGGGTGGGCTCGATGAGGACCTCAAGGCGCGCGTCGCGGCACGCCTGACCGCGGCCGGCTTCGACGTAGGCGCGGCACCATCCGAGATCAGCGGCAGCAACCCCGCCAACATCTGCAACCTCAACCAGCGCTCCGCTGGCGTGCAACTGGAGATGAGCAACGCGCTGCGGGCGAGCTTCGTGCCCGGCAACTCGACCGGCACAGCTTTGTGGACGCCAGGCGCGCGCACGGACGACTTCTACCGCTACGCCGCGGCGGTCGCAGCCGCCTACGACGGACAGGGCATGGTGGCGCAGAGCAGCGTCAACGTGTCGCGCTACTGCCTGCTGACCGCGCCTGCCGCCGACGTCCATCTCGTCGCGACTGTGGCCACGGACGCGCTCGCCACTGGCGGCTCCCACTTCGTGGCGCTCGTCGCCCGGTACGCGGGCACAGGCGACATGTACCTGGCCAGGCTCGACTTCAGCGCCACGCAGACGGTCACGCTGACCCTGCGCAAGCGGGTCGGCGGCACGGAGACGCTCCTGGCCACGGCCCCGGCCAACGGCCTCACCCACGCCGCCGGACGGCGGTTCGGGATCGGCTTCGAAGTCGCCGGGAGCACACTGCGGGCCCGGACGTGGCTGGCCGCCGGCGTCGACCCGGGCGTGTGGCAGGTCCAGGCGACCGACAGCGACCTGACCGCGGCCGGATCCATCGGCATGCGCAGCATCCTCTCGACCAGCAACACCAACACGCTGCCGGTCGTGGCGTCGTGGGACGGCTTCCGGACGGTCGGACGGCAGACGCTCCTCGTCGGCGCCCGGGGCGTCAACGGCGTCTTCAAGGCCCACTCCGCAGGGTCGCCTGTCCACGTCGCCGCGGCCTTCGTCCTCAGCTAGGAGATCGTCATGTCGTGGCTCAAGGGCGAGCGCATCAAGGGCACTGAGGCAAAGGCCCAGGCCGACCAAGTCGCCTCGCTCACCACCGCCGGGTGGACCTCGTATGCGCCGGCGTGGACTGCCTCCTCGGGCACCCAGCCGAGCCTAGGCAACGGCTCGCTTACCGGTAGGTGGCGCCGGCCGGCCAACGCTGATCTGGTCCATGTCCAAATCAAGTTGGTGCCCGGGTCATCGACCACCTTCGGCGGCAACATCGAATGGATCTTCAGTCTGCCGATCCCGGCGCACGCCAACGATCTCCTGATGGGCAATGGATTCGCCCAGGACACCGGCACCTTCTACCGGCCGGTAACAACGAAGAAGGCGACGACATCCACGTTCTTCGTCGTCTCCGGCGTCGGCGGTGTCGGCCTCGTTCACGCCACTGCTCCACACACCTGGGCCAGCACCGACGAGCTGAACCTGCAGCTCACCTACCAACCCGCCTAAGGAGGTACTCATGGCGTGGCGAGTCGTTCGCTCGCTGGAGAAGCTCAACACGCAGGTTCGCGCCAGCGCGCCGCGTGCCGTGCCGCCGGCGACGCCCACGTCGGCGTGGGGGTCCATCGGGGACACATTGCACACCTCGACGTCCGATCACAGCCCGCACGTGTACCCGGTACTCGGCACCACGCCGGTGGTGTGCGCACGGGATTTCCCCCACGCCCCGGCGCTGGGCCTGGACGGCGCGGTCTACACAGAGACGCTGCGGCTGTCCCGCGACCCGCGGATCGGGTACGTGATCTTCAACCGGCGCATCTTCTCTGGGCACCCAGTCGACGGCGTGCCCGCGTTCACGTGGCGGTCGTACAGCGGTTCCGATCCGCACGACACCCATTGGCACGTCAGCTCGGTGTACACCGCGCTGGCTGACGACGAGCGGCCGTGGGCGATACCCGGCGCGCCAATCCCATCGAACAGCATGGAGGACGATATGGCGGTCATCGCGAAGGCCAACTCTGGCCAGCTCTACTTCTGTATCGGTGGGTTCTCCCACCCGATCAATGCGGGCGACGTCAGCGGCATCCGGTACTTGGCCGGGCAGGGCGTCTACCAGCTCGCGAACAACGCCGGCAGCAGGACCCCGGACAATGCTGAGTGGGAGGCTGGCGGCTGGATTCGGAAGGGCTGGTCCGAAGCGGTGTTCGGCCCGATCTACACCAAGCCGGCTCCGGCGCCCCCCATCCAGCTCGACAGCGCGGCCCTCACCGCGTTGACCGCGCAAATCCTGCAGGCGGTCGGCGGTGAGCTTGCGGCGGTCCGCGCCGCGGTCGAGGCCCAGCTCTCGCCCGCGGAGCGCGCCGCCATCCAGGCCGGCTGAGCGTGGACCCGACGATCGTCGCCGCGCTCATTGGCGCCGGCGGCGCGCTCGCTGGCGGCATCGTCACCGGCCCGATCGTTGCCCGCCTCGCCAACCGAAGGCAGGCGGCTGCACAAGCCAAGCATCTGGAAGCGCAGACCGACCTGATCCGCCAAGACATCTACCAGCAGCTGACCGACGATCTGAAGGCGGAGCTCGAGCGCGTCCGCACGTCGCTCCGGCAGACCTCCGCCGAGGCCGAGCAGCTCCGCGGTCGGGTAGTCGACCTCGAGTCGCGGGTTGCTCAGCTGAGGCTCTCCGAGGCCCGTGCGTCCGAGGCGCTGCGCGAGGTTCAGGGCGAGCGGGACCGGCTCCGCGCCGAACTGGCCGCGGCGACAGCCACGATTGCCGAGCTTCGCGCCCAGGTCGCCGACCTGAAGCTGCAGGCGGTCGTACTCCAGCCGCCGGCGCACTGACGCTCTACCGACAGGGCAGCAGGTCGACGAACGCCCCCTCGAGCCCGTAGATCAACTGACCGCAACTGCACGTCCACGTCGGATGGCCGTGGTGCTCGGTGCACGGCGCGTACCCACGCTGACCAGCCGTCCAGCGGCGGCAACGGGGGCAGCCCACCGGGTCGATCAACACGATCTCCTGGTCCCGGCCCGTGTATCGGTACCCCGGCGGCGCTGGCGGTCGTCTCACACCCACACGGTATCCGAACACTCGTTCGAAGGAGTCCTAGATGCTGCAGAAACTCTGGTCGCGTTACGGCCCGGCCACCGCCGCAGTGTTCATCGCGGCCCTCACCGCGGCGAGCTCGGCGCTGACCGACCACCACATCGACGCCGGCGAGGGCGTCCAGATCGCCATCGCGCTCACCACCGCGGTCTCCGTCTGGTACGTGCCGCTCCTCCCGGGCGTCCGCGGCGCCAAGACGGTCGTTGCCGGGATCCTGGCGGTCCTCAACGCCGCCACCGCGTACGTCGTCGGCGGGCTGGACATGGGCGAGATCATCAACTTGGCCATCGCCGGCCTGGGCGTTGTCCTGGTCGGCGTCGCGCCCGTCGAGTCCGTTGGCGACACCCTCGTCCCGCGGTCGGTCGCCGCGGCGATGAACCGGCAGGCGTACCGGCAGTCCTGACCCTCGACGACCGGTTACACAGAAGCGGCCCGGCTACCCCATCACGGGGGCGGCCGGGCCGCTTTCTGCGTTCCCGCCGCTTAATTCACCTACTCATATTTCACCTAGTACACTGTCCATATGGCGGATCGAGTGACCCAACCGACGCTCGATGTCCTCGAAGCACTGCTTGGTGCCAAGGACTTCGAGACCCACGGGTGGGACATCATCAAGACGACGAAGCGGGCAGGCCCGACCGTGTACAAGATCCTTGAGCGCCTCTCGGGCGGAGGACTGCTCACCGAGCGCTGGGAGGAGGTCGAACGCAAGCCGGGCGTGCCCCGGCGGCGCTTCTACAAGCTGACCCCGACCGGCGTCGCGCACGCACGCCAACTGCTCGCTGAGCGCCGACCGCAGGCCGCCTCCCGCTGGGGCCGCCTGTTCGGCGGGGAGGCCCACGCGTGAGCGAGTGGGGCATGTTCGGGCTCGGCCTCGTGGCCAGTCTCGCGGTGAACGAGATGTGCGACATCTCGCCGTGGCTCGCCGCCCGCCTGATCCCGGTGGCCGTGCGGCTCTGGACTAAAGATCCGGAACGTCGTGAGGTCTACAACGAAGACTGGCAGGCGGTTGTAAGCCAGCATCCTGGCAAGCTCTTGAAGCTCGGCGCCGCTTTGTGGTTTCTAGCGGGGGGCGCCGCTCGTGCCGCCCTGGCATCGCCGCTCAGACGCATCGCTGCGTTCTACCTGTATGGCCTCAGGATCACGATGGCCGGACCGCGCACCCCGATGGTCTTGCTGTCCATATCGCTCGGCGCGAGCGTCTTCGCCGGCACGTACAAGGCCTTTACTACGTCAGGCGTCTTTGAAGTGGCGGCTGTCTGTCTGCCTGTGGCAGTGCCCATGCTTACGCCTTTTTTTGTCGCGTGGGGCGCGTACGACGGGCGCCGAGCGGCAGAGCGGGAAATCCGCGCACGCAAAGACCACTGACCGACGCTGCACGACGTTGTCACCGCCCGAGCGCGGTGACAACGTCGTGGAGCAGCTTGAGTAGCCGCTTCCGCGCTACTACCTCAGGGCTGGGAAGTCGCACCGTCCCGCGGACCTCGGCGTGCTCTGACCCGTCGCGCCCAAGCACGCGCACTACGACGATCCGCCCGGCTCCGGGCACGTCGACCACGTGCGGGTCGCTGCGGTGCTCGCCGAGGCCGCAGGCGTGGCCCTGGGCGCACCACTCGGGGTGCGCTTCCCGCCTAGCCAGCAGCCTCATCGCCGCCCCAGCAGGTAGGCCGCGACGACGAACGCCACGATGAGCAGCCCGCCGGCGATGTTGCCAACGCGGGCCCAGTCGCGGGGCACCTGGCCCCAGAGCGCGCGGGCGGCCCGAGTGGTGGCCCGGGCGTCGCGGTACGTCCTCGACGCGACGGCCACGCGGTACCCGAGCAGCGTGCCGGCGAGCAGCCCGGCGGCCGCGGCGAGGATGTCGGTCGTCATGCGGCATCGGCTCCTTCGTGGATGGGTGTGCTCGAGCGGGCCGCCCACGCGGCCAGGTCCTCACGGCGGTACAGGTCGGACGGGCCACGCTGTCCGCACGGCTTCGGAGCGCCGGCCCGGTCGCGCTGCAGGCGCTTCTTCGCCGCCTCGTACGTCCACGGGATCACGCCGAGATCGGACGCCTCCCGCAAGGTGATCTTGTCCCCGTCGCCGGGGACATCCCTGCTCAGCGAGCTATCAAGGCCTCCGGGGGACACGGCGGCGGGCGCCGCGATCGCACGCGCCTGGGCACGCGTGAGGAAAGCAACCTGGCACTCCGTGGCAACGCCGCCGATGACGATCTGCCAGCGGCCGAGAGTGCGCGACGCCCGCGGCATCCCCGCCTCCGGGACCAGCATTTTCCACGCATTCGTGGTGTATCTGGCCAAACACCTCACGCCGAAGTTCTCTCGCGCCTCCGGGCCGCCGATCGCGCGCGCGGTGAGCATCTGCGCGATCGCCAGCACGTTGTACTTCGCGCTGCGGCCCATGAACAGCAGCTCACCGATCGCCGTGATCGCGGGCGAGCGCTTCGGCTCGTTCTTGGCCCGCGTGTCGGCCCAGTAGGTGGCCAGCATGCCGATCGTGGCGTTGAGCTCTTCGGCGATGACCAGGGTGCGCGGGCCCGGGTCCCAGTCGTCGTCCTCGTGCATGGCGTCGCTGTTGCGCTGGTCGGCGACCGCGGCCGCGCGTACGAGCGCGTCATGCATCTGGGCGGGCTTCACGCAGTAGTCCACGCCGGCCAGGCCGAGCGCCCACCGGTGAGACCCCTTGCGGTCGAGGATGATGACCCGGCCACCTCGGGCAAGGACCTGCACTGCAACCAGCTGCGCGAGGACGCTCTTGCCGGCGCCGGACCCGGCCGACACCGCGATGTGCGGCGAGTCGTCGCGCAGGCTGAGCACGATCGGCGCGCCGCCGGTGCCCAGGCCCAGGAAGAACTCCCACTCGTGCAGCCGTGGCAGGTGCTCGAGCAGGGCGTCGATGCCCACCGCGGTCGGCGGCCGCCGACGCACCGTCCACCGCGCGGTGACCTCCGCACCGACCTGGTCCCACACCTCGACCAGCTCGCCCGCGGGGACTTTCGCGCCGACGATCGACGAGATGAGCTGCCGCTGCTCGCGGGTCAGGTATGGGGTGGCGGCGGTCAGCTCGATCCGGGGGCCGTACTCGCGGCCCGGCCGGCGGAACACCTCGAGGCGCTTCGTCACCGGCTTGCACGTGCGTTGCAGCGTCCACCAGGCGCGCATCGCCCGGTCGCCCGGCCAGCGCAGCACCGGCTCCAGGTGCTCGCCGTACCAGCGTCGAGCCGCCTCCTCGGCCGGCGACGGCGGCTTGGCCAGGCGCGGCATCAGCGTGCCCAGGCCCGGGTCGACGTGGAGCCGCACGCGGACACCGCCGAGCGGTACCTCGAGCGCGGCCAGGGTCGGCGCGATGTACGCCCGGCGGAACCGGCGGCGCACCCACCGGCGGCGGCTGCGCCACGCCGCGCCGGCCGCGAGCACACCGGCGACCGCGGCGGCCTCGCGGGGTTCGGCGGCGGTGATCCCGGCGGCCGCGGGGACGCCGAAGCGCAGCAGCTGGCGGCGCCAGCCGGGCCAGCGGCCGGCGCCGCGGGTGAGGTACGGGTAGCCGGTGCGGCCGTCGAGCGGGCGGCCGGTCGCGTACCGGTAGAGCCACCGCGGCATCGTCTGGCGTACCAAGCTGGGGTCCTTCCTTCCGGAGGGGCGGGGGCGCGGCGCCCGTCACGCTGCGGCGAGTGCCGCGGTGGTCTCGGTACTGCTGCCGAGCGCCAGCTGCGCGAGCTGACGCCGGTGTGCGGGGTCGGCGATGTGGCCGCTCTCGAGCACGTCCAGGGCGTCGTCGGGGCTCAGGCGGTGCGGCGGCCGCGGCGTGGCGACGATGGCGGGCGCCCCGCTCACCGGGCGGCCGGCCTCGGAGGTGTAGCGCTGCACGGTGCGCCGGCTCATGCCGATCGTGTCCGCGATGATGTCCAAGGAGATGCCGGGGTTGGCGCGGTACATCGACTGCGCGACCAGCCGGGCTCGGTCGGTGCCCATCTTGGGTGTTTCCGCAGGTGCCGGGGCGCTGTCCGGGGCTGTCGCGTCGTTGTCCACGGCCGGCTCGTCGACTGGCGCGGTGTCCACCCGGATGTCCACGGCGGTGTCCGGGATGCCGGCCACGGCGGCCGCGGTCAGTTCGGCGCCCAGGAGGTCGGTGAGGCCGTCGTAGTCGGCGGCCGCGGCCAGCCGGGCGGCGATCTCGTCGAGGTCGTAGGTGGCGATGGCGAGCTCGGCGGCGACCTGGTCCTTGCCCTGGGACAGCTTCCGGCGCAGCAGGACGGCGATCGCGGCGTGGCGCTGCTCGCGGCGTCGGGCATCGCGGGCGGCGGCGATCGACCCGTACAGGCCGAGCTCGGGGCGCTCGACCGCCAGGGCGCGGGCCTCGCGGGTGATCGCGGGATGGCGGAGCCAGCGGGCAACCCCGTAGGCCGGCGGGACGGCGGCGAGCATGCCGCGGGCGCGGAGTTCGTCGCGGCGGCGGGCGCTCGAGTCGATGAGCCAGACGAAGTAGCCGAGGGCCGACATGCCGGCGAAGAACGCGGCCTGGCCGCGGTGCTCGCCGTGGCCGAGCCAGTTCACGCTCACGGCGCCGGCGGCGACGGCGGCGGAGAGGACGCGGGCGGCGGCGGCGCGCTCGCCGAGGCGCATGCGGGCCCCGGCGTGGTTGGAGATGACCGCGCCGCCGAGCTCGACGGCGCCGACAGCGGCGAAGGCAAGGGGCCAAGGCCAGCTGAGCCAGTCGGCGGCGGCGAGTCCTGCGCCGGCGAGCGCGACGCCGGCGACGACGACGTAGAAGACCGTGAGGATGCGGCGCGAGCCGGAGGACGGTGGCGTCATGCCGAAGAGCGTACTAGAGGTTTTGTAGGTTCTGTAGGTTCTGTAGCCTGTTGCGTGCCGCCGACGCGGCGCTTCCGCTGGCCAGTGTGGGTTTGAGAGGATGTGGCGATTCTGGCGATCCGAGAGGCGGTGCGCGTGGTCGGCGACGGCACCTGGCTACGTCCTGGCGAGGTGGCCGAGCTGCTCGGCGTGCACGTCAACACCGTGCTCAACTGGTTCGACGCCGGCCGCTTCGATCAGCCGGTCAAGCCCCGGCGACTCGTGGGCGGCCATCGCCGGATCCACAAGGACAGCGCTGAGCGAGTGCTGCGAGAGCTGACGCCCGGTGAGGACGTCAGCGAGTAGGCCGCTCGGCGTAGGCGGTAACGAGCGCAATCGGACCGGGCTCGACGTCGACGCTCCGCGGCCGCCAATCCCGCACGCCGAGGTAGTCGGCCAGCGCCGCGCGCAGCCGCGGGTCGGCCGGCACCGGCACGACGAGTACCGGTGTGCGCCACTGGCCGCGCAGCGTCAGCTTGGCCAGCCGCCACAGCAGCGCGCCAACCGTCACCGCGAGCCGCCTGGCGTGCGTGGCGGCAGCCACTCGTGCAGCTGCCGGCGCAGCGTCTCGGCGTCCGGGGCGCCCGGCCTATCGAGGTCGGCGAGCGCATCGGCGACGTATCCGCCCATGAGCAGGTGGAGCTGGAGCGGGCGGTCTGAGTAGTCCTCGAGCAGCTGGGCGCGGCGGACGGCGCATGGCCAGGGCTCGCCGCAGCCGCACCGCCAGGCCGGCCGGCTCAGTTGGTGGGCCATTGGTGCCCCCCGCGTCCCGCCCGGTCGAAGGTCCAGACCAGGAACCGCGCGTCGGCCTGCTCACGTGTCAGCCCGAGGTCCTGGGCGGCCTCCGCGGCCAGGACGCGCATGATGCCCTGCAGCCGATGCCGGGCGCCCCGCGGGTGCTTCTCCAGGAACTTCCGCCGTTGCGCGGCGCACGGCCACGGCCTCCTGCAGGTGAGGCACAGCCAGTGCGGCCGGCGGTAGTTGTGCGGGGCGTCGGAGGCCACTAGAAGGGCTCCGACGCCCGGGCGGCTGCGAAAGCCCGGCGCACGAGCACGAGGACGACGGCGCGGGCGCGGCGCCACTCCGCGCACGGATGGCGCTCGCCGCACACGACGCACGTGGCGCCGCCGGCCTGTCGGTGGTGGTGCTGGCGCTGCTGTACGGCCTCGTTGAGCTGCACGTCCGTCTCCTCGCCGCGTGGGTGCGCGGCGCCGACGGGGTGCGCCCAGCCGCCGGCGCCGCGCAGATTGCGGGCGTGGCGGCCGGTACCTGCGGCTCACGCCTCCGACCGCCACGCGCGTGCGACGCCGCGTCCCGGTGCGATCGGTTCGCAGTGGGGCGCTACCGGGACGCGCGTCTGACAGTGACGGTATGCACCGAGGTCAGGCACCGAAAGTGACTAGGCGTCCGCTGGTGTCCGCTGGTGTCCGCGGACAGGCGGACAGCTCAGGCGGACGGCCCGGCCGAGAGTGCGGGGCGGTGGGCCTCGAACGCCCCGGCCAGCTCGGCCGCTTCCGGGGCGCCGGACCGCTTGACGCCCCGGTAGACCTCCACGGCGCGCCACCAGTTCGACGGGACGATCCGGCCTGAGGTGACCGCGGCCAGTGCCTCCGCGGAGGCTTCGTCCGGCCGTCCCGCGGCGAGCAGCGCCAGGCCGAGATCCAGGCGTGCCGAGGCGACCCGGCGCGGCCTTGGCACGCCACCGGGCGCCGCCTCCAGCTCGGCGATTGCGTGCCGGGCGAAGCCCTCCGCCGCCGGGTCGCCGACCCACGACAAGGTGGTGGCTGTGTACGAGATGGCCTTGGCCGGGTCGTACCGGTAGTGGTGCTCTGGGTTCTCCGGCGTGGCGAGATTGCTCACCAGCCGGGCGACCCGTTCCAGGGCGCCACGGGTCTCTCCGGCGGCGCCCATGCGCGCCCACGCGCGGCCTTCCTGGGCAGTCGCCTGGATGAGCGCGGACGAGCCGGCCGGGGCGATGGCCTGCGCCTGCCGCGACAGCTCCAGGGCGTCGCGGTAGCGGCCGGCGGTGAGCACTTCCCACGCCCGGGTTTCGTAGCACCAGGCGCGGATCTCGTCGTGTCCGGCGTGGCCGGCCATCTGCTCGGCCGTTGCTAGCCAGGCCTCGGCCGCGTCGACCTGGCGCAGGTCGACGTGCAGCGTGGCGGCCAGTAGCGAGAGCCAGCCGCCGGCGATGAGCAGACGTCGCCGCTGGGCGAGGGTCATGCGGGCGTCGGTGAGGTGGGTGACGTAGGCGATGTGCCGCCGGACGCGCGGCAGCAGCTCGGCCGGCGCCGTTCCCGCGTACGCCATCGCCATGCGGTCGGCGACCCGTTCGAGGCGGTCGAGCGTCCCGTCGCTGACGTCGGACACCTCGACGCGGCGCGCCAGCTCGAGCGCCTCGATCTCTGCGTCGACGTCGCCGGCGGCGGCCGCGGCTGCCGGGCGGCTCGTCGAGCCGGCCAGGGCGACCAGCTCGCCACCTGCGTCGAGGGCGTCGTCGAGACGCTGCGCAAGGTCGACGGTGGGTGCTTTGCGGCCGGTGGCCAAGTCGTGCACGTGGGTCTTGCCGTGGTGCACGCGGGCGGCGAGGGCTCGATAGGACGTTCGCCGCTGCTCGATGAGCTCGCGCAGGCGCTGGCCAAACGTAGGGTCGGTAGCAGGCGGCACGATTGATCACCCCAGGGAGCAGCTGGGGGGCCGCCACCTGCTCCGTGACGGCCCGCTGATGGACAGGCTACTCCTTCGGCCAGCACGCGTTCGGGGTCAGCTCACCTGGGAAAACATGCCCGCCATGTGGTCGGATTGTGAGCAAAGTTTCACAAAGTTTGGCCGTTCGGCCGACAGAACGCATCGATATTCATCGCGGCACTTCATCACCGGCTGTAGTTGCACTGCTGCAAATACATCTCGCCTGTCCGGTTTTCGCTACGACGCGTGATGGCTGTAGCACATACGTTCGACCGGGGCCAGGTCTCGTTTGGGTGGATCTTTCGTGGCCGAATGTCTACTGCATTCACAGTGATCATCAGCGCAGAGTGATCGCCTACCTGCGGCAAGGAATCACTGGGGATGCAGGAGGTACCAAGCCTTGAGTAACAAGATCCGGTCAACTCACGTGATTTGCGTGCTCGCTGGCGCGGGCATTGGTGTGGCAGCCGGAGGGCTTCTGGGAGTCGACGTTGACCTGTCGGGGCCGGAGGCCGTCAGCATCCTGGTCTCGGTCCTGGTGGTCAGCCTCGGCACGCTGGTCTCGGGCTACTACCTGCGCCAAGTCAAGGCGTACCTCGACCAGGTCCGCGAGCTTCGCGCTGCTGATCGTCGCGAGGGCTACGTCGAGGGCTATCTCGAGGCGGTCAGCGACCGGATGTAACCCCAATGCCGGGGCCGGCCAGTACCCCGTTCCTGGCCGGCCCCTCGCTGACCTTCAGATCCCGCCCATGACGTTGACGTTGTCGTAGTTGCGCCGGGCCCGCGCGCTCCGGCCACTGCGCCCGTACAACGCCAGCATCTGGTTACTCTCCCAGCCGACTAGCTCTACCAGGTCGCCCTCGGCGCCCCCGTTGAGCAGAAAGTTGTGCGCGAAGGTGTGCCGGAACAGGTGCGGGTGGAGCTTGATACCGAGCCGCTCGGCACGCCGGTAGAGGATCTGCCGTACGCCGTTGGGTGTCATCGGCTTCCGGCTACGGACGGCGATCCACAGTCCCGTGACACCGAGCTCGACAACGACGGGTCGGGAGGCGCGAAGGCGCAGGTACCGGTCCAGGGCGACGGCGGTCTTGGCGTCGAACTTCGCCTTGCGGACTTTGCGCGCCTTGCCGGTGACCGTCAGCTCTCGTTGGGACAGGTCGAGGTCGGCGATGTCCAGGTTCGTGATCTCGGCGAGGCGTGCCCCGGTCGACGCGAACATTCGCAGCAGGGCCGCGTCTCGCCGTGACTCGAAGTCGCGGCCACGCTCCGCGTCCTTGACGAGGGCGGCCAGCTGCTCTTGTGCGATGACCGGGGGAGGGTTGTCACCAAGCTTCGGTGCGGCCGGCGGCTTGACGAGGTCCATCGGGTTCGGCACGTCCTCTTCGGCGGCGAACCACTTCCAGAACGCCTGCAGTGACCGGCCGACCTGATTGCAGTAGCGCGGCGTGTACTCCAGCCCGTTGAGCCACGCGAAGAACTGGCGTAGGTGGACCTTGTCGACCTTGTGCCAGCTGTTGACCTTCGGGTGGTGCTCGACCATCCACCCGCCGAACCAAGCGGCCGCGTCGGTGTAGATCTCGCGGGTCTTCTTCGACCGGCGGAGCGACTCGAGGTGCAGGTCGAAGGAGTCGATGAACGGGCGGAAGTGCTTCGGATCTCTGCGCTCGGTGCGGGGCATGTGATCACCGTGCCTGCTGGTCGCAGGCCTGCGGCATCAGGCGAAAAGCGTTAAGCGGATGGTCCCTGAGCATCGTTCGGTATTCCTCTCGGCGAGGCTTACCGGTATTCGTGCAGGTGACGCCATCTGTGTGGGCACGGTTGGGTTCGAACCAACGACCCCCCGCTTGTAAGGCGGGTGCTCTTCCGCTGAGCTACGCGCCCCTGAGCCCCCTCGCGAGGGCCGGGTACCCAGATGGTACCGAAGCTCGCCCCCACGACCCAGCCGGGCGCAACGACCGTACCGTCCCGGCCGTCCGGATGCGGCCGTATCGGGCCGTGTCACAGGGCGGCGATCGCCTCGCGCCAGGTGGCGATGGCCCGCGACTGGCTGGCCGGCAGCACCTCCCGGAAGCGAACCACGCCGGCGCGGTCGATGAGGAACGTGCCGCGGTTGGCGTAGCCCTTGGCCTCGTTCAGGACGCCGTAGGCCGAGGCGACGGCGCCGTGCGGCCAGAAATCCGACAGCAGCGGGAACGTGTAGGACTCGCGGTCGGACCAGATCTTGTGGGCGTACGGCGAGTCGACGCTCACCGTCAGGACCTGGACCCGGTCGTTCTGGAAGTCCGGCAGGGACTGCTGCAGGGCGGTCAGCTCGCCCTGGCAGGTGCCGGTGAAGGCCAGCGGGTAGAACACCAGCAGGACGGCCTTTGTGCCGCGGTACGAGGACAGGGATATCTCCTGATTGTTCTCGTTGCGCAGCAGAAAGTCCGGTGCCGGATCTCCGACATCCAACGTCATGGCATCGAATATGCCAGGGGTTCCGGCGTGGCCTTACACTCGCCCGCATGGCAGCAGGGCCGCGGCTCGGCATCGACTTCGGGACATCCCACACCGTCGCGCTTCTGGCGTGGCCGGACGGGAGGGTGCGCCCGTTGCTGTTCGACGGCTCGCCGCTTCTGCCGTCCGCCGTGTTCGCGCAGGCCGACGGGACATTGCTGGTCGGGCGGGACGCGGTGCACGCCGCGCGGGTCGACCCCTCGCGCTTCGAGGGTAGCCCCAAGCGGCGCATCGACGACGGCACGGTGCTGCTCGGCGACCGCGAGGTCACCGTGCCCGCGCTCATCGGGGCCGTGCTCACCCACGTCGCGCAGGAGGCCGTGCGGGTCGCTGGCGGGCCAGTGGCGGAGCTCACGCTGACGCACCCGGCCGCGTGGGGGGTCTCGCGCAAGCTCACCCTCGTCGAAGGGGCCAAACTGGCGGGGCTGCCGCAGCCGGCCCTCATGCCCGAGCCGGTCGCCGCCGCGCACTATTTCGCAGGTGTACTGCAAAAGCCTCTCACCGCCGACCAGGGCCTGTTGGTCTACGACTTCGGCGGCGGCACCTTCGACGCCAGCCTGGTGAGCCGGTCGGGGGAGGGGTTCGACGTGCGGGCCGTCGACGGGATCGACGACCTCGGCGGGCTCGACCTCGACGCGCTGATCGTCGAGCACGCCCGCACGCAGATCGACAACCCGGAGGTCTGGGCCCGCCTCGACGGGCCGCAGAGCACCGAGGACCGGCGGCACCGCCGGATGCTGTGGGACGACGCGCGCATCGCCAAGGAGATGCTCTCGCGCACCCCGGCGGCGGCGCTGCACGTGCCGATCGCGGCGGCCGACGTCAGCATCACGCGGGAGCAGTTCGAGGACAAGGCCCGGTCGCTGCTGGAGCAGACCGTGCGGACCACCTCGGCGGTCATGCGCTGGGGCGGCCTCGACAAGGACAAGCTGGCGGGACTCTTCCTGGTCGGCGGGTCCAGCCGGGTGCCGCTCGTGGCTACGCTGCTGCAGCGGGAGCTCGGCGTCGCGCCGACCATCATCGAGCAGCCCGAGCTCGTCGTGGCCGAGGGCAGCCTGCGCGCCTGGGTGAGCGTCACACGCCCGAACCCCCAGGTGACCCCCCAGCCCCCGCAGACCGCGGCCCCGATCCAGCAGCAGCCCCAAGCCGTCCAGGCGCCGCAGGCCTTCCAGTCGGCACCGAACGCACAACAGCCGCAGAACCAGCAGCCCCAAGCCGTCCAGGCACCGCAGGCCTTCCAGCCGGCACAGAACGCACAAAATCCGCAGGGCTTCCAATCGGCACCAAACGTACAAAACGTACAAACTCCGCAGAACCAGCCCCAGCGGCCGCAGGCGCCGGTCAGCGGGGTCCCGGTCAGCCCGGCGGCGTTCCAGCAGGGCGCGTACCCGGTCAGCGCGCCCCCGGGCGCCCAGCGCCCCGTCAGCGCCGCCCCGGTCAGCCCCGTAGCCCCTTCGGCCTATCAGGCCGGCCGGGCCCCGGGAGGTACCCCCGCGGAAGTCACCCAGCCGATCCGCCCCATGACCCCGCGGACGGTCCCGCCCCCGCCGCCCCAGCCGGTCTACGTCTCCCCGGCCGCCCAGCCCACCGTCTACGCGCCGGCCCCGCGCGAGGAGGCCCCCGAGCCCCCGCGCAGGCGCAACATCGCCGTGCCGCTGCTGATCGGCATCCTGGTGCTGGCGCTGGCCCTGGCCGGCTACGTGGTGTTCCAGAACCGCGACCACGGCGGGCAGCAGGCCCTCGACGACCCGACCAGCGCCGCCGCCAGCGCGCCGGCCAGCGACGGCCCGAAGGCCATCCCGCAGTACAACCGCGAAGAGGAACCGGCGTGGGTGCCCAACGGCTGGCGCCAGCCGGACCTGGGCGGCGTCGAGCAGCTCTGGAAGTCGCAGGCCGAGTCGGAGGGCGGGCGCTGCGACACGAACAACGGCCGCCTGCGGGTGACCACCGACGTCGCCCCGGCGCTGACCGGCTGCACCCTGAAGCCGCCGCTGGACGTGTACATGCAGGACGGCAGCATCGAGGCCAAGGTCCATGCGGCGAACGGCTGCGCGGGCCTGTGGCTGCGCACCGGTGACAAGGGCTACACACTGGGCTACTGCGCCGACGGCCACGTACGGCTCTACCGGCTGGCCAACAAGGCGCCGGGGCCGGACTCGCTGCTGAAGGACTGGGCGATCCAGGCCAGCGGGGATCCGTACGTCGCGTTCAAGATCCAGGGCGACCAGCTCGACGTCTACGTCAACGGCGTGCACTTCGGCCCGGTGAAGGACTCGGTCATCCCGACGGGCAAGGTCAACCTCGGCGCGTTCAGCCTGACCGAGCAGACCGCCGACGCGACCTTCACGCAGGTCCGGCTGTTCGTGCCGGAGGACTGGCAGCCGGGGAACGCGGGCAACACGACCACGAAGAAGCCCACCCCGACCTCGTCGAGCTCGGGCTGGGGGTCGGGCTCCCCGTCGGCGACGCCCACGTCGAAGAAGCCCACGCCACAACCCACGGCGTGAGCGGGCCGCGCCTTGACGAGGGGCGCGGCCGGCAAAACCAAGCTAGCGACGCGAGCGGGCCGCTCGAGGCGCGACCAGTCGCGCCGCGGTCCAGTCCTTGCCCGCGTTGACCGTCGAGGTCTGCTGCAACCCGGCGGTGGGCGCCGACTCGTTGATCTCGCTCGGCTCGACGTGCCCGGGGCGGCCGGCCTTGGGGGTCAGCAGCCACACCACGCCGTTGTCCGCCAGCGGTCCGAGGGCGTCGATGAGCGTCTCGACCAGGTCGCCGTCCTCGTCGCGCCACCAGAGCAGCACCACGTCGACGACCTCGTCGGTCTCCTCGTCAACCAGGTCCCCGCACCGGTCGATCAGGACGTCGCGGAGATCCTGGTCGACGTCGTCGTCGTACCCCATCTCCATAACGACCATGCCCGGTTCGACTCCGAACCGGTCCGCCAGGCTCTTCACCTCGGCCTGACCCGCGGTCGCGTTCACTGTCCACTGCCTCCTGTCGCAACAACCACTGTTAGCGCGTAGTCCACACAGTACGGGCCGTCAACGCAAGTGGCGCACCGATGCGATCGAAAAAGTATCGCTCCAAGTTACCGGGCGAGCAGCGATCGCGCGCCCTGAACGACCTGCTCCTCGGAGACGAGGACGTGGTTCGCGGCCGGTCCGAGCGGCACGAACGAGTCCACGGCGGCCACCCGGCGGGCGACGCCGACGTAGCCGGCGTCCACCAGAGCGGCGATCACCCCCTCGCCGACCCCACCCGATCGGCGGGTCTCGTCGACGATGAGCACCCGGCCGGTGTCCGAGGCGTTCTTGATGATGTCGCCGACCGGGAGAGGGGACAGCCAGCGCAGGTCGACCACCCGGCAGTGCACGCCCTCCTCGGCCAGCCGGGCGGCCGCGCGCAGCGACAGCCGCACCCCGTTGCCGAAGGTGATGATCGTCAGGTCGTCGTTCGGGCCGTTGCTGTAGGCACGGGCCCGGCCGATCGGCACGTGGATGGCCGGCCACTCGCTCGGGGGCGCGTACTCCGACAGCCACCAGTTGTCGTTCTCGGTGTGCAGGTCGCGGGTGTGGTACAGCGCGATCGGCTCGACGAAGACGCAGACCGACCCGTCCACGATCGCGCTCGCCAGGCACGTGCGCAGCATCGGCGCGGCGTCCTCGGCCCGGCTCGGGACGGCCACCACCAGGCCCGGGATGTCGCGCAGGACGGCCAGCGCGTTGTCGTTGTGGAAGTGCCCGCCGAAGCCCAGCTGGTAGGCCAGGCCCGCCACCCGCACCACCATCGGGTTGTGGAAGGCGCCCTGCGAGAAGAACTGCATGGTGGCGGCCTCGCCGCGCAGCTGGTCCTCGGCGTTGTGCAGGTAGGCGAGGTACTGGATCTCCGGCACCGGCAGCATCCCGGCCAGGCCGGCGCCGAGCCCCATGCCGAGGATGCTGGTCTCGTCGAGGAGGGTGTCGAACACCCGGGTGGCGCCGAAGCGGTCCCGCAGGCCCTTGGTCACCCCGTAGACGCCGCCCTTCGCCGCGACGTCCTCGCCGAAGACGAGCATCTGGGGGTACGCCAGCATCGCGTCCGTCAGCGTGGCGTTGATGGTCTGGGCGAGGGTCAGCGGGCCCGCCTGCTCGGGCAGCTTGCCGCTGAACGCCGCCGCGCGGCTGGCCGGGCCGCCGTCGCCGCTGTTGCGGGGCGTCCCGGAGACGGGCCGGATCGCGGGCTCGGGCTCTTCCGGGGACGTGAACTCCAGGTTGTCGTCCAGCTCGCCCTCGAGCTCGGGCGCCAGGTCGTCGTCGGCCAGGTGGGCGGCCGCGTCCCCGACGGCCCGGGACACCCGCACCGGCCGGCGCGGGGCGAGCGGCGCGGTGACCTCGGACGCGCTGGCCAGCTTGGGCTCGCCGAGCACCTCCTCGGCGACCCGGCGCACCTCCCAGCCGATCTCGTCGTAGCGGGTCATGAGCTCGGCCGGGGCGGCCACGCCGGCCTCGACGAGCAGCCGGGCGGTGCGCACCAGCGGGTCGCGGGCCAGGTCGTTCGCGATGTCGACGGGGGAGCGGTAGGCCATCTCGGCGTCCGCGCCGGCATGGCCCATGAGCCGCACGGTGCTCAGGTGCAGCACGGCCGGGCGCCGGTACCGCCGGACCCACGCGGCCGCCTCCGCCGCCCGGTCGTAGGTGGCGGCCGCGTCGCAGCCGTCGGCGGCGTAGTAGCGCAGGCCGGGCCGGCTCGACAGGGCGGCCGCGGCCCAGCCGTCGGGCGAGCGCACGCTGATGCCCAGCCCGTTGTCCTCGCAGACGAACAGCAGCGGCAGCTTGAGCCCGATATGGTCGCACCAGCCGGCGGTGTTGAAGGCGGCGGTGGCCGCCGCGTGGTTGATGGACGCGTCGCCGAAGGAGCACACGACCAGCGCGTCCGGGGGCCAGCCGTGGCCGCCGCCGGGCGGGTTGAGCCGCTTGCCGCGGCCCAGGGCGTAGGCGACCCCGACGGACCGGGGCAGGTGCGAGGCGATGGTCGAGGTGGTCGGGATCACGTGCAGGTCGGCGTGGCCGAAGACCTTGTGCCGGCCGCCGGCGATCGGCTCGCGGGCCGAGGCGACCACCCCGCGCAGCACGTCGCGGATCGGGTCGCTGCCGGCCACCTGGGCCGCGCGCATGCAGTAGAACCCGCCGGAGCGGTAGTGCAGCAGGGCGGGGTCGGTCGGGCGCAGCGCGGCGGCTACGGCGGCGTTCCCCTCGTGGCCCGACGAGCCGATCGTGTAGTACCCGGCGTCGAAGCTGCGCAGCCATCGCGCGGCCAGGTCCAGGTGGCGGCTCGTCGACTGGGCGTCGTAGAGCGCGCGGGCCTGCTGCCCGGTGAGCGCGGTGTCCTCGCGGACGGGCTCGTCGAGCTCCCGCGCGGCCGGCGCGGCCACGAGCCCGGCGAGTTCGGCGCGGAACCGCTCGTCGAGATCCTGAGGGGTGGTCACGTTCGACAGCATGGCCGAAAACGGTCATGTGATGCCACCCGAGAGCCCGGCGGCGCTACGGCTTCGCCCGTTCGGCCAGGGCGCGGTACTCCGGGGAGCCGAGGAACCGCGGCAGTAGAAGCTCGGCGGTCACCCCCAGGTCGCGGGCGAGCGCCTCGTCCGGTGTGAGGAACACCATGGCCTGGCCCTCGCCGAGCACCACGTCGTCCTGGGTGGCCTCGGTCGGCCCGTAGAAGGCGTACATCTGCACCTCGCCGTCGACGGTGGTGACCGACGGACGGGTGGCGACGGTGAAGGGTCGCAGCGCCCCGGCGTCCAGGCCGGTCTCCTCGAGGACCTCGCGCCGGGCCGCCTCCTCCGGCGACTCGCCGTCCTCGATCTTGCCCCCGGGGAAGGCCCATTGGTTCGGCGACACCTTGGCGTGCCGGTCGCGGTGCTGCATCAGGATCCGGCCATCGGGGTCGACGAGGAACACGACGGCGACGCGGCGCTCGATCACGATTCGAACCTCACGCCATGTAGCTTCTCACCCCTGGACGAAACTGAGCCGGACCTGGCGTGTGGAATTGTCGCCGTTCGGGTCGACCAGGCAGATCGACTGCCACGTGCCCAGCGCGATCTTGCCGCCGATCACGGGCAGCGTGGCGTAGGGCGCCACGAAGGCCGGCATGACATGGTCGCGGCCGTGCCCGGGGGAGCCGTGCCGGTGGGCCCAGCGGTCGTCGGCCGGCAGCACGTCGTCGAGGGCGCGCAGCAGGTCGTCGTCGCTGCCGGCGCCGGTCTCGATGATCGCCACCCCGGCGGTGGCGTGCGGGACGAAGACGTGCAGCAGCCCGTCGCCCTGCCCGGCCACGAACCGGGCCGCCTCGTCGGTGATGTCGCGCACGACCGGCCGCGATCCGGTCCGGACCGTAATCACCTCGGTACGCATCGGGTCAGTCTCGCAGGCGCGCTCATGAGGCCGCCGGGCGCCTGGGATACTCGCGGTGTTGCCGTCAGTCAATAGCGGAACGCCACAGAAGTTACCGGTCGGTATCGTGTCGCGTGTCGCAGTTGACGTCCCGTAGGCGTGACGGACGGCACCGAAGCCAGGCAGGATGGACATTGGCTCAGCATTGGCCATGAACCATCGAGCCAGACCCTAGGCCACCCAGACCGGTCGCCGAGCCCGACGTCTCCGCCGAGCAACCCCCGGTCGCTAGTACCCAGAAGGAACGCCTGTGTCCACCGAACGCAAGCGCCCGGTGATCAGCGACGGCCTACCGAGCCAGCTGCCCGACATCGACCCCGAGGAGACCACCGAGTGGGTCGAGTCGCTGGACGGTGTGATCGACGAGCGCGGCGCGAAGCGCGCGCGCTACGTCATGCTGCGTCTGCTGGAGCGGGCGCGGGAGCGACAGGTCGGGGTCCCGCCGCTCACCACCACCGACTACATCAATACCATCCCGCCGGAGCGCGAGCCCTGGTTCCCGGGTAACGAGCACATCGAGCGGCGGATCCGGGCGTACATCCGGTGGAACGCCGCCATGCTCGTGCAGCGCGCGCAGCGCCCCGATGTGGGCGTCGGCGGCCACATCTCGACCTTCGCCAGCGCCGCGAGCCTGTACGAGGTCGGCTTCAACCACTTCTTCCGGGGCAAGGACCACCCCGGCGGCGGCGACCAGGTGTTCTTCCAGGGCCACGCCTCCCCGGGCATGTACGCCCGCGCCTTCATGGAGGGCCGGCTCAGCGAGGAGCAGCTCGACGGCTTCCGCCAGGAGCTGTCGCACCGGGGCCTCGGCGGCGGCCTGCCCAGCTACCCGCACCCGCGGCTCATGCCCGGCTTCTGGGAGTTCCCGACGGTCTCGATGGGCCTCGGCGGCATCAACGCCATCTACCAGGCCCGCTTCAACCGGTACCTGCACAACCGGGGCCTGAAGGACACCAGCGACCAGCACGTATGGGCGTTCCTGGGCGACGGCGAGATGGACGAGCCGGAGTCGATCGGCGCCATCGGCGTCGCGGCCCGCGAGGAGCTCGACAACCTCACCTTCGTGATCAACTGCAACCTGCAGCGCCTCGACGGCCCGGTGCGCGGCAACGGCAAGGTCATGCAGGAGCTGGAGGCCTTCTTCCGGGGCGCCGGCTGGAACGTGATCAAGGTCGTGTGGGGCCGCGAGTGGGACCCGCTGCTGGCCGCCGACACCGACGGCGCGCTGGTCAACCTCATGAACGTCACGCCCGACGGTGACTACCAGACGTACAAGGCCGAGTCCGGCGCCTACGTCCGCGAGCACTTCTTCGGCCGTGACCCTCGCACCCGCAAGATGGTCGAGCACCTCTCCGACGACGAGATCTGGAACCTCAAGCGGGGCGGGCACGACTACCGGAAGCTGTACGCGGCCTACAAGGCGGCCAGCGAGCACACCGGCCAGCCGACGGTCATCCTGGCCAAGACCATCAAGGGCTGGACGCTGGGCTCCCACTTCGAGGGCCGCAACGCGACCCACCAGATGAAGAAGCTGACCCTGCAGGACGTCAAGGACTTCCGGGACCGGCTGTACCTCGACATCCCCGACAGCGCGATCGGCGAGAACCCCTACGCGGTGCCGTACTACCGCCCGGACGAGAAGTCCGAGGAGATGGAGTACATGCGCGAGCGCCGGCGCACCCTCGGCGGCCCGGTGCCCAACCGCCGCACGACCCACATCCCGCTGCAGCTGCCGGAGAGCTCGGTCTACGGCGACATCAAGCGCGGCTCGGGCAAGCAGAAGGTCGCCACCACGATGGCCTTCGTGCGCATGCTCAAGGACCTCATGCGGCACAAGGGCATGGGCAACCGCTGGGTGCCGGTCATCCCCGACGAGGCCCGCACGTTCGGCATGGACTCGCTGTTCCCGACGGCGAAGATCTACTCGCCGCACGGCCAGAACTACACGCCGGTCGACCGGGAGCTGTTCCTGTCGTACCGGGAGTCCACCTCGGGCCAGATCCTGCACGAGGGCATCAACGAGGCCGGCTCGGTTGCCTCGTTCACCGCCGCCGCGACCAGCTACGCGACGCACGGGCAGCCGATCATCCCGGTGTACATCTTCTACTCGATGTTCGGCTTCCAGCGCACGGCCGACGGCATCTGGGCGGCCGCCGACCAGATGGCCCGCGGCTTCCTGCTCGGCGCCACCGCCGGGCGGACCACGCTCAACGGCGAGGGCCTGCAGCACGAGGACGGCCACTCGCTGCTCATCGCCGCGACCAACCCGGCCGTCGTGGCCTACGACCCGGCCTTCGCCTTCGAGATCGCGCACATCACCGAGAACGCCGTCAACCGGATGTACGGCGAGGCCCCCGAGGACCTCATCTACTACCTGACGATCTACAACGAGCCGATCTTCCAGCCGGCCGAGCCCGAGAACCTCGACGTCGACGGCCTGCTGCGGGGCCTGTACCGGTACTCGCCGGCCCCGACCGCCGACGGCCCGAAGGCCCAGATCCTGGCCTCGGGCACGGGCATGCAGTGGGCGCTCAAGGCCCAGAAGCTCCTCGCCGAGGAGTGGGGCGTGTCCGCCGACGTCTGGTCGGCCACGTCCTGGACCGAGCTGCGCCGCGACGCGGTCCGCTGCGAGGAGCACAACCTGCTGAACCCGGCCGATGAGCCCCAGGTCCCGTTCGTGACCCGCGCCCTGCAGGACACCGCGGGCCCGGTCGTCGCCGTGAGCGACTTCATGCGCGCGGTGCCGGACCTCATCGCCCAGTGGGTGCCGAACGACTACACCTCGCTCGGCACGGACGGCTTCGGCCTCTCCGACACCCGCCACGCCCTGCGCCGCCACTTCCACGTCGACGCCGAGTCGATCGTCGTGGCCACGCTGCGCCAGCTCGCCCGCCGCGGCGAGGTCCAGTCCTCGCTCCCGGCCGAGGCCTTCAAGAAGTACGCCATCGACGACGTGAACGCCGCCCCGGTCGGCGAGACCGGCGGCGACTCGTAGTAGCAGTTCGCAAGGAAAAGGGGGGGCCGCGCCGCGGCCCCCCCTTTTCACATGTTCACGCCGCGGGGCTGAGGTTCGTCATGGACAACTCCACGCCGATGGCCGGGTGGTCGACGCTGTCGGCCGGATCGCTGGTCACCGTGATGCAGAGCTGTGTCGCGGTCCGCAGGAAGAACCCGTGCACCGGTCGGCACGACTCGGCTCCGCTCCACCCTCTGGCCTCCCGCAGATGCCGCCGGAGGCGCTCGGTGAGCACGTCGGTGGACTCGCCCGCGGCGCCGGTGATCTGGTAGTACGTCCAGCAGCTGTGCCCCGTCTGATCGCAGCCGTCCGAGCCGTCCGGGCCGGTGCCACGGGTCGCGTCCATGCCGGCAGGCAGCGGGAACAGCTCGTCCGGCGACGGCATGCCCACCCCCGAGGCGAGGCCACCGAGGCAGCAGCCGAGCACAAGCAGCCCCGTGGCGACCAGGGTCGCGGTCGGGCGCAGCCACACCGGGCGGACGGGCCCCGGCTCCTCGGCCGGCCGGGAACGCCCGCCGATCACCATCCACAGCGGGCGGGTGGGACGCCCCCGGGACCACCAGGTCGCCGCCAGCAGGGCGAGCCCGCCGGGGAGGGGGTACCACAGCAGGACCGACCAGGCGACCGACAACGTCCGGTCGCCCGGCTGCCCGGGCAGCGTCCACCAGATCGTGCCGATCGCGGCGAGCAGGACCAGCGCGATCGGCAGCGCCGCCAGGACGCGGGGCGCGAGCAGGCACCACGCGGCCAACGGCACCCACGCGCAGACGACGATGACCACCGTGACATCGGACGACAGCCGCCACCCGACCGCCACGGCGATTGCCAGGCCCAGCGCCGCAACCCCGATCCGCCACAACCACGGCTTAGCCATGGCGACCATGAAACCAACACCGATGCGCCCGCACCGCCCCCGACGACAAAAGCCCCACGACGGACGAGCCGACCCCTGGAGCGCGCGGTCAGGGAGCCTGGAGCGAGCAGCCTTGCAGCGTCACCACCGACGCCAACGGGCAGGCGGTGGTGGCGCAAAACGGCTGGACGAGGTACGCAGACTGGACGGTGTGGTCGACATAACCGCTGACCTCGTACGCGCCTTGGTCGTTGAGCAGTTCCCCGAGTGGTCCGGCCTGCCCGTCACGCCGGTGGCTCGCCAGGGCTGGGACAACCGGACCTTCCGGCTCGGCGATCATCTGGCCGTGCGTCTGCCCAGCGCGGAGGGCTACGTCGCAGGCATCGCCAAGGAGGACCGCTGCCTGCCCGTCCTGGCTGCGCACCTGCCGGCGCCCGTGCCGGCGCCGATCGCCACGGGGCAACCGGGAGCGGGCTATCCGTTTCCGTGGTCGGTGCGCCGCTGGCTGCCCGGAGACACCGTCGAGGTGGCGCGGGACGTCGACCGTACCGTGCTGGCGCAGGACCTCGGTGCTGTCCTGTCCGCGCTGCGGGTGGCCCCGCCGTGGCAGGGGCCGGCCTGCGGTCGTCACTCCTGCTTCCGGGGCTGCCACCCCAGCGTCTACAGCGACGAGGTCGAGTACGCCCTGACCAAGCTGGCCGACGTCGTCGACGTCGCCGCCTGCCAGGCCGTCTGGGACGAGGCGTTGACCTCGGCCTGGCCGTCTGCGCCGGTGTGGTTCCACGGCGACGTGGCGGTCGGCAACCTGCTCACCGTCGACGGGAGGTTGTCCGCGGTCATCGATTTCGGCACGTGTGGCGTCGGTGACCCCGCCTGCGACCTGGTGATGGCCTGGACCTACTTCATCGGCGACGAGCGCAAGGTCTTCGCGGACGCCGTCGGCCTGTCCGAGGACACGTGGCGACGAGCCCGCGGGTGGGCGTTGTGGAAGGCGCTCGTGACGATCGCCGGCCAGTCCAGCCCCGACCCCGAGGGCTTCCAGGAACGCGCCCTGGTCCAAGTCCTTCAGGATCCAGTCAGCAGTTGAGCGGGGGCGCCGCGATCATGGTGCGACGGACGAGTCGACCTGTACGCCGGGTTCTGTCCTTGCCTCGCGGCAAGGGGCGGCCATCCATCTCGGCCTGTCGTTGCCGGCAGGCTCTAGCGGTCTACCCGCAGGCATCGGGCGGGCCGCCCTCGATCGCCTGCGCAGGCCTGCCCGTAGGCGGGCCCTTTTGACCTTGCTCCGGGTGGGGTTTACCGAGCCGCCCCGGTCGCCCGGGACGCTGGTGGGCTCTTACCCCACCGTTTCACCCTTACCCGGGACGTGTGTCCCGGGCGGTCTGCTTTCTGTGGCACTGTCCCGCGGGTCGCCCCGGGTTGCCGTTAACAACCACCCTGCCCTGTGGAGCCCGGACGTTCCTCGGCGACACCTGGCAAGGTGCCGACGCGGCCGCCCGGTCGACTCGTCCGTCGCCTGACTATGGTAGTCAGACCATGAACCCCACCGACATCGCACTGCTGGCCACGGCTGGGCTGGCCGCCGGAACCGTCAACGCGATCGCCGGGGGTGGGTCGCTGATCACGTTTCCGGCCCTGATCGCGACGGGGTTGCCGCCCGTGGCGGCCAACGTGACGAACACCACGGCGGTGTTCCCCGGGTACGCCTCGTCCGTCTACGGCAGCCGGATCGACCTCGCCGAGCTGGCCCGGGACGGGTCGCGGCGCCTGCTGGTCAGCCTGGTGCCGACCTCGGTCGTGGCGGCCGCGCTCGGGTGTGCGCTGCTGCTGCTCACGCCGGCCAGGGCGTTCGACTTCGTGGTGCCGTTCCTGGTGCTGGGGGCGGCCGCGGTGCTGGGCTTCCAGGACCGGCTGCGGCGGCTCGTCGGCAACCCCCGGGACCTCTCGCCCCGGCGGCAGGCGGTCGGCCTGCACGCGATGGTGTTCTTCGGCTCCCTGTACGGCGGCTACTTCGGCGCCGCCCTCGGCGTCATGCTCGTCGCGGCGCTCGGGCTCGTGCTCGACCACTCCATGGCAAGGGTCAGCGCGCTCAAGAACGTCATCTCGGCGATCGGCGGCGTGGTCGGCGTGCTCGCGTTCGGGCTCTTCGGGCCGGTCGACTGGGCCGACGTGGCGATCGTGGCGCCGGCGGCGGTGGTCGGCGGGTACGTCGGGGCAAGGCTGGCCCGCCGCCTGCCCAGCGCGGTGCTCAAGGCGCTCATCGTCGTCTTCGGCACCGTGGTCGGCCTCGTCCTGCTGTACCGGGCGTTCAGGTAGGCAGGTAGGACAGGACTACGGCAGCAGGTGCGCCGTCTCGTTCACCGAGCGCACCGCCACCCCGCCGTCCGGCCAGGAGTCCACCACGGAAACGCCGGCGGGGTCGAGGTACAGCCGGAACAGGAACGAGTCGCTCGCCGCCAACGCATCGCGCAGGAGCAGCTTGATCGGCGTCACGTGGCTGACGACGGCGATCTCCTGGCCGGCGTACGACTCCTGCAGGCGCCGCACGGCCCGCCGCACCCGCATGGCGACCTGCTGGAACGACTCGCCGCCGGGCGGGGCGACGGACGTCGAGGCGAGCCAGCGGTCCTGCTCGGCGGCGTAGCGCTCGCGGACCTCGCCGTACGTGAGGCCCTCCCAGTCCCCGAAGTCGCACTCGATGAGGTCGTCGTCCACGACCAGCGGCACGTTGCCGCCGAGCGCGGCCGCGGTCTCCAGGCAGCGCTTCAGCGGGGAGCTGACGACGGCGGCCAGCTTCGGGGCCACCTGGCTGACCCGCAGCGCCGCCCGCGCCGCCTGCTCGTGCCCGGCGGCCGACAAGGGGATGTCGCCACGGCCGGAGTACCGTTTCTCGGCCGTGTACGGCGTCTCGCCATGCCGCAGCACGACCATCCGCAACGGGGAACCGGTGGCGGGCGGGCTCCACGAACGCACGGGCTCCTCGGCGGCGACCTTGCCGTCCATCGCCTCGTTGGCCAGCCGGTCGGCGTGCTTGTTCTGCTCGCGGGGGATCCAGGAGTACCGGATCCGGTTGAAGCCCTTGGCCAGCCCCCGGGCCTCCTCGGCCAGCGGGCGCAGGCCCGGGTGCTTGATCTGCCAGCGGCCCGACATCTGCTCGATGACGAGCTTGGAGTCCATCCGGACCTCGACCTCGTCGGCCCCCAGCTCGCCCGCGGCCTTGAGCCCGGCGATGAGCCCCGAGTACTCGGCGACGTTGTTGGTGGTCACGCCCAGCGTGCCGCGGCGCTCGGCGAGCACCGCGCCCGCCTCGTCGAGCACCACGGCACCGTAGCCGGCCGGGCCGGGGTTGCCGCGCGATCCGCCGTCGGCCTCGACGCTCACCCGCATGCGGCTACAGCCCCGACTCGGCGGTGCGGACCAGGATGCGCCGGCACTCCTCGCAGCGCACGACCTCGTCCGTGGGGGCGGCCTTGACCCGGGCCCGGTCGCCGCCGGACAGCTCGATGCGGCAGCCCTCGCAGCGGCCGTGGCGCAGCATGGCCGCGCCGATGCCGCCGCTGGACTCGCGGATCTTGTCGTAGAGGCCGACGAGGTCGGCCGGCAGGTCGGCGGCGAGGGGGCGGCGGCCGGACCGGCGGAACTCCTCGTCCTTGGCGATCGCGACCAGGGCCTCGTCGCGGCGGCGCTCGGCCTCGGCCCGGGTGGTCCGGCGGGCCTCCAGGGCGGCGACCACCTCGTCGAGGGTGGCCTGGGCGCTCTCGCGCTGCTCCATCAGCTCCAGCTCGGCGTCCTCGAGCTCGGACTGGCGCCGGGCCAGGGTGGCGATCTCGTGCTGGAGGGCCTCCAGCTCGCGCGCCGGGCCGGTGCCGGCGTCGAGGCGGGACTGGTCCTTGTCCTTGCGGGCGCGGACCTGCTCGGCGTCGCGCTCGAGCCGCTCGATGTCGCGGTCGAGGTCGTCCACCGCCACCTGGGCCCGGACCCGGTCGTCCTCCTTCGCGGACAGCTCCCGGGCCAGCTTGTCGAGCTCGGCGTGCTCGGGGAGGGCCTTGCGCTTGTGCGCGAGCTGGGTCAGGGCGATGTCGATCGCCTGCAGGTCGAGCAGCCGGCGCTGAGCTTCCGGATCGGCCTTCACGAATGCTTACCCTCCAACAGAACCCAGGGTGACGTGTCCACATCGGACACGATGGTCTGCACGCCGGCCTCGGCGCGCAGGAAAGCCGCCACGCCGTCGAGCCACGGCCGCTCCGACGCCCAGTGCGTGACGTCGACCAGCGCCGGGCCGCCGTCGGCCAGGTGCTCCTGCGCCGGATGGTGGCGCAGATCCGCGGTCAAGTATGCGTCAACGCCGGCCCGCGTGGCGTCGGCCAGGAACACGTCGCCGGCCCCGCCGGAGACGGCGACCGTGGTGACCAGCGCGTCCGGGTCGCCGGCCGCCCGCACCCCGGCGGCGGTGCGGGGCAGCCGGTCCGCGGCGTGCGCGGCGAACGCGGCCAGGGTCATCGGCTCGGCGAGCCGCCCGATGCGGCCGTGCCCGCGCTCCGGGGCGCGCGGGTCGGGCCGCAGCGGGCGCACGTCGACCAGGCCGAGGGTCTCGGCCAGGGCGTCGGACACGCCCGGGTTGGCCACGTCGCCGTTGGTGTGCGCGGTGTACAGCGCGATCCCGGCCCGGATCAGGCGGTGCACGATCCGGCCCTTGTAGGTCGTGGGCGCGACGCTGGACACCCCGCGCAGCAGCAGCGGGTGGTGGGTGAAGACGAGCTGGGCGCCGGCGGCCTCCGCCTCGTCGACGACCACCGGATCGCAGTCGACGGCGAGCAGCACCTTGCCGACCTCGGCATCCGGCTCGCCCAGGACGAACCCGACGCGATCCCAGTCCTCGGCCCACGCCGGGGGGTACCGCTGCTCCAGCAACTCCACGAGATCGGCGACGCGCACGGCGTAACGTTAGTCCACCGTCCCGTCGCCCGCGATGCGCTGGGCCTTCAGGGACGGGTGCTGGTCGAGAGCGTCCAGCGGAAGGTGCCACGGGAAGTCGCTGCGGGTCTCACCAACGCCCGGCGGGTGCAGCTCGAGGACGTCGTCGCCGTAGAGGACGGTGACGCCCCAGGCGCGCAGCTTCTCGACCGACTCGCCGAAGGCGGGATGGGCGGCCATCGCGCGGTTGGTGTACGGCACCGCCACGATCGGCAGGCCGAGCCCCAGCCCCTCGACGATGAGGCCGAGGGCGAGCGTGTCGGCGATGCCGGCCGCCCACTTGTTGACGGTGTTGACGGTGGCGGGGGCGATGATCATCGCGTCGGGGGAGGGCAGCACGTCGGGTTCGCCCGGGTACTTGTACCGGTGCCGCACGGGATGACCCGTCTGCTTGACGACGGTCGGGATGTCGAGCCACTTGAGGGCGTCCGGCGTGGCGATCACGCAGACGTCCCAGCCCCGCTCCTTCGCGAGCGAGACGAGCTTGCCGACGCCCTGGGCGGCCGGGGAGCCACACACGACGGCGTAGAGGACAGATCCGGACATGCGGGCATTGTGGCACTGCATCCCAGGGCCCCGCGCCCTATGACTCAGACCCCCACACTCATGTGCTCGGCGAGCTCCGCCACCGGGGCCGACGGCGCGCCCCGGGTGCGCCGCAGGACGTCGCTGAGCACCTCGCGGGCCAGCGGCCGGCAGCGGATCTCCGAGGGGGCCAGCCGGTCGCCCTCCAGCAGCATGTCGCTCGCCCCGTCGATGTCGCCGATGAGCGCCCGGGCGCGGGCCTGGTCGAGGAAGTGGTGGGCCCGCCGCTCGGGCAGCAGGGCCTGGAACCCGGTCATGTCGAGGCTCTCGTGCATCTCGACGGCCAGCCGGCCCTCGCCCAGCTCGACCGCGGCGGCCGCCCGGTGCAGCTGCACGTTGGTCGGGCCGAAGCACGACCAGTAGTAGTTGCCGTCGCCGTCCAGCCCCTGGGCCGCCTCATCGGCCCCGGCCAGCAGGTCGCGCACGGTCGCGCTGTCGCCGATGCGGGCCGCGGCCATCGCGCCCTGCAGCAGCAGCTGCCCGTACACGGAGAGGCGCTCGGGGGTGGAGTCGTTGCCGTTGGTGCCGGGGGCGAGCCGGTTGGCGATGTTGACGTTGATCTCCAGCGCCGGCCGGGCCCGCCCGAGCGAGAGCAGGGCGCAGGCCACCCTGGTGGTCGCGGTGCCGGCCAGCAGCTGGTCGCCGGCCCGCTGGGACACGGCGATGGAGCGGTCGGCGGCGAGCCAGGACAGCTCGTGCTCGCCGAGCTTGCGCAGCGACGACGAGGCGATCTGGTAGACCTGCCCGAGCAGGTGGGCGGCCTCCTGGGCCTGGGGGCCGTCGCTGTAGGCGGTGTCGGCGGCCTGGGCCTCGCGCAGCAGGCGGGGGAGCGTGCGGGCCAGCATGCCGTACTTCGCGTGCTGGTAGCTCAGCCAGGCGTGCGTGACGGCCTTGCGCATCTCCGGCAGCGGCGGCGGCTCCGGCGGGGCGTAGAAGAACGCGCTGATCTGGTCGTAGCGCTCCAGCGCGGCGCGGATCTCCTCGACCTCGACCTGGTCGACGCAGTTGACGCTGTCGGGCCGGCGCTCCGGGTCGCGGCCGAGCAGGATCTGCACGTCCAGCTGCAGCACGTCGGCGATCTCGTACACGACGGAGAACTTGTCCAGCCGCCGCACGCCGCGCTCGACCTTGTCGACCCAGCTCTTCGACTTGCCGAGCCGGTCGGCGAACACCTGCTGCGACATCTTGCGCCGGTTGCGCCAGTACGCCACCCGCCGGCCGATAGGCAGCTCATCCACGCCGGTCACCTCCGGAGGTCACCCGACTGGGAGAAATCGCACGATTTGTGCGGTTTACCCCAGTCGCTTGCTCATACGTTCTGAAGTGCAAGTTGCAGCCCCCGTCGCCATGGTCAACGACGCACAACGCGTCCGGTGACGCGACGTGGTTTCGTGCGCACTTTCGAGTTATCTCACCTGGCAGGAGACGGTCATGCTCTCGTGGGAACGGTCGCGACTCCGCAAGGCGGCGGCCCGCTACGCCGCTCATGGCTGGCCGGTGCGCCCGGGCGCCTTCCTGGCCGGCGGGCACGCCGGTCGCCGTTCGCGGCTGCGGCGCTTCGACTGCGGCGCGCCCGGCTGCCGCACGGTGGCGTGCCACCCGACCCGGCTGCCGATCGCCTTCTCCGAGGCCGCGGTGTCCGGGCTGTGGCGGGAGCACCCGTACACGGTCCTGCTGCCCACGGGCTACGCCTTCGACGTGCTGGAGGTACCCGCCGCCCTGGGCCGCGCCGCGCTGCTGGGCGACGGCTTCGCGGCCGCCCGCGGCCCGGTCGCCGTGGCTCCCGGCGAGCGCTGGATGTTCCTGGTGCTGCCCGGCCACGGCGTGCTGCCCGAGCTGGCCGCCCACCCGGGCGTGCTGCTGCACGGCCAGGACTCGTGGGTCGCGGCGCCCCCGAGTCCGCAGTTCGGCGGGCGGGTACGGTGGGAGCTGTCCCCGGAGGCGCACAACTGGCGGCCGGCCGAGCCCTACGCGGTGCAGGCGCTCATGTTCGACGCCATCGGGGCGGGCCCTATGGCCACGGCGAGCCTCCGCACCACCTGGCGCGCTGCTGCCTGACTGCGTCGGGTTCATCACTACCGGCTCTTTCACCGCAAAGTTTCACGTGCAAAATTCATGCCGGTGCCCAAAGTAGCGACGTGATGGCCCTGGGTCGACCCTAGTAATTCGAATGAAGTACTCAAGGATGGCCACGGTACTTACTCATAAGTCGAAGTTGATCTACTCTATAGATCAACTTCGACCCGAAGTGGTGACCAACTCTGAGCCGTTGGGGTAGTTGACTCCGGCCTTTCATGAATTTGGCTCAGGTTCGCGTCACTAACAGGCCGTTGCTCCCGTCAGAGACCGGTCGGCCCCTGGGGGGCCTCCCTGCCGGCTCCGCGGTGCCAAGAACATGACGGAGTGCCCGCCGGGATCGCAGGAGCACCGCGCCGGGCGGGCCGGGTGGGCGGCCCGCCCGAGGCGGCGGCGTCGAACTAGCGCTGCCCGGTCAGGCGGGCGAGGTCCTCGAAGTACGCCGGGTAGGTCTTCGCCACGCACCCGGGGTCGCGGATCTCGATGCCGGGCGCGCGCAGCCCCACCAGCGCGAGGCTCATCGCCATCCGGTGGTCCTCGTAGGTGTCGAACACGGTCGGCGCCGGCGTCCCCGGGTGGATGGTGAAGCCGTCCTCGTCCTCGACCGCGTCGATGCCGGCCCGGCGCAGTTCGGTGACGACCGCGGCGAGGCGGTCGGTCTCCTTGCGGCGGATGAAGCCGATGCCGGTGACCCGGGTGGGGGAGTCGGCGAACACGGCCACGGCGGCGAGCGTCTGCGCGGTGTCGGAGATGTCGGCCATGTCGACGTCGATGCCGCGCAGCCGGCCGGTGCCGGTGACGGTGATGTGGTCCGCCGTCCGCTCCACCCGCGCGCCCATCTGCTCCAGCAGGTCGGCGAAGCGCACGTCGCCCTGCAGGCTGTGGGTGCCCAGCCCCTCGACCGTTACCCGGCCGCCGGTGATGGCCGCCGCGGCGAGCGGGTACGAGGCGGCGCTCGCGTCCGGTTCGATGTCGTAGGCGGTGGCGCGGTACGACTGCGGCCGCACCGACAAGCCCTCGACGGTCACGCCGAACGCGGCCATCACGGCGGCGGTCATCTCGACGTAGGGCACCGAGACCAGTGGCGAGGTGAGCTCGACGCTGAGCCCGTCGGCCATCAGCGGCCCGGCCATCAGCAGCCCCGAGAGGTACTGGCTGGAGATGTGCCCCGGCAGGGCCACCTTCCCGCCGGCCACCGGCCCGGTCACGGCCACCGGCAGGTACCCGGGCTGCCCCAGGTCCTCGACCGCCGCGCCCAGCTCGCGCACGGCGTCGATGAGCGGCCCGAACGGCCGGGCGCGCAGCTGCGGGCTGCCGTCGACGATGCCCCGGGCCGGGCGCAGCGCCGCCGCCGGGAGCACGAACCGCGAGGTCGCGCCGGACTTGCGGGCGTCGATGCGCACCTCGCCGGTCGCGGTGCGCGGGTCGACGCCGTCCACGAGCACCGTCCGGGCGGCCTCGTCGACCGTCAGCGTCGCGCCGAGGGCCCGCACCGTGTCGAGCATCGCGTAGGTGTCGTCGGCGAACAGCATGCCGGTCAGCGTGCTGCGCCCGGGCGCCATGGCGGCGACGATCAGCGCCCGGTTGGTGATGCTCTTCGAGCCGGGCGGACGCAGGGTGGCATCGGGTGGCGTCGCCGGCGGCGCGACGGCGAGGACATCGGGCAGGTCATCGGCATGGAGGCTCACCACTCGATTGTCCCGCGCGCCGCCGCGACCCCCGCACGAGGGCTCGGCGCACCGTTTCGGCGCGGCCGCCACCGGTACTTCGTGCGCCGGGCTGACCGCACACCTTCTACGGCCGCATCCCGTACCGGCTCGACCGCCCCGGCCCGAGCCCGTCGGCGAGCCGGTCGAGCCGCATCCCGTACCGGCTTGACCGCCCCGGCCCGAGCCCGTCGGCGAGCCGGTCGAGCCGCGGGGACGTCCGGTCCGGGTTCGGCGGTTTCGCCCAGGCGCCGGGCGAGGTCGACGATCGGCCCGGACGGGCGCGGGTGAGTTGCCACTTGGGTCTGGTGTCCGGCGACGCGGAGCACCGCGCGCGTCACGACGAACCTCGGCGAGGCGGACAGGGATCCGGCTCCGGCGGTCGACGTTGTCCACCGTGGACGATGCTCGTTTGCCTCCGAACGAGGGCGTCGCGGGTCGACCGGACGACTCGAATGTGTTTCCTCCGTTCGGCTCACCCTCGGGTGATGGTGACCACAGGCCACCCCGGCATTTACCGTCCTGGACAACAGACCTACGATCCGCCCATGATCGCGCGATTCCTTACCGCGCAACGAAATCGGCGCCCGCGCACCGGCACTGGCCGCCCCCGGAATCGGCGACCACGCGTGTCGGCGACCGGTGTCGGCCGATTGCGTCTACTGTGGAATCTGGACCAGCTATTTGCCGGTTTCGGTGGCGCGTGTTTCATTTGCGGTGCACAGTGATGTCATGAGCAGCAGCGGTGCTGAGCGGTACTACTGGTGCCTTTCTCACCAGAGGGTCGAGTCCGAGGCCAACATGTGCCCGGGGAGGGATCGCCTCGGCCCCTATGATTCGGCGGCAGAAGCCGAACAGGCCCTAGCCAAAGTCCAGGAACGCAACGAGGCGTGGGACGCCGAAGACGAACGGTGGGAAGGCAAGCACTAGCAAGACGCCGGAGCCAGGGCGACCGCGAACCGCCCCGACACCGGCACTGAAAAGCCCGGAACCCGTCCACCCGCACAACCCAACCGCGAACATCCCGCAGGACGCGGGAGAACTCCTCCAGGAGGACCACGATGGCCGCAGCTAAGAAGGCCACCACGAGATCGGCCGCAGCGCGCGCGGCCGCGACGACCGCGGAGGTCTCGACCCCCGCAACGACCGACCGGGCCCCCGCCAAGGCCCGCAGGACGGTCGCGGCCGGCTCCCCCCGCCGCACGGCGACCGCCACTGTGACCCCGGCCGACACCACGGCCGCCACGGACACCGCCGGTAAGACGACCGCCGCCAAGCCGGCGGCCCGCAAGACGACCGCCGCGAAGACCACCCCGGCCGCCAAGTCGGCCCCGGCGTCGAAGACGGCCCGTCCGGCGGCCCGCAAGACGGCCTCGGCCGCGGCCACCCCGGCGGCTGCCGAGACGGCGACGGCGTCGAAGACGGCCGCCCGCAGGACGGCGTCGAAGTCGGCCACCCCGGCCGCGAAGTCCGCGACCCCCGCCGCCAAGAAGACGGCGGCCGCGACGAAGGCCGCCACCCCGGCGGCGAAGCGGACCACGGCCGCGGCGACCAGGTCGGCGGCGACGAAGGCGGCCACCCCGGCCGCGAAGTCGCCGGCGAAGTCCACCACGACCAAGTCGGCCACCCCGGCGGCGGTGAAGAAGACCGCCGCGGCGAAGTCGGCCACCCCGGCGGCCAAGTCGACCGCGGCCAAGTCGACCGCGGCGAAGTCGACGGCCGCGAAGTCGACGGCGGCGAAGAAGACCGCCGCGGCGAAGAGCACCCCGGCGGCGAAGAGCACGGCGGTCAAGGCGGCGGCGAAGAAGACCACCGCCGCGAAGACCACCGCCGCGAAGTCGACCACCACGGCGGCGGCCAAGAAGACCGCGGCCACCCCGGCGACGAAGACCGCGGCCGCCAAGAAGACCGCGACGGCCAAGGCCACCCCGGCCAAGGCGTCCGCGGCCAAGAAGACCGCGACGGCCAAGGCCACCCCGGCCAAGGCGTCCGCGGCCAAGAAGGCGGCGACGGCCAAGGCCACCCCGGCCAAGGCGGCCACCAAGGCGACCGCCACGAAGGCGGCGGCCAAGTCGACGGCCACCAAGGCGGCCCCTGCCAAGACCGCGGCGAAGGCCACGGCGGCCAAGTCCACGGCGGCGAAGGCGACGGCCACCAAGGCGACCGCGGCGAAGGCCACGGCGGCCAAGTCGACGGCGGCGAAGAAGACGGCGACCACGGCCAAGGCCACCCCGGCCAAGACCGCCAAGGCCGCCGCCACCAAGGCTACCGCCGCCAAGACCACCGCGAAGTCCGCTCCGGCCAAGACGGCCACCAAGGTCGCTGCCAAGACGGCCGCGACCAAGGCGGCCCCGGCCAAGACCGCCACCAAGGCGGCGGCGAAGGCGACCGCCACCAAGGCGGCGGCCGCGAAGGCGACCGCGGCGAAGTCGGCGGCGAAGGCCGCCCCCGCCAAGACCGCCGCGAAGTCCACGGCGGCCAAGAAGACGGCGACCACGGCCAAGGCCACCCCGGCCAAGACCGCCAAGGCCACCGCGACCAAGGCCACCACGGCGAAGTCGACGGCCGCCAAGGCCGCGGCCAAGTCGGCCCCGGCGAAGACGGCCACCAAGGCCGCCACCCCGGCCAAGACCGCCGCGACCAAGGCGACCGGGACCAAGGCGGCGGCGACCAAGGCCACCGCGACCAAGGCGGCGGCCACCAAGGCCACCGCGACCAAGGCAGCGGCGACCAAGGCCACGGCCGCGAAGACCGCGGCCACGAAGGCCACCGCGACGAAGACGGCGGCGACCAAGGCCACCGCGACCAAGGCCACCGCGACCAAGGCGGCGGCGAAGACGGCGGCCGCGAAGGCCACGCCGGCGAAGTCCGCCGCGAAGGCGACCGCGGCCAAGTCCGCACCGGCGAAGACGGCCACCAAGGCCGCCACCCCGGCCAAGACCGCCGCTCCCGCCAAGGCCGCCACGAAGTCCACCGCCGCGAAGTCCACGACGGCCAGGAAGACGGCACCGAGGAAGACGGCCGCCAAGTCCACGACGTCCGGGTCCACGGCCGCCGAGGCCACGAACCCGGCCGCCAACCCGGAGACGGGGGAGACGGCGGTCGTGAACTCGCCCGCGGCGTCCGAGTCGGCCGAGCCGGCCACGCCCGCCGCGGTCGTCGCCGAGGGCGGCCTCGACGCCGGCACGGCGATCGAGGACTCCGCGTCGGCCACGCCGTCGGGTCAGGCCACGGAGGCCATCCCGGGCCGCGAGAACGGCAACAACGTGGAGGAAGCCGCGAGCATGACCCCGGAGGACTGGGCGACCCTGGCCCGCCCGTAGCACCGAGCAAGCCCGACCGAACCGAGCAAACCAGCGGCCGGCCGTCCCACAGCGGGGCGGCCGGCCGTTGCATGTCCACCCTCAGGGGAGAGGACCGGCCGTTCGCCGGAGGGCGGAGGTGCAACGGGCTGGTAAGACTGAGGCCGTGACCGCACGTCGTGTTCTCGCCCCGCGCATCGACTTCAGTGCGCTGCGCCACGAGCTCCAACTGCCCGACCGGTTCCCCGACGAGGCCCAGCGGGAGGCCGAGGCGGCGGCCGGCAAAACGTTCGGCGACCGGGAGGACCGGACCGACCTCGAGTTCGTCACCATCGACCCGCCGACGTCCAAGGACCTCGACCAGGCGCTGTTGCTGCTGCGGCGCGACGGGGGGTACCGCGTCCACTATGCGATCGCCGACGTCGCGGCCTTCGTGGCGCCGGGCGGGGAGCTGGAGAAGGCGACATGGGAGCGGGGGCAGACGGTGTACCTGCCCGACGGCAAGGTGCCGCTGCACCCTGCGGTCCTGAGCGAGGGCGCCGCCAGCCTCCTGCCCGATCAGGCTCGCCCCGCCGTGCTGTGGACGATCGACCTCGACGCGCAGGGGGCGACCACCGGGGCCACGGTGGGGCGCGCGCTGGTGCGCAGCCGGGCCAAGCTCAACTACGAGGCGGTGCAGGAGGACGCCGAGCAGGGAAGGCTCCACCCGTCGATCGCGCTGCTGCCCGAGGTGGGCAAGCTGCTGGTCGACCTGGGGCTGGCGCGCGGCGCGGTGAACCTGCCGATGCCCGAGCAGGAGGTGGAGCCGGACGGGGACGGGTGGAAGCTCACCCTGCGCGGTCCGGTCGCCGTCGAGGAGTACAACGCCCAGATCTCCCTGCTCACCGGCATGGCGGCGGCGCGCATCATGCTGGGCGGCGGGGTCGGGCTGCTGCGCACGATGCCCCCGCCGCCGCCCGAGACCGTCGCGGCGCTGAAGGTGGCGGCGAAGGCTCTCGGCGTACCGTGGCCGGACAATGCCACGCCGGGGCAGGTCATCGCGTCGATCGACCCCAGCCAGCCGAGGGCGGCGGCGTTCCTCGACCAGGCGGCCGAGATGATGCGGGGCGCCGGCTACACGCCCTTCGACGGCGGCCCGCCCGGGCAGCCGCTGCACGCCGCCGTCGCGGCGCCGTACGCCCACGTCACAGCCCCGCTGCGGCGCCTGGCCGACCGGTACGTCACCGAGGTCTGCCTGGCCCTGCACGCCGGCGCTGAGGTGCCCTCGTGGGCGCGGGAGGCGCTGCCCAGGCTGCCCGAGGTGATGACCCGCACCGACCGGGTGGCGAGCGCGGCCGAGCGGGGCGCGGTCGACTTCGTCGAGGCCGTCCTGCTGCAGCACCGGATCGGCGAGACGTTCGAGGCCGCCGTGCTCGACGTCGACCCGGCCAAGCACCGGGCGGACATCGCGATCGACAACCCGCCGGTCCGGGCGCGCTGCGAGGGCGACAGGCTCCCGCTGGGTGAGCGGACCGAGGTCCGGCTCACGGAAGCCGACCCGGCCAAGCGGCGGGTGCTGTTCCAGGGGGTACAACAGTAGGCATGACCTACGACCAGAGCGCGCTGCCCGACGTCACGGGCCTGTCCGTCGGCATCATCGGCGGCACCGGCCCGCAGGGCCGCGGCCTCGCCTACCGTTTCGCCCGCGCCGGCCAGCGGGTCCTCGTCGGGTCCCGGTCCACCGAGCGCGGCCGGCACGCGGCCGAGGACCTGCGGGAGATGCCCGGGGTCGGCCCGGACGTCGTGGACGGCGGGGACAACGCGTTCGCGGCCGGGGCCGACGTCGTCATCGTGGCGGTGCCGTGGGAGGGGCACTCGGGGATCGTGGCCGAGCTGGCGCCGCTGCTCACCGGCGGCAAGATCGTGGTGGACTGCGTCAACCCGCTCGGCTTCGACAAGCAGGGCCCCTATCCGCTGCGCGTCGAGGAGGGCAGCGCCGCCGAGCAGGCCGCGGCCCTGCTGCCCGAGGCCCGGGTGTGCGCGGCGTTCCACCACGTCAGCGCGGTACTGCTGGCCGATCCCGAGGTGGACGCGGTGGACCTCGACGTCCTCGTGCTGGGCGACGACCGGGACGCGACCCTGCAGGTGCAGGCCCTCGCCGCGCGGATCAACGGCATGCGGGGCGTGTTCGCGGGGCGGCTGCGCAACGCGGGGCAGATCGAGGCGTTCACGGCGAACCTGATCGCCATCAACAAGCGGTACAAGGCGCACGCCGGGATCCGGGTGACCGACCTGTGAGCGTGGTGTTCGACCCCTGGTCCGAGGCGTTCGTCGCGGCGCCCTACCCGGCCTACGCGCGGCTGCGCGAGGAGTCGCCGGTGCTCTGGTTCGAGCCGAGCCGGCAGTACCTCGTCTCCCGCCACGAGGACGTCAACGCGCTGCTGCGCGACCGTCGCCTGGGCCGCAGCTACCTGCACGTGGCGACGCACGAGGAGATGGGGCGGACGGCTCCGCCGGAGTACCAGGAGCCCTTCTGGACCCTCAACAACAACGGCATGCTCGACCGGGAGCCGCCGGACCACACGCGGCTGCGCCGGCTCGTCTCGCAGGCGTTCACCCCGCGGCGGGTCGAGGCGCTGCGCCCCGTCGTGGAACGGCTGGCCAACGAGCTGGTCGACGCGTTCGTGGCCGAGGGCGGCGGCGACCTGATCTCGCAGGTCGCCGAGCCGCTGCCGGTCACCGTCATCGCCGAGCTGCTCGGCGTGCCGGAGGCCGACCGGCACCTGCTGCGGCCCTGGTCGGCGGCGATCTGCGGGATGTACGAGCTCAAGCCCTCCCGCGAGACGGCCGAGGCGGCGGTGCGGGCGTCGGAGGAGTTCACGCAGTACCTGCGGGCGCTGGCCCGCCGGCGCCGGGAGGACCCGCGCGACGACCTGGTCAGCGCCCTGGCCGCGGTCGAGGGCCTCAGCGAGGACGAGCTCATCGGCACGTGCGTGCTGCTGCTCAACGCCGGCCACGAGGCGACGGTCAACGTCACCGGCAACGGATGGCGCGCCCTGCTGCAGAACCCCGACCAGCTCGCACTCGTGCGGGCCGATCCGGACCTGCTCGGCACGGCGATCGAGGAGCTGATGCGCTTCGACACCCCGCTGCAGATGTTCGAGCGGTGGGTCCTCGAGGACATCGAGGTGCGCGGCGTGCCGATCCCGCGGGGCAGCGAGGTCGCCCTGCTGTTCGGCTCGGCCAACCACGACCCGGCCGCCTTCGCCGACCCGGAGCGGCTGGACGTGACCCGCCGGGACAACCCGCACATCTCCTTCGGCGCGGGCATCCACTACTGCCTGGGCGCCCCGCTGGCCCGCATCGAGCTCGCCGCGTCGTTCGGGGCGCTGCTGGCCAAGGCGCCGAACCTGCGGTTGGCGCGGGAGCCGGAGTACAAGCCGAACTACGTCATCCGGGGGCTGCAGGGCCTCGAGGTGTCCGTGTAGCGAATCGTGCAGCCCCCGTCACGAGTGGCCGATTTCACCCGCCACGAACCGCGTGACGGGGGGTTTCGCAGCAACGGCGATCTGTGGCCTTGAGGCCCCGACATGTCGGGCGCTGGCGCGCCACGACATGTCGGATTTATACCCCGACGAGCGGCGTAATCCCTGAAACCGGGCATAAGACCCGCCAGGCGAAAAATCCGAA
>NZ_BAAARV010000004.1:221320-243738 GCF_039532525.1 Dactylosporangium salmoneum
GCCCGACTTTTCGGGCAAAACGGAAGCCGGCGGTCCACACGAGCGGACCGCCGGCCGTGAACGCGTCAGTCGAAGGTGTGCTCCTGCGCCGGGAAGACGCCCGAGCGCACCTCCTCCGCATACGCCCGAGTGGCCTCGCCCAGCACCCCGGCGAGATCCGCGTAGCGCTTCACGAAGCGCGGCGTCCGCCCCGTGCGCAGCCCCGCCATGTCCTGCCACACCAGCACCTGGGCGTCGGTGTCCGCGCCCGCCCCGATGCCGATCGTCGGGATGTGCAGCTCGTGCGTGATCCGCTTGGCGACCTCGCCCGGGACCATCTCCAGGACCACCGCGAACGCGCCCGCCTCGGCCACCGCGTGCGCGTCCTCCACCACGTCCTCGGCGGCGTCGCCGCGGCCCTGGACCCGGTAGCCGCCGATCGCGTGCTCGCTCTGCGGCGTGAAGCCGATGTGCGCCATGACCGGGATGCCCGCGCTGGTCAGCGCCGCGATCTGGGGCGCCACGCGGCGGCCGCCCTCCAGCTTCACGGCGTGGCAGCCGCCCTCCTTCATGAACCGTACGGCGGTGCGCAGCGCCTGGGCCGGGCCCTCCTCGTACGAGCCGAAGGGCAGGTCACCCACCACCAGCGCGCGCTTCGTGGAGCGGACCACGGCGCGCACGAGGGGCAGGAGCTCCTCCTCGCTGACGGAGACCGTGGACTCGTACCCGTACACGTTGTTCGCCGCCGAGTCGCCCACCAGCAGGACGGGGATGCCGGCCTCGTCGAAGATCGCGGCGGTGTACTGGTCGTACGAGGTGAGCATCGGCCAGCGCTCGCCGCGCTCCTTGGCGGCGATGAGGTCCCTGGTGCGCACCCGGCGGTTGACGGCGCCACCGTACAGGGACGGGATCTCGGACATCAGCGTCCTCCTCATTGGCTCCTCGAGGCCCCATTCGGGGTCCCCGGGCTACCCCCCGATGGTCGCACCGGTCGCGGCGAAAGGAGCCATGCGGATGCGGTTTTTCACATGAGGTACGGCGGAATCGGCGCCTCTTCCCCTCGGCGCTCGGCCTCCTCGTTGCGCCAGCGGGCCAGGCGGGCCACGAGGGCGGACGGCACGCCGCCGAGCGGGTCGTGCCCGCTCAGGCGCCCCTCCTGATCGGCCAGCGACCCCAGCACCACCCCGCGCACCCGGTCGGGGAGGCGCCCGAGCGCGGCCCCGCCGAGGGTCAGGTTGGCCAGGAACGAGTCGACCATCGGCTGGATCGGCTCGACCCGGAAGTCCAGCCCGGTGCGCAGCGCCAGCTCCCGCCCGTCGTCGGCCCTGGCCGCGACCCCGACCACGTTCGCCGGCCCGAGCGCGTCGCAGGCCACGACGGCGGCCACGGCCGCGTCCAGCCGGCCGGTCAGGGGGAGCACCACGCTGCCGTGCGCGCGGGCCCGGTCCCGCAGGCCCACCTCCAGCGCCTGCCAGGCGGCCGCCTCGTCGGACAGCCGGGGCGCGATCTCCCCGGAGCCGGGCAGGTCGAGGACCAGCAGGCGCTCCACGAACTGGGGCGCCCGGGCGATCAGGGCGCCGTCGGGCCGTACCACCAGGGAATCACCGTCGAAGACCACCCCGTCGCGGCCGCCCACCAGGTTCACCCCGGCCACGACGGCGCCGGACTCCGCGGCCACCCGGGACAGCCGCTCGAGGCGGTCGTCGTCGGCGCGCACCTCGAAGGGCTCCGCGCCCACGTGCACGAGCAGGCCTTCCGCCACGGCCGCGAAGCTTCCATCCACGTCGCACGGCACCGGGGCGCCATGGCGCAGCAGGGCGACCGACCCCGCGCGGTCGCCGACCAGCACGGCCGGCCCGCGGCCTGCCAGGCGTTCGGCGACCGCGTCGATCGGCAGGTCGAGCCGGGGAAAGACGACCAGCTCGGCCCCCTGGGCGGCGGCCCGGGCGGCCCAGCTCTCAACGGCGGGCGAGGGTCCGGTCTGGGCCAGGGCGAGTCGCAACCGAGGCATGCTTCAAGTGTGGCGTAGGGGCCGGTAAGGCGCCTGCCGGACGCTCACTCCCGCGCTGGCCGGGTTCTCCGGGTCCGGTAACTTGTGTGTAACACCATCGGGCGAGACTGGCCCGAATCGGCCATATACAAACCGCAGCTCGTGGGGGCAAAACCGTGGATCGTCAGCAGGAGTTCGTACTCCGGACGCTCGAAGAGCGGGACATCCGCTTCGTCCGGCTGTGGTTCACGGACGTGCTCGGCACGCTCAAGAGCGTGTCGGTCGCCCCGGCCGAGCTCGAGTCGGCCTTCGAGGAGGGCATCGGCTTCGACGGTTCCGCCATCGAGGGCTTCGCCCGCGTCTACGAGTCCGACATGGTCGCCATGCCCGACCCGACGACGTTCCAGGTGTTCCCGTTCGAGGGCGGCATGTCCGGCGAGAGCGCCCGCATGTTCTGCGACATCACCCTGCCCGACGGCTCGCCGTCCTGGGCCGACCCGCGCCACGTGCTGCGCCGGGCCCTGTCGCGGGCGGCCGAGAAGGGCTTCACCTTCTACACCCACCCGGAGATCGAGTTCTTCCTGCTGGAGAGCCTCGGCACGGAAGGCGCGCCACCGGTCCCGGTCGACACCGGCGGGTACTTCGACCACACCACCCACGCCGTCGCCCGCGACTTCCGCCGCCAGGCGGTGCTCGCCCTGGAGCGGATCGGCATCTCGGTCGAGTTCAGCCACCACGAGGTCGCGCCCGGGCAGCAGGAGATCGACCTGCGCTACGCCGACGCGCTCACCACGGCCGACAACATCATGACGTTCCGGCACGTCATCAAGGAGGTCGCGCTGTCGCACGGCGTGCACGCGACCTTCATGCCGAAGCCGTTCACCGAGCAGCCGGGCAGCGGCATGCACACCCACCTGTCGCTGTTCGAGGGCGAGCGCAACGCGTTCCACGACGCCAGCGACCCGATGAAGCTGTCGAAGGTCGGCCAGGCGTTCATCGCCGGCCTGCTGGTGCACGCCCGGGAGTACACCGCCATCACCAACCAGTGGGTGAACTCCTACAAGCGGCTCTTCCCGCAGACGCTGCCCAACCGGATCACCGAGTCCCCGGCCTACGTCTGCTGGGGCCACCGCAACCGCTCCGCGCTGGTCCGCGTCCCCGCGTACGGCAAGCCCAACTCGGCCCGGGTCGAGGTGCGCTCGCTGGACTCGGCCTGCAACCCGTACCTGGCCTACGCGGTCATGCTCGGCGCCGGCCTGCGCGGCATCGAGCAGGGCTACGAGCTGCCGCCCGGCGCCGAGGACGACGTGTGGGCGCTGACCGACGGCGAGCGGCGGGCGGCCGGCTACGAGTCGCTGCCGGAGAACCTCTCCGAGGCCCTGGACGTCATGGCCAACTCCGAGCTGGTCGCCGAGGTCCTCGGCGAGCACGTCTTCGACTTCTTCCTCAAGAACAAGCGGACGGAGTGGGAGGAGTACCGCCGGGTGGTCACCCCGTTCGAGCGGGAGCGCTACCTCGGCATGATGTAAGGCCGGCTCACCCGTAGCGCTCGGTCCTGATGCCCCTGGCGTCATGGCCGAGCGCCACCATGATGTCCGCGACGGTCTCCACGAAGCCGGTCGGCCCGCAGACGTACACGCTGGGCTCGAAGTCCTTCGGCCACGCGTGCGTGTTGACGTCGGCGACGCCGATCCGGCTGCCGCGCACGCGGGTGTAGATGTACTGCACGTCGAGCCCGCCGTCGTCGCGCGCCCTCCGGCGCAGTTCGTCCGCGTACATCACGTCTTCGGGCGTCCTGGCCGAGTAGATCAGCCTGAAGGGCGTTCTGATCCCGTTCTCGGCCCGGGACCGGATCATCGCCATCAGCGGCACCACGCCCGAGCCGCCGGCCACCAGCGTCACCGGCGCAGGGTCGCCCGGCCGCCACACGAACCAGCCGCCGATCGGCCCGCGGACCTCGATGAGCTGCGATATGTCGAAGACATCGGTCAGGTACGGCGAAACCTCCCCGTCCTCCACCCGCTGCACGGTGATCTCGACCCCGGTGGCCGACGCCAGGGAGTAGCTGCGCTGCGCCGTGTATCCGTCCGCGGCCGTCAGCCGCACGTCGATGTGCTGCCCGGCGAGGTGCCCGGGCCAGCCGGGAACGTCGAGGACGAGGGTCCGTGCAGTGGGGGTCTCGAACCGCTGATCGACAAGCGTGGCCCTACGCCAGCTCAGTCGCCCTCCGCTTCGCTCCGGGCGCCCGAGCTTAGAAGCTGTGTTCATTGCTGAGCGGCTCCTCCGCTTCGCTCCGGACCGCTCAGTCGCCCTGATACCGCTGCTCGCGCCATGGGTCTCCGTAGTTGTGGTACCCGGCCTCCTCCCAGAAGCCGGGCTCGTCCTGCAGCATCATCCGCAGCCCGTGAAGCCACTTGGCGGACTTCCAGAGGTACAGGTGCGGCACCAGCAGCCGCGCCGGCCCGCCGTGCTCGGGCGCGAGCGCCTCGCCCTCGTAGCGGTACGCCACCCACGCCTTGCCGTCGAGGAGGTCCTCCAGCGGCAGGTTGGTGGTGTAGCCGTCGTAGGAGTGTGCCATCACGTAGTCGGCCGCCGTGTCCACGCCGGAGAGCAGGGTGTCGACGGCCACGCCCCGCCAGCCGGTCCGCAGCTTCGACCACTTCGTCACGCAGTGCAGGTCCACGGTGACGTCCTCGTGGGGCAGGGCCGTGAACTCGCCCCACGTCCACCTGGTCTCCGCGCCGGTCTCCGTGGTGATCACGAACTCCCAGCGGTCGGTGCGCAGCCGCGGCGTCGGGCCGGCCGACAGCACGGGGAAGTCGTGGGCGAGGTACTGCCCGGGCGGGAGGTCCGGCCGCTCGCGGCGCCGGCCGGTGAACCCCGGCGTCAGGGTGCTCATGGCCCCATACTGCCCCGGGACCGTCTCGCCGGGCATCCGTCAGACGACGGTTGAGACGCGGCTGACAAGGACCCCGGCCGCGGCGTCCAGCAGCGCCGGCGCCCCGAGCACGACCGTCTCCTGCCCCTCGCCGTGCCCGATCGGCAGCCCGGCGAGGATCGGCACGCCCAGCCCGCCCAGCCGCTCCGCCAGCACCTCGTCCACGCCGTCGCCGCAGTCGGTGAACTGCCCGAGCGCGATCCCGCGCACCCCGGCGAGGACCCCCGAGCGCAGCAGGTGAGTGAGCATCCGGTCGATCCGGTACGTCGCCTCGCCCACGTCCTCGAGCAGCAGGATCGAGCCCGACAAATCTGGCATGTCCGAAGTCCCGAGCGTGCTCACCAGCATGGCGAGGTTCCCGCCGAGCAGCACGCCGCGGGCGGCGCCGCTCGCCCCGAGCCCACGCACGCGCAGCGGGTCGGCCGTCATCAGCGCCCGTCGCAGGGACTCGGCCGAGGACTGCGGCGTGCGGGCGTCCAGCCAGGCCGCGCCCGGGCCGTGGATCGCGGGCCACCGCCCGTGCCGCCAGGCCGCCAGCTGCAGCGCGGTGATGTCGGAGAAGCCGACGATCGGCTTCGGGGCGCCCCACCGCACCCGGTCCACGATCCGCTGGACGCCGTAGCCGCCGCGGGTGCACACCACCGCGCGGACCCGGGGATCGGCGAGCGCGGCGTTGAGGTCGTCGAGGCGGGCATCATCGGTACCGCCGAAATAGCCCACCCGATCCAGGACGTGCGGCGCCGGCTCGGCCCGCAGCCCCCAGCTCTCCAGCAGCTCCACGCCCCGGGCGACGCGGTCCGCCGCCGCCGGGCCGGAAGGGGACACGAGCCGGACGACGTCGCCGGGTTCCAAAGGACGCACGGTCGTTATTGTCGGGGCGTGACGATCGAAGGCAGTACCGCGGGGGCCGCCCCAAGGGGAAACACGGCGCTCGTGGTGGAGAACGACCCGTCCGACGGCCTGGCCCGCCTCGGCGACTGGCTCACCGGCGGCGGCCTGCGGCTGGAGCTCGTCCGCCCGCACGCCGGCGAACCGCTGCCGGCCGACCTGGACGGCTACGCGGCCCTGGTGGTCCTCGGCGGCGAGCAGGACGCCTTCCCGGACGAGCGGGGCGAGCGCGCCGCACCGTGGTTCGACGAGCTCGACGGCCTGCTGCGCAAGGCGGTCCGGCACAGGGTGCCCACCCTCGCCATCTGCCTCGGCGCGCAGCTGCTGGCCCAAGCCCACGGCGGCACCGTCGAGCGCAGCGCCGCCGGCCCGGAGGTCGGGGTCCGGCTGGTCGCCCGGCGCGACGTCGCCGACGAGGACCCCATCTTCGCCGCGGTGCCGTTCGCGCCCGACGTGTTGCAGTGGCACCTCGACGAGATCGTCGAGCTGCCCATGAACTCGACCCTGCTGGCCGCCTCGACGCACTATCCGATCCAGGCGTACCGCATCGGAAGCGCCGCCTGGGGCCTGCAGTTCCACATCGAGTGCGACCTCGAGATGTTCGCGCAGTGGGCGATCGACGGCGTCGGCACCCTCGGCGACCTCGGCATCGACCCCGTGGAGATGCTGGAGCGGGTCGAGGCCGCGCTGCCCGACGTGCTCGACGTCTGGAAGCCCTTCGCCGAGCGGTTCGCGGCCGTGGCCCTGGGCCGCACGCCGCACGCCGGCGGGGGTGGCCTGCGCTCCCTGCCGCTGATCGGGCCGCGCTGATGGACCCGACCGCGAAGACCGGCCCCGGGCACCTCGCCCGCTTCGGGTTCACCGACAACGAGCGGACCGAGGCGATCGCCGGCCCCGGCGGGCTGCGGCTGTGGGACCCGGTGAACCGCCGCCCGGCCGGCGACGACGCCGTGGCCGTGCTCGACACGCTGTACTTCGCCGCCGACCCCGACCTCGCCCTCTTCCAGCTGCACCGGCTGGCCGAAGTGGCGGGGGAGGAGGTGCTGACGGCGGTGCTGACCGACCGGGCGCTGCGCCGCCGCCTCATCGGCGTCCTCGGCGTCTCGGCCACCCTCGGCGACCTGCTCGTCGCCAACCCCGACGAGTGGCGCGAGCTGCTCGGCGAGCAGAACAAGCGCCCGGCCGGCTACTCGACCCGGGACGTCTCCACGGTCCCGTTGCTACGCAGCGGGTACCGCAGGGAGCTGCTGCGCATCGTGGCCGCCGACCTGACCGCGGCGGCCGACGTCGAGGTCACCATGGGCCGGCTGACCGAGCTGGCCGACGCGACCCTGCAGGCGGCCCTGGACATCGCCATCGCCGAGCAGGGCTCCGACGCCTGCCGCCTCGCCGTGGTCGCGATGGGCAAGTGCGGGGGCCGGGAGCTCAACTACGTCAGCGACGTGGACGTCGTCTTCGTCGCCGAGCCGGCCGGGGACGCCGACACCGAGACCGCGATGCGCGCCGGCAGCGCCCTTGCCGCCCGCATGATGGAGATCTGCGGCTTCGTGGCCTGGCCGGTCGACGCCGCCCTGCGCCCGGAGGGCAGCCGCGGCGCGCTGGTGCGCACCGTCGCCTCGCACCTGGCGTACTACAAGAAGTGGGCCAAGACCTGGGAGTTCCAGGCCCTGCTCAAGGCCCGCCCGGCCGCCGGCGACCTCGAACTGGGCGAGCAGTGGCTGGCCGAGCTCCGGCCGCTCATCTGGTCTGCGGCCGAGCGCCCGGAGGCCGTCGACGAGGTGCGCGGCATGCGCCGGCGCATCATCGAGGCCATCCCGCGGGCCGAGGTCGACCGCGAGATCAAGCGCGGCCCGGGCGGCCTGCGCGACATCGAGTTCGCGGTGCAGCTGCTCCAGCTCGTGCACGGCCGGGCCGACGAGAGCCTGCGCACCCCGACCACGCTGGCCGGCCTGCGGGCGCTCATCGAGGGCGGCTACGTCGGCCTGGCCGACGGCGAGGCCCTGCTGCGCGCCTACCGGTTCCTGCGCGTGGTCGAGCACCGCCTGCAGCTGCAGCGCCTGCGCCGCACCCACACCGTGCCCGACGACCCGGCCGGCCTGCGCTGGCTCGCCCACGCCCTCGGGTACCGACCCAACGCCGCCCGGGACGCCGTCGAGTCGTTCCGGGCCGACTGGGTCCGCCACTCCGGCGAGGTGCGCCGCCTGCACGCCAAGCTCTTCTACCGGCCGCTGCTGGAGGCCGTGGCCCGGGTGCCCACCGAGCAGCTGCGGCTCACGCCGGACGCCGCCCGGGCCCGCCTCGACGTGCTCGGCTTTGCCGACCCGGCGGGCGCGCTGCGGCACATCGAGGCGCTCACCGGCGGCGTGTCACGCACCGCCGCGATCCAGCGCCAGCTGCTGCCGGTGCTGCTCAGCGAGTTCGCCGACGCCCCCGAGCCCGACCGGGGGCTGCTGGCCTACCGGCAGGTGTCGGAGAAGGTCGGCAACACCCCGTGGTACCTGCGGCTGCTGCGCGACGAGGGCCCGGTCGCGATGCGCCTGGCCCGGCTGCTCGCCCTGTCGCGGTACGTCACCGAGCTGCTCGTCCACGACCCCGAGGCGCTGCGGCTGCTGGCCGAGGACGCCGAGCTGGTCCCGCGCAGCGCCGAGGTGCTGACGGAGGGCTTCGCGGCCGCCGCGGCCCGCCACGACGACCCGGAGGCGGCGATCAACGCGGTCCGCGCCCTGCGCCGCCGCGAGCTCTTCCGCATCGCCTGCGCGGACCTGCTCGGCCTGCTCGACGTCACCGAGGTTGGCGACGCCCTCTCCGCCGTGATCGACGCCACCCTGCGCGCCACGCTCGGCGTCACCGCCGGCCCGTCGCCGGCGCTGGAGTTCGCGATCGTCGGCATGGGCCGCCTCGGCGGGGCGGAGATCAGCTACCCGTCCGACGCCGACGTGCTCTTCGTCTACGAGACCCCGCCCGGGATGGCCGACGACGCCGCCAGCGGGGTCGCCCTGACCATCGCCGAGGAGCTGCGCCGGCTGCTGTCCCGCCCGGCCCCAGACCCGCCGCTGGGCGTCGACGCCGACCTGCGCCCCGAGGGCCGGCAGGGGCCTCTGGTGCGCAGCCTGGGGGCCTATCAGCAGTACTACGCCCGCTGGTCCCGGGTCTGGGAGGCCCAGGCGCTCCTGCGGGCCCGGGCGGTGGCCGGCTCGCCGGGGCTGGGGGAGCGGTTCCTGGCGCTGGCCGACGCCACGCGCTATCCCCAGGGCGGCCTCACCCGCGAGCAGATCCAGGAGATCCGCCGGCTGAAGGCCCGGGTGGACAGCGAGCGGCTCCCGCGCGGCGCCGACCCGGCCACCCACACCAAGCTGGGCCGGGGCGGCCTCGCCGACGTGGAGTGGACCGTCCAGCTGCTGCAGCTGCAGCACGGCCACGCGGTGCCCGCCCTGCGCACCCCGAGGACGCTGGAGGCGCTCGCCGCGGCGCTCGCCGCCGGCCTGCTCGACCCGGCCGACGCGGCCGCGCTGGAGGCCGGCTGGCGGCACGCCTCGCGGGTGCGCAACCTGCTGACCCTGGTCCGCGGCCGCCCCACCGACCAGCTGCCGCGCCAGGGCCCCGACCTGGCCGCCGCCGCTTCCGTACTGGGCGAGGGGGCCGAGCCGCAGGAGTTCCTCGACGAGCACCTGCGCATCGCCCGCCGCGCCCGCGCCGCGGTCGAGCGCATCTTCGACGGGGCCTGAGTGCTCGCCGCCGCCTGCGTCGTGGTGCTGGGGCTGCTCGCCGGCGAGGAGCTGATCGTGCGGTGGGGCGTCCAGCCGGCGCTGGCCGCGCTGGACGACCGCGCCCACCTGCAGGCCCGCATCGCGCTGGTCAGGCGGCTCAAGGTGGTCGTGCCGATCCTGATCGTCCCGGCGGCGATCCTCACGTCGGCCCACGTGGTGACGTCCCCCGGCAGCTGGCCGGGCGGGGTGGCCCTGCTGGCCTTCGTCCTGCTGTCGGCCTTCGGCACGGTCCCGATCAACATCAGGATCAACGACTGGGACGCCGACCACCCGCCCCCGGACTGGCGCCGCGTGGTGCACCGCTGGACCGTGATCGACGTGTTCCGCTCGTCGGCCGCCGTGCTGGCGTTCGTGCTCGTCGTGGCGGTGTGACGCATCGTCGCGTGACGTACCGCCCGGGGGCGCACAGCAGAACGGCCCGCCCCGGATGGACCGGAGCGGGCCGCCTAGATCAGGCAGAGATCACACGTCGTAGTACATGGCGAACTCGTGCGGGGTCGGCCGCAGGCGGACCGGGTCGACCTCGTTGGCGCGCTTGTACGAGATCCAGGTGTCCACCAGGTCCTGCGTGAACACGTTGCCCTCGAGCAGGAAGCCGTGGTCGGACTCGAGGTTGTCGAGCACCTCGTCGAGCGAGCCGGGGACCTGCTTGACGTTCGCGACCTCCTCCGGCGGAAGGTCGTAGAGGTCCTTGTCGATCGGCGCCGGCGGCTCGATCTTGTTCTTGATGCCGTCCAGGCCGGCCATCAGCATGGCCGCGAAGGCCAGGTAGACGTTGGCCGACGGGTCCGGCACGCGGAACTCGACGCGCTTGGCCTTGGCGTTCGTGCCCGTCACCGGGATGCGGGTGCAGGCCGAGCGGTTGCGCTGCGAGTACACCAGGTTGACCGGCGCCTCGTAGCCGGGCACCAGGCGCCGGTAGGAGTTCACGGTCGGGTTGGTGAAGGCGAGCAGCGACGGCGCGTGGTGCAGCAGGCCGCCGATGTACCAGCGGGCCGTGTCCGACAGGCCGCCGTAGCCGGCCTCGTCGTAGAACAGCGGCTCGCCGCCCAGCCACAGCGACTGGTGGGTGTGCATGCCCGAGCCGTTGTCGCCGAAGAGCGGCTTCGGCATGAAGGTCGCGGTCTTGCCGGCGGCCCACGCGGTGTTCTTCACGATGTACTTGAAGAGCTGGAGCTGGTCGCCCGCGTGCAGCAGGGTCGAGAACTTGTAGTTGATCTCGGCCTGGCCGGCGGTGCCGACCTCGTGGTGCGACCGCTCGACCTCGAAGCCGGCGTCGACGAGCCGCAGCACGATCTGGTCACGCAGATCGGCGTAGTGGTCGACCGGCGGGACCGGGAAGTAGCCGCCCTTGTAGGCGGTCTTGTAGCCGCGGTTGCCGCCCGGCTCTTCCTTGCCGGAGTTCCACCAGCCCTCGATGGAGTCGATGTAGTAGTACGCCTGGTTCGCCGACGTCTCGTGGCGGATCGAGTCGAAGATGTAGAACTCCGCCTCGGGGGCGAAGTACGCCGTGTCGGCGATCCCGCTCGACTTGAGGTACGCCTCGGCCTTCTTCGTCACGTTGCGCGGGTCACGCGAGTAGGCCTCCCGCGTGAACGGGTCGTGGATGAAGAAGTTCAGCGCCAGGGTCTTCTCCACCCGGAACGGGTCGATGAAGGCCGACGTGGCGTCCGGCAGGAGCAGCATGTCCGACTCGTGGATCGCCTGGAACCCGCGGATCGAGGAGCCGTCGAAGGCCAGGCCCTCGGTGAAGACCTTGTCGTCGAAGGCCTCGGCCGGCAAGTTGAAGTGCTGCATGACGCCGGGGAGGTCGCAGAAGCGAACGTCGACGAAGCGGACGCCCTCATCCTTCACATAACGCAACAGCTCTTCAGAATTGGCGAACAACTCGTCCTCCAGGTCGCAGGCGAAGGCCAGGCTGGTGATCACTTCAGTGTGAAGGTGTCTGGTTGATCGCGACCGTAGAACCGTGCGATTGCCCCGGCGTGTCCCGACTGTTTCCGCTATGTTTCGCGGCCGTTGGAGCAGCCGACGGGCGTCGGCGGGCAGCCGTTGGAGCAGCCAGCTGGCGTCGGCGGGTGGCCGTCGGAGCAGGCGGCGGGTGTCGGCGGGAGGCCGTCGGAGCAGGCGGCGGGTGTCGGCGGGAGGCCGTCGGAGCAGGCGGCGGGTGTCGGCGGGAGGCCGTTGGAGCAGCCGGCGGGCGTCGGTGGGCGATTGCGGGGCGGCTGTTGGGCCGGTCGGACTCGGCCGATCGGCCCGCGGCGGCCGTTCGATAGTCTGACCCGTCGTGGAACCCACGCCGGCCTCGCTCGCCCGCCGCTTCGGCGCCCTGCTCATCGACTGGATCTGCTGCGTGCTCATCGCGGGCGCGTTCGCCCACCCGACCGAGGAGCCGTGGCTCGCGCCGGGGATCTTCGTCGTCGTGTACGGGCTGTTCCTGGGCTTCTTCGGTCAGACGCTGGGCATGCGGCTGTTCCGCATCCGTTGTGTGTCGATCACCACCGGCGGCCCGATCGGCGTGCCGCGGGCCCTCCTGCGCGCCATCGTCATGCTCCCGCTGATCCCCGCCCTGATCATGGACGCAAACCAGCGCGGCCTGCACGACCGGGCCGCGGGCTCGGTGGTGCAGGCCGTCTGAGCAGCAGGCGGTCAGCGCCCGCGCATCGCCTTGAACTGGCCCTTCGGGGGCTTCATGTTCTTGGGCAGCGCGCCCCGCGGCATCTGCGGCCGGGCGGAGAGCGCCGTGAGCCGCTTGTCGAGGGAGTTGACGTCCTTGGCCGTGATCGTGCGCGGCAGCCGGACGAGCAGGTTGCGCAGCTTGGCCAGCGGGATCTGGCCCTCTTCGTTGCCGATGATGTAGTCGCGCAGCTCGGCGTTGCCGATCACCTTGACCAGCCGCCTCCGCTCCTGGCCGATGAGCCCCTTGACCCGGCTCACGTTGCCTTCGCCGATCAGGATCACGCCGGGGCGGCCGATGACCAGGTGGACCATGTCGAACTGCGTCGTGGACGCGATCGCCGGGCTGACCCGCCAGTCGCCGCGCATGTTCTCGATGATCGACGCCGCGGCGCCGGGCTGGCCCTCGGCCTCCTTCATCATCGCCTTCTGCGAGCGCAGGTTGAGCACGATGACGGTGCCGAGCAGCGCGAGCAGAACGCCCAGCGGCGCCCAGATCCACGACAGGCCCAGCGCAATGAGCACGCCCACCACGATCAGCGGCACGAGGACGACGGTCGCTACCAGCGGCACGAACGCCTTGTCGCGCTTCGCGGTGAACGAGAACACCATGCCGATCTGCTTGAGCCGAGTGAAGAAGGAGGCCTTCTCCGGCTCCTGGGCCTTTGCCATACCTGCGAGTCTAGAGGGGCCGCGTCACGCCTGGAGAGCCCGGCTCTCCAGGGCCTGGCGATACAGCCGGCCGGCCCGGTAGGAGGAGCGCACCAGCGGCCCGCTCAGCACGCCCGCGAAGCCGATCTGCTCGGCCTCCTCGCGCAGCTCGACGAACTCCTCGGGCTTCACCCAGCGCTCGACGGGGTGGTGCCGCGGCGTCGGGCGGAGGTACTGCGTGATCGTCACCAGCTCGCACCCGGCCTCGTAGAGGTCCTTGAGCGCCTGCGACACCTCGGCCCGCTCCTCGCCCATGCCGAGGATCAGGTTGGACTTGGTGACCAGCCCGGCCTCGCGGGCGGAGGTCAGCACGCCGAGGGAGCGCTCGTAGCGAAACGCCGGCCGGATCCGCTTGAAGATCCGCGGCACCGTCTCCACGTTGTGGGCGAGCACCTCGGGCCGCGCCGCGAACACCTCGCCGAGCTGCTCCCCGTCGGCGTTGAAGTCGGGGATGAGCAGCTCGACGCCGCACCCCTCGACCAGCCCGTGGATCTGCCGCACGGTCTCGGCGTAGAGCCAGGCCCCGCCGTCGGGCAGGTCGTCGCGGGCCACGCCGGTCACCGTCGCGTACTTCAGCCCCATCGTCGCCACCGACTCGGCCACCCGGCGCGGCTCGTCCGCGTCGAACTCGGCCGGCTTGCCGGTGTCGATCTGGCAGAAGTCGCAGCGGCGGGTGCACTGGTCGCCACCGATGAGGAAGGTGGCCTCGCGATCTTCCCAGCACTCGTAGATGTTGGGACAGCCGGCTTCCTGGCAGACCGTGTGCAGGCCTTCGCGCTGGACGAGCCCCCGCAGATGCGTGTATTCGGGACCCATCTTGGCCGAGACCTTGATCCACGGCGGTTTGCGCTCAATCGGTGTCTCCGCGTTACGCGCTTCGATGCGCAGCAGACGACGACCTTCAGGAACAACGGCGGTCACGATTCGAAGACTACGCCCGGGAGGTGCCCGAGGACTGGGAACGCGATTGACGTCACGTCCCGCGCGTCTGGATTATCCGCCGCGGAGCGGGAGGTTTCCCAATCGACTAGTACGGCAATGAGTTCCAAGTGGCGCTCAACGACACCCTCGTCGTGTTCTGTGACGGAAACCCCATCGACGTCCTGCGGTCCTACCCGGTGCTGGACAAGCCGGCCACCCGCGCGCTCGCCGAGCGCCTCTTCCCGGGCGCGGGCATCGAGGAGGCCGGCGACGAGCTCCTCATCGACGCGCTGAACCCGCCGGCCGGCATGGTCTGCATCGGCAGCTTCGCCGGCCTGGACCTGATCTGCAGCTGGGAGCTCACCCCGCGGCGGCCGTCCGAGCTCGACCCGTCGGTGCTGGCCGCCACCGAGCGCCGCCACGTGTACCTGCACGCCGCCCACGACGACGCCGGCTGGTGCAGCTTCGGCGTCTGGCGCGACGGGGCCAGGGTGCGCGCGCTGAGCGTCTGCACGAACCCGGGCGTGCTCGAGGACGAGGGCGACCCCCTGCCCTTCGAGCCGTCCGACGACCTGACCTGCGCCTCGATGCGGGGCCTGTTCGGCTTCGCCTGCGACGACCACGACCGCATCGACGACGTGGACCCCGAGCTCATCCCGGTCGTCTGCTACCGGGTCAGTACAGCGTCTTGAGGTGACGCTCGGCGACCGGCAGGACGTCCTCGACGGTCACGTCCCGGCCGAGCTCCTTCGACAGCGACGTCACGCCCGCGTCGCGGATGCCGCAGGGCACGAAGATGTCGTACCGCGACAGGTCACAGTCCGCGTTGAGGGCGAACCCGTGCAGCGTCACCCCGCGGGACACCCGGATCCCGATGGCCGCCACCTTGCGGTCGGGCCCGCGCTCGTCGCCGGCCACCCAGACCCCGCTGCGCCCCTCGACCCGGACCGTGGCCAGGCCGAAGTCGGCGCACACGTCGATGAGCATCTGCTCCATCCGCCGCACGTAGGCGACCACGTCCACGGGGTCGGGCAGCTTCACGATGGGGTAGCCGACCAGCTGTCCCGGCCCGTGCCAGGTGATCTTCCCGCCCCGGTCGACGTCGATCACCGGCGTGCCGTCGAAGGGCCGGTCCGCGGGCTCTGTGCGCTTGCCTGCCGTGTAGACGCTCGGGTGCTCCAGCAGCAGCACCGTGTCGGGCGCTGTCCCGTCGGCCACCTCGGCATGGATGCGCCGCTGCTCGGCGAGCGCCGTCTCGTAGTCGAGGAGTCCGGCCCGGACGATTCGCATACCCACCACGCTGGTCACCATCGCAGCCTATCCCCGTCAGGAATATGTGGGATCGGGACATAGTGGTGCGTCCAACCTCACACCTAGCGTGGGCCTCCCATAACGCTCACGCCAGGAAGGGCACCGCCATGCCCCGCGTACTGCGCATCTTCCTGCCCGCGCTCGTGGCGCTCGCCGCCGCCGTCGGGCTCACGACCATCGCCATCTCGCCGGCCTACGCGGCCACACTGACCAGCGTTGCGAGCTTCGGCTCCAACCCGGGCAACCTGACCATGTACTCGTACCGCCCAGACGGCCTGCCCGCCGGCGCCCCGCTCGTGGTGGCGATGCACGGCTGCACCCAGAACGCGAACGACTACTTCACCAACTCCGGCTGGCGCAAGTACGCCGACCTGTGGCACTTCGCCCTGGTGTTCCCGGAGCAGAAGTCGGCCAACAACAGCACCAGCTGCTTCAACTGGTTCGAGACCGGCGACACCGCCCGCGGCGGCGGCGAGGCCCTGTCGATCAAGCAGATGGTCGACTACGCCGTCGCCAACTACTCGGTGAACCCGGCCCGGGTCTACGTCACCGGCCTGTCCGCCGGCGGCGCCATGACCGCCGTGATGCTCGCGACCTACCCCGACGTGTTCGCCGGCGGCGCGATCATGGCCGGCCTGCCGTACCGCTGCGCGACCTCCACCACGACGGCGTACAGCTGCATGAACCCCGGCGTCGACAAGACCCCCGCGGCCTGGGGCGACCTGGTCCGGGCGGCCTACTCCGGCTACTCCGGCGCCCGCCCGCGGGTCGCCGTCTGGCACGGCACCTCGGACACCACGGTCGCCCCGGCCAACGCCACCGAGCTGCGCGACCAGTGGACCAACGTGCTCGGGGTGTCCCAGACGCCGACCTCGACCGCGTCGCTGCCCGGCGGCACGTCGCTGTCCAACTACGGCGACCAGGTGAAGGTGTACCTCGTCTCCGGCATGACCCACGCCACCCCCGTCCACCCGGGCAGCGCCACCGACCAGTGCGGCACGGCCGGGACCTACTACAAGGACACCATCTGCTCGTCCTACTACCAGGCGGTCGACTGGGGCCTGGACAACGGCGCGGCGCCGAGCCAGAGCCCGACCGGGAGCCCCACGCCTTCGCCCACCCCCACCCAGGGCGGCGGGGGCACGTGCGTCCGGGCCACGAACTACGCCCACGTCACCGCCGGGCGGGCGCACCAGACGGGCGGGTACACGTACGCCAACGGCTCCAACCAGAACATGGGCCTCTACAACGTGTTCGTCACCCACGGGCTGCGCCAGACCGGCGCGAACTACTGGGTGATCGACGACACCGCCTGCTGAAGGGCCTCCTCGACGGTCTGGTGCGCGAAGGTGAACCCCTCGCGTACCAGCACCCCGGGCAGCACCCGCTGGCTGGCGAGGGCCTCCCCGCCGAACTCGCCGACCGCGGCCCGCAGCGCGAACCCGGGCACCGGCAGCAGGCTCGGCCGGTGCAGGACCCGGCCCAGCGCGGCGGAGAACTCGGCGTTGGTGACGGGCTCGGGCCCGGTGAGGTTGACCGGCCCGCTGACGTCGCGCTCCAGCAGGAACCCGACGGCGTCGAGCCAGTCGGGCAGCGAGATCCAGGGGAGGTACTGCCGCCCACTGCCCATCGGCCCGCCGGCGAAGAGCCTGAACTGCAGGTAGAGCGGCTTGAGCAGCCCGCCGTCCTTGTCCAGCGGGAAGCCGGTGCGCAGCAGCACGACCCGCGTCCCGGCGTCCTCGGCCGGGCCGGTGGCCGCCTCCCACACCTTGCACACGTCGGCCAGGAAGCCCTCGCCCGCGGGGGCGGTCTCGTCCACCGCGTGGTCGCCGGTGTCGCCGTAGTAGCCCACGGCGGAGGAGTTGAGCAGGACCCGCGGCTTGTCCGGCGCGGCGGCGATGGCCCGCGCGATGGTCCGGGTGGTGTCCACGCGGCTGTCGAGCAGCACCTGCTTGTACTGCGAGGTCCACCGCTTGTCGGCGACGCCCGCCCCGGCCAGGTTGATCACCGCGTCGGCGGCGGCGACCACGGTGGCGTCGAGCACCCCGGAGGTCGGGTCCCACCGCACCTCACCCGGGCGCGGTGGCCTGCGCACCAGCGGGGTGACGTCGTGGCCGGCGTCCCGCAGGTGCGAGACGAGGCGCCGCCCGAGGAACCCGGACGCCCCCGCGATGAGGATCTGCATAGGGCCCATTTTGCCCCGAAGGGGCGCCCCATCACGGGACGCCCCCTCGCAAGCGGTGTGTTCGGACGGGCTCAGAGGCCGAGGTCGGCCTCGAAGTTGCCGGCCTCCAGCCGCTCCTTCACGGTGGTGAGGAAGCGGGCGGCGTCGGCGCCGTCGACGATGCGGTGGTCGTAGGACAGGGCCAGGTACACCATCGAGCGCGGCGCGATGATCTCGCCCAGCTCCGGGTCGCTCACCACGACGGCCCGCTTGACCACGGCGCCGGTGCCCAGGATGGCCACCTGCGGCTGGTTGATGATCGGCGTGTCGAACAGCGCGCCCCGGCTGCCGGTGTTGGTCAGCGTGAAGGTGCCGCCGGCGATGTCGTCCGGGCTGAGCTTGTTGCTGCGGGTCCGCTCGGCCACGTCGGCGATGCGCTTGGCCAGGCCGGCCAGGTTGAGGTCGCCGGCGTTCTTGATGACCGGGACGATGAGGCCCTTGTCGCTGTCCACGGCCATGCCGAGGTGCTCGGCGTCGTGGTAGGTGACGGTGCCCGCCTCCAGGTCGATCGAGGAGTTGACCGCGGGGTGCACCCGCAGCGCCTCGACCGCCGCGAGGGCGAAGAACGGCAGGAAGGACAGCTTCACCCCGTGCGTGGCCTGGAACTGGGCCTTGGCCTTGTCCCGCAGCTTGGCCACCTTGGTGACGTCGACCTCGACGACCGTGGTGAGCTGGGCCGAGATCTGCAGCGACTCGACCATGCGGCGGGCGATGAGCGCCCGCATGCGGGTCAGCTTCTGCGTCTGGCCGCGCAGCGGGCTCGGCGCCGCCTTCGGGGCGGCCTGGGTGGTGGCGCTCGCGGAGACGGCGGCCGGGGCGGCGGCGGGCGCCGGCCGGGCGGCGGCCTCCTTGGCCTTGGCGGCCGCGTCGAGCACGTCCTGCTTGCGGATCCGGCCGCCGACGCCGGTGCCGGTCAGGGACGACAGTCTCACCCCGTGCTCGGCGGCGAGCTTGCGCACCAGCGGCGTGACGTACCCGGCGTCCTCCTCCACCTTGCCGTTGCCCGACACGGTGACGTTGGTCGCCGGGCCGGCGTGCACCGGGGCGGCGGCCGCGGGCTGCGGGGCCGGGGCGGCCTTGGGCTCGGGCTTCGGCTCGGGCTTCGGCTCGGCCTTCGGTTCCGGCTTCGGCTCCGCCTTGGGCTCCGGCTTCGGCTCGGCCTTGGGCTTCGGGGCGGCCTTGGCGCCGGCCGCGCCGATGATGGCCAGCTCCGCGCCGACCTCCACCGTCTCGTCCTCGGCGACCTTGATCTCCAGCAGCGTGCCGGCCACCGGCGACGGGATCTCGGTGTCGACCTTGTCGGTGGAGACCTCCAGCAGCGGCTCGTCGGCCTCGACGCTGTCGCCGACCTGCTTGAGCCAGCGGGTGACGGTGCCCTCGGTGACGCTCTCACCGAGCGCGGGCATCTTCACCGCCGTGCCCTCGGCGGCCCCGGCCTCGGCCTCGGCCTCGGGCTCCTCCTCGGCGGCGGGCGGCTCCACCTGCGCCTCTTCGGCGGGGGCGGCCTCGGGCTCCTCCTCGGCGGCCGCGGGCTCCGCGGCCGGGGCGGCCCCGCCGTCCGCGCCGTCGCCGATGACGGCGAGCTCGGCGCCGACCTCGGCGGTCTCGTCCTCCTGCACGACGATGCGCGTCAGCACGCCGGCTGCCGGGGACGGGATCTCGGTGTCGACCTTGTCGGTCGAGACCTCGAGCAGCGGCTCGTCGGCCTCGACGTGGTCGCCCTCCTGCTTCAACCAGCGGGTGACGGTGCCCTCGGTGACGCTCTCGCCCAACCGGGGCATGGTGACCGATACCGGCATGTGAAACGACTCCTACTGTGCTCGTGGTGGCGGTCGGTTGCCAGTTGACTCAGTGGACGTGCAGCGGCTTGCCGGCCAGCGCCAGGTGCGCCTCGCCGAGAGCCTCGTTCTGCGTGGGGTGCATGTGCACCAGCGGGGCGACGTCGCCAGGGAACGCTTCCCAGTTGTAGATCAGCTGAGCCTCGCCGATCAGTTCGCTCACCCGCGCGCCCACCATGTGGACGCCGACGACCGGCCCGTCCTTGACCCGGATCAGCTTCACGAAGCCCGCGGTCTTGAGGATCTGGCTCTTGCCGTTGCCGGTGAGGTCGTACTGCAGCGTCTCGATCTTGTCGTCGCCGTGCACCTCGCGGGCCTTGGACTCGTTGAGCCCGACCGAGGCGACCTCCGGCTCCGAGTAGGTGACCCGCGGGATGCCGGACTCGTCGAACACCTGCGGCTGCTGCCCGGCGATCTCCTCGGCCACGAAGATGCCCTGCTGGAAGCCCCGGTGCGCCAGCTGTACGCCGGGCACGATGTCGCCCACCGCGTAGATGCCCGGCACCGAGGTGCGCAGCCGCTCGTCCGTGAGGACGAACCCGCGCTCCATCTTCACGCCCTGCTCCTCGTACCCGAGGTTGGCCGTCGTCGGCCCGCGCCCGACGGCCACGAGCAGCAGCTCGGCCTCGATCGTCTCGCCGCCCTGGATCGTCACCGTCACGCCGCCGTCGGAGCGCTGCACGCCCTCGAACGGCCGGCCCACCTTGAACTTGATGCCCCGCTTGCGGAAGGCCCGCTCCAGCGCCTTCGAGCTGGCCTCGTCCTCGACCGCGAGCAGCCGCGGGAGGGCCTCGACGATGGTGACGTCGACGCCGAAGGACTTCCAGGCGCTGGCGAACTCGCAGCCGATCACGCCGCCGCCGAGGACGATCGCGGAGGCGGGCACGTGGTCCAGGGTCAGCGCGTGCTCGCTGGTGATGACCCGCTCGCCGTCGACGACCAGGCCGGGCAGGGTCTTGGAGTACGACCCGGTGGCCAGCACGATGTTCTTCGCCGTGTACCGCGTGCCGGCGACCTCGACGGCGTCCGGCGCGACCAGGCGCCCCTCGCCCTCGATGAGCGTCACCTTGCGCGCCTTGGCCAGCCCCTGCAGGCCCTTGTAGAGCTTGGTGACCACGCCGTCCTTGTAGGCGTTGACGGCCTTCATGTCGACGCCGTTGAACGACGCCTGGATGCCGAACTGGTCGGCCTCGCGGGCCGCGTCGGCCACTTCGCCGGCGTGCAGCAGCGCCTTGGTCGGGATGCAACCGCGGTGCAGGCACGTGCCGCCGAGCTTGTCCTTCTCCACGAGTGCGACGGACAGGCCGAGCTGCGCGGCGCGGAACGCGGTCGCGTAACCGCCGCTACCGCCGCCCAGGATCAGGACGTCGAAGGAGTTGGCGTGTGGGTCGCTCACGAATTCTCCCAGGTGATGCACGGGCCTGCCGGCTCGTGACGGTGCGAATGCGGGGTTCGCCCTTCGCATGACCGGGAGGCCGGACCCCACAGGTTCGACCTACCGATCCTTGGCCATCTTGTCACTTGCGCTGCACGCTTGCGACGGTAGGTGCCCTTAGTGGGGCTCCTGCGACGTGCTCGATCGTCGTACCCTGACTCAGTCGTATCGAGGGGGAGGAGCGCGACGTGGCGTGGTTCCGACGCAGGCCGGCCGCCGGCGGCCGTGGCGCGAGCCGCGAAGACCTGGCCTATCTCGAGGAGTTCGTGCGCTCCCGGCGCGGCGTGGAGGGCTTCATCGAGCCCCGCACGACCGTGACGGAGACGACACTGCTGCTCATCGCGCACGACGGTGAATGGACCCGCCGGCGGATGGAAAGCCCTCAGGCGGCGCGCCAGTTCGCGCACCGCCTGAGCATGCCCATCTACGACATCGCGCTGGTCGGCTATCCGAAGCGCTGGCGCGACTACAACGCCCGGAACAAGAAGAGCTGACCCGGCGGCTACTCCGAGGCGATCTCCTCGATCAGCTCGTAGAGGGTCCGCACCGGCACGCCGGTCCCGCCCTTGGCCCAGTAGCCGAAGGGCTCGCCGGTGTGGTAGCTGGGGCCCGCGATGTCGATGTGGGCCCACTGCACGCCCTCGGTGACGAACTCGGACAGGAACACGCCGCCCTGCAGCATGTGCCCGGCCCGGTCCATGCCGGCGTTGACCTGTGAGATGTCCGCCACGTCGGAGTCCATGCCCTTGCGCACGTCCTCGGGCAGCGGCATCGGCCACGCGGGCTCGCCGGCCCGCTCGCCCGCGTCGCGGACCCGCTCGCACAGCTCCGGCGTGCCCATGACCCCGGCGATGCGCTTGCCCAGCGCGATCACCTGCCCGCCGGTCAGCGTGGAGACCTCGAACAGGTAGTCCGGGTCGTCCTCGCAGGCCCGGGCGATCGCGTCGCCGAGGATCATCCGGCCCTCGGCGTCGGTGTTGAGCACCTCGACCTGGGCGCCGCTGTACATCCGCACGACGTCGCCGGGCCGGTACGCGCTGCCGGAGACCATGTTCTCGGCCATCGGCGCGTAGGCGACCACCGCCACCTTGGGCTTGAGCTGCGCGACCGCGAGCATGGTGGCGACCACGGCGGCGGCACCCGACATGTCGGACTTCATCTCCCACATGCCGGCCGTCGGCTTGATCGACACGCCGCCGGTGTCGAACGTGATGCCCTTGCCGACCAGGGCGATGCGCCGGGTGGCGCCGGCCGGCTCGTACGCGATGCGCACCAGGCGCGGCGCCGCGGCCGAGCCCAGCCCGACGGCGAGGATGCCGCCGTACCCCTGCTTCGCCAGGGCCTTCTCGTCCAGCACGGTGACGTCGAGCGACGCCTCCCGCGCCGCGGCGGCGGCCTGCTCGGCGAACGCGGGCGGGCGCAGCTCGTTCGGCGCCGTGTTGATCCAGTCGCGGGTGCGGGCCACCACCGCGCCGAGCACGCCGGAGCGCTTGAGCGCCGCTTTGGCCGCCTTCCCGCCGGCGCTGGGCACGTGGACGAGCACCTTGCGCACCGGGTCGCGGCGCGCGGCGGACGGCTTGGTCTTGTACCCGGCGAAGCGGTAGGCGCCCAGCAGCGCGCCCTCCGCGACCGCGCGCACGCCGGCGGCCAGCGCCTCGTCGCCCTCGCCCAGCGGCAGCACCAGCGCCACCGAGGCCGTCCCGGCCAGGGCGCGGGCCGCAGCGCCGGCCGCGCGGCGCA
>NZ_BAAARV010000004.1:243747-386100 GCF_039532525.1 Dactylosporangium salmoneum
GCAGCGACTCGCCCGCCGGGGCCTGGGCCGGGTCCCCGGCGGGCGGAGCTCCCAGGCCGACCGCCACCACGAGCGGCGCGGGCACCGCCCCGAACGCGGCCAGCTTGGTCACCTCGCCGAGCGCGCCGGTCGCACCGAGCACCCGCAGGGTCTCGGCGAGCCCGCCGCCCGGCCGTTCGCTGAAGGCCGCGGCCACGCTCTCGGCGCCCGGGGCGAGCTGCAGCTTCGTGTCGCCGCCCTCCTCGGCGTAGAGCCCGATGACGACGGCGTCGGCGGCGAGGTCGGCTGGGTCGGTGTCGACCAGGGTCAGGGTGGTCACAGATGCTCCACATCACTCGTGGTTCGTGTGCGTTTTGTGGGCGGCCGGATTCACTATGGCTTTTCCGCAGCTTCAGCATGCCGCCGATTCGGGTGCAGGACACGATAACCAACGCGATAGGTTGCGGGCATGACGCAACCCTTGCGGCACCCCGCGCTGTATCACCGTCACACGGCGCTCGGTGCCAAGTTCGCGGCGTTCGGCGGCTGGGAGATGCCCCTCGAATACGCCGGCGGCGGCGTGCTCAAGGAGCACGCGGCCGTCCGCGAGGACGTAGGAGTGTTCGACGTGTCGCACCTGGGCAAGGCCCGGGTCCGGGGCCGCGGCGCCGCCAGTTTCGTCAACGCCTGCCTGAGTAACGACCTCGATCGGATCAGCGCCGGCCAGGCGCAGTACACCCTCTGCCTGGACGACGACGGTGGCGTGGTGGACGACCTCATCGCGTACCGGTTCGGCGACGACGACGTATTCCTCATCCCCAACGCGGCCAACACGGCGGAGGTGGTCCGCCGTCTGACCGCGGCCGCCCCGAACGGCATCAGCGTGGTCGACCAGCACGAGCTGTTCGCCGTCCTGGCCGTGCAGGGCCCCCGCTCGAAGCCCCTGCTGGACTCCCTGGGCCTGCCGACCGACCACGACTACATGAGCTTCACCGTGGCCGAGCACGCCGGCACCGACGTCGTCGTCTGCCGGACCGGCTACACCGGCGAGCACGGCTACGAGCTGGTCGTCCCGTCCCACGACGCCCACACCCTGTGGGACGCCATCGTCGAGGCGGGCGCCCGTCCCTGTGGCCTGGCCGCCCGCGACACCCTGCGCACCGAGATGGGCTACCCGCTGCACGGCCAGGACCTGTCGCTGGAGATCAGCCCCGTCCAGGCCCGCTCGGGCTGGGCCGTGGGCTGGTCGAAGCCCGCCTTCTGGGGCCGCGACGCCCTGCTGGCCGAGAAGGCCGAGGGCCCCCGCCGCCTGCTGTGGGGCATCGAGTCCCTGGACCGGGGCATCCCGCGCGCCCACATGACGGTCCTGTCGGGCGACACGGCCATCGGCGAGGTCACGAGCGGCACCTTCTCCCCGACCCGCAAGGTCGGCATCGGCCTGGCCCTGATCGACACGGCGGCCGGCGTCTCGGAGGGCGACGAGGTCGCGCTGGACGTCCGGGGCCGGCGCTCCGCCGTCCGCGTGGTGAAGCCCCCGTTCGTCACGTCCTCCGTCCGCTGATCCCGGGGTTGACGGGCGGCGCTGTGCCGCTGCCCGTCAACCCACCGCCAGCACGATCAGCGCCCCCGCCGTGGACAGCTCGACGGCCGCCCCGATCACGTCACCGGTGAGGCCGCCCAACCGCCGCCGGGCGTGGGTGGTCAGTCCCCAGGAGACGGCCACCGCCACCACGACGGCAAGCGGCCCCCGCCACGGGGAGGCCAGCGACGCCGCCCCGGCCGTGACCAATGTCACTGCGGCCAGCCACGCGAGCGGCACGGTGGAGGCCACCAGGGCGCCCATGCCCTCCGGGCGGGCCGCCGGCAGGCCCCGGCGGCAGGCCACCGTCGCCCCGAGCCGCCCCGCGGCGAACGCCGCCGCCGCGGTCGCCACGGAGCTCCAGAACGGCCGGGCCAGCAGCGAGGCCGCCGCGGCCGCGTCGATCAGCAGCACCGCCGCGATCGCCGCCACGCCGAACGGCCCGATGTCCGACTTTTTCATGATTTCGAGGGCCTTGTCGGAAGTGGCGTACGAGCCCAGCCCGTCCGCCGTGTCCGCCAGCCCGTCCACGTGCAGCCCGCGGGTCAGCAGCAGCGACAGGGCGACCAGCACGGCCGCCCCCAGCAGGGGAGTCGCCCCCGCCAGGACCAGCCCCCGGCCGGCCAGGCCCAGGACCAGCCCCAGGAGCGCGCCGGCGAGCGGCGCCAGGAGCATGGCGTGACGTACGGCCGGGCGGTCCAGACTCGACGCCCGGACCGGCGCGACCGTGAACAGGCTCAGGGCGAGCCTCAGGCCTCCCACGACGGCTTCACGTACGGCATCTCCGCCGTCGGCGAGTCGGCCACCACGCGCTGGATCTCCGCCTCGATGCGCTCCTGCTCGCTCAGCCCGTCCGCGGCCGGCGTGGGCTCGGCGACCCGGATCGGGGTGGCCGCGGCGATCGTCAGGGCCGTGTTGACCAGCGGCAGGGCGGTGAGCGCCGTCGCGCCCTCGCCCAGCGCGAGGCCCATCTGCAGGAACGGCACGGCGCCGAGGACGTCGGCGGCGAGCTTGACCGTCGGGTTCTCGCCGTGGTCGGGCATCAGCAGCCAGTGGCGGGTCTGGGCGCCGTAGTCGCGGGCCACGAGCGCGCCGGCGATGGCGACCGGGCCGTCCACCATGACCGGCAGGCGGCGGGAGGCGGCGCCGAGGATGGCGCCGGTGGCCACGGCGATGTCGCCGCCGCCGAGCATCGAGAGCATGACGTGCGGGGCGCGGCTGCGGGCGCGGATGCGGTGCCGGGCGTCGCGCACGGCGGCGACCTTGCGGATCCAGGCGGCGTCGTCGACGAAGCCGGAGGAGTCCACCACCCGGCCGAGCAGGGCGGCCGGCTCGGCGCCGGTGAGCACCGCCACGACGGCGGCCGCGGCGGCGTCCGAGCCCGCGCCGCAGGCGGCCAGGACCAGCATGTCGACGCCCTCGTTGGCGGCGGCGTCGGCGAGGCGCCAGCCCAGGGTCAGCGCGGCGTCCACGGAGGAGTCGTCCAGCGAGTCGTGCACCTCGGCCGGGCCGGCGTCCGGGCAGTCGATGGCCTGCACACTCGCCCCGGCGGTGGCGGCGAGCATGGCGATCGTGCCGGTGCCCTCGACCACCTCCTGGAGGCGGCGGTCGGCGGCCTCGGCCGTGTCCCCGGCGGCGAACCCGCCGGTGCGGTCGCCGCGCAGCACCAGCACCCGCGGACGCTGGAACGGGCGCGGGTCGGGGCGGCCCTGCACGCCGCCGGCGAAGCGCACGACCGGGGTGAGCCCGCCGAGGCCCGCGCCGTTGAGCCGCAGGGTCAGCAGCCGCTCGCCGGCCTCGTGGGCGGTCGACTCGTCCGGCAGCGGAAGTTCCATGCCGGGGGAGAAGGACAGGGCGTCGCCGCCGTCCGCCGTGGACAGCACCGTCCCCGCCCCGGCCGCCTCGAAGACGAACGGCTCGGCCATCGGCACCACGGGAGCGGGCCGCGGACCCTCCCCGCCGCCGAGCCACGAGATCTGGCCCGCCACGACCAGGCCCACGAAGTCGCAGGCGGCCGCCACGCGCTGGTTGAGCAGGCCGTTGGCGTCGGCGAAGGTGCGGCCCGAGGCGGTGGCCGGCAGCACGCCCAGGCCCACCTCCGGGCTCACGAGCACCAGCCGCGCGGCCGCGCACGAGCGCACCGCGTCGGCGAGGGCGCCGATCGGGCCGTCGGCGTACGACGGATCGGACCAGTCGCCGCCGTTGTCGTACACCGCGCTGAGCCACCCGCCGAGGTCGTCGACGAGGATCGTCTCCTCGGGCTTGGCCTCGGTCAGCAGCTGCGCCAGCCGCTCGGGCGCCCCGCCGATCTCCTCGGTCCGCCAGTCCGAAGGCCGGCGGGCCTGGTGCGCGGCGATGCGCGCCGTCCAGCCGCCGTCCGACGTGCTCTCCTGGGCGGTCGCGACGTACCGCACCACGCCGGCCCCGGCGACGAGCGCCTCAGCCGCTTCCGACTTTCCGGACCGGATTCCTCCGAGCACCAGCAACCGCATGCCCCGTACTTTAGAGGGACACCCGTGGCCGGAGTCGGCTCAGGGCCAGCGGGCCGATACGCTCGAAGTCTTTCCACTGGGAACAGGAGTGTGACCATGGCGTGGACGTGGCAGTTCGAAGACGCTGAGAGTAGGTCCGTGGATGGGCCCAACGAGGCGTTTTCCAGCCAGTCCGACGCGGAGTCGTGGCTCGGCCAAAGCTGGCGTGACCTGGTGGCCAAGGGCGCGACGACGGCGATCCTCACCGAGGACGACCGCACCGAGTACCGGATGAATCTGTTGCCGGCCGGGGGCTGAGGTGTCGTACTACGGGCAATTCGGCAGCCGGACCAGCCGGCTGCCCAAGGAGGCGTTCCGCCCGAGTGCGATCTTCCTCGGGCTGCTCGCGTTGCTGGTGGCCAGCGGCTGGATGGCGTTCGAGGGCTACGGCAACGCGCGGATCAACGTGTTCCTCTTCGTCGCCGCGGGCTGGACGATCTCGCTCTGCCTGCACGAGTACTCCCACGCGCTGGTCGCGTTCAAGGGCGGCGACCACGACATCGCGCATCGCGGGTACCTGACGCTCAACCCGTTGAAGTACACCCACCCCCTGCTGTCGATCGTGCTGCCCCTGGTCTTCGTCCTGATCGGCGGCATCGGCCTGCCCGGCGGCGCGGTCTGGGTCAACCACGGGGCCATCCGCAGCCGGTTCGTCGACAGCCTCATCAGCTTCGCCGGGCCCGCGATGAACCTGGTGCTGGCGATCCTGCTGGTGATGCCGTTCACCCTGGGCCTGGACACGTCCGGGCAGCCGGAGTTCTGGGCGGGGCTGGCGTTCCTGGCCTTCCTGCAGCTCACGGCCAGCGTGCTCAACTTCGTGCCGATGCCGGGCGTGGACGGCGGCAACCTCGTCTACCCGTGGCTGTCCCCGCAGTGGCAGCGCGGCTTCAACCACGTGGCGCCCTGGGGCATGCTGATCCTCATCGCGCTGCTGTGGTCGCCGCGGATCAACGTCTGGTTCTTCTCGGTCGTGTACGGCATAGGCGACCTGATAGGACTCCCGTCCTACCAGGCCGACTACGGCTACTCGCTGTTCCGGTTCTGGTCGTTCTAGCCCGGCGGGCTACGGCCGCGAGGCGGGGCTCTGCGTCAGCGCGGGGTCCCGCTGCACGACCGGCTCCAGCACCTCGTCGATCCGCTTGAGCAGCTCCGCGTCGAGCGTGAGCCCGGACGCCTTGACGTTGTCCTCGAGCTGCTCGGGCCGGGTGGCGCCGACGATCGCCGACGAGACGTTGGGGTTCTGCAGCACCCAGGCCACCCCGAGCTGCGCCATCGACAGCCCGGCCTGCTCGGCCAGCGGGCGCAGCTGCTGAACCGCCTCCAGCACATCGTCCTGGAGCAGCCGCGCGATGAAGCCGGCCCCCGACTTCTGGTCCGTCGCCCGCGAGCCCGCCGGCGCCGGCTGGCCCGGCTTGTACTTCCCGGTGAGCACCCCCTGCGCCAGCGGCGACCACACAATCTGCCCGATCCCGAGCTCCTCGCTGGCCGGCACGACCTCGGCCTCGATGACCCGGTACAGCGCCGAGTACTGCGGCTGGTTCGACACCAGCTGGATGCGCAGCTCCTTGGCCAGCGCCGCGGCGGCCCGGATCTCCTCGGCCCGCCACTCCGACACGCCGATGTACAGCGCCTTGCCGGCCCGGACCACGTCGGCGAACGCCTCCATGGTCTCCTCGAGCGGCGTGCTGTGGTCGTACCGGTGTGCCTGGTACAGGTCGACGTAGTCGGTCTGCAGCCGGCGCAGCGACCCGTCGATCGACTTCATGATGTGCTTGCGCGACAGGCCGCTGTCGTTGCGGCCGGGCCCGGTGCGCCAGAAGACCTTCGTGAAGATCTCCAGGCCGTCGCGGTTCTGGCCCTTCAGCGCGTCGCCGAGCACCACCTCGGCGCGCGTGCCCGCGTAGACGTCGGCGGTGTCGAAAGTCGTGATGCCGAGGTCGAGGGCGGTGTGCACGCACGCTGTGGCCTGCTCCGCCTCGACCTGCGAACCATGAGTGATCCAGTTGCCGTACGAGATCTCGCTGACGAGCAGACCGGAACGGCCGAGGTGTCGAAACTCCATGTCACGACCCTATGTCGGGCCGTTGCTACATCACCGGGCGGGTGTCGGCCAGCAGCCGGTCGATCTCGTCCGTGACGCCGATCCGGCTGGCGAAGGTGGCCTGGATGATGGTCCGCCCGCGCCGGTCCAGCGCGCCCCAGCGCTGGGCGTCGTCGACGATCAGGAACGCCACCGGGTGGATCATGATGGTGTGGTGCACCGGCGGCACCAGCACCCGCCCGGAGCGGTCCACCACGCCCTTGCGCCCGTCCAGCGACACGACGGCGAGGCCCTCGTCGCTGAAGCCGTCGATGTACCGCCCGTCGAGCAGCGCCGTGGCGAAGCCGTCGTACTGGAACTGGACCACGACCCGCCCGACGCTGTCGACCGCGCCCCAGTGCCGGCCGCGCCGCACCGCCGAGACGCCCCGGCGGAAGGGCCGCACGTCGTCGTACCCGGTGGAGATCAGCACGGTGTTGTTCTTGTCGATGGCGATCCACCGGGTGGTGCCGTCGCGCGACACCCAGGCCACGCCGTCGGAGAAGCTGCCCACGCCGATGTACCCGGCCTCGGGCTCGATCAGCACCCGGCCGCCGTCGTCGATGAGCTCCCAGTTCTGCGCGCCCTGCCGGTGCACCCAGGCCACGCCGTCGCGGAACGGCTGCACGTCGAGGTATCCGGGCCCGATGACGAAGTTGCCGTCGGCCTCGATGTACCCCCAGCGCTGGGTCTGCTCGTCGAACGCGGGGGAGGGCGCCTTGCGGATCTGCAGGATCTCGTCGCGGCTGCGGGGGTACGGCCCCCACCCCTTCTCGGCCACCCGCCGGAACACCGCGTCCAGGGCCAGCTCGGTCTGCGCGATGAGCTCAGGATCCTCCTCCTTGCGAAGGTCCAGCGCCCGCTCGAAGTGGTTGCAGGCCTCCATGTAGCGCCCCTGGTCGTAGGCGCACTTGCCGGCGTGCTGGTGCATGGTCGCCCGCAGCCGGTCCGGCAGCTCCGAGGAGTTGGCCAGCGTGAACAGCCGGTCGGCCTCCTCGAACTCCTCCCGCCACTGCAGCACGTGCGCCAGGCGGGCCTGCGCGATCGCGATGCGCCGCAGCTCGCCGGTCGCCTCCGCGTGCGCGAGCGCCAGCTTGCCGTCGGCGAACGCCTTGGGCAGGTCCCCGAGGATTCGCGACACCACCGCGCGGAGGCTGAGCAGCCGCGCCCGCGTCGGGTTGTCCGACACCCCGTTCAGCTTCGCCGTGAGCTGGTCGCGGATCTCGGTGACCCGTACCACCTCGTCCCCCTCGACCTGCTCGCGCAGCGTGTCGGGATCGAACCGCCAGACGAACGACGCCAGCACCTGCTCCGGGTCGGGCCCGGCGGCCGGCTCGGCCCGCGGCCCCGGCGGCGAGGTCGGCGCGATCGCCGCCAGCTCGGGCGGGAACCCCTCGGCACCCGGCCGCACGATGGGCAGGTACCCGGTCGCCTGCAGCCCGTCGACCCCGGCCCCGGTCAGCTGCGCGGAGCGATAGGCGCCCATGGAGTCCCCGGACGCCACCGACGGCGCCGGCGCCTCGCCGACCTCCACGAACTCGACGCGGATCCCAGGACCGGAGGACCCGGCGCTCGTACCGCCTGTGCTCACGCTTCCGCCCACCGCACCCGGATCGACCTCGGCAACTTCACCAGTGCCCTCGTCCCCCGAGGGCGCGCCGTGCGCGGCTTCCGCGCTCACGGGCGTTTCGTCCGCGTTCCCGCCGCCATCGCCGTCGGCGCCGCGCTCGGGCTCCTCGGCCGCATGACCGCCACGGGAGTGTGCCCCGCCGCCGACCGGCGCGTCCTGGGCATCGCTCGCGTGTGCCCCACCCATCGGCGCACCGCTCACGGGCGCGCCGCTGACTGGTGCGCCACTCACCGGCGCGGCGCTGACCGGCGCGTTGCGCGGCGGCTCGGGAGCCGCGGCCGCCGGCGCGGTCGGCTCGGCGTTGCCCGGCCCGGAGTCGATCGGTCGGTGGGGGATTTGCCCCGGGTTGTTCCGCCCCGGGGTGATCGGCCCGTAGACGACCGGACCGTACGTGACCGGACCGGGACCGCCGGGCGCCGAACTCACGGGCGCACTGCTCACGGGAGCGGCGCTCACCGGCGCCGAACTGACCGGTGCCGAGCTCACGGGCGCGGAGCTGACGGGCGCGGAGCTGACGGGCGCCGAACTGACGGGTGCCGAGCTGACCGGGGCCGAGCTCACGGGAGCGGCGCTGACCGGGGCGTTCTCGGGCGTACCGTAGACGCCCGGCGCCGCCCGGCCGACCGTGGCCCGCCCGGAGGAGCGCACCGGCGCCGCCGGCGGCCCGGCCTGCGGGTTCGCGGTCCGGGGATGCCCGGGATTGCTCCGCCGCACCCGCGGCACCTCGTCGGTCGGCTCGTCGAGCGCCCGGCTGCGCGGCCGCCCGTACGCGTTGCCCTGCGCCGGTCGCGCCGGGTAGCCGCCCGGTTCCGCGCCGCGCCCCGGCGGGTACCCGCGCGGATCGCCCCCGCGCTGGTCGCCGTAGTCCCGCCGGTCGGGGAACCCGCGGCCGTCGGTGAACTCGCGGCGGTCGTCGCGCTCGCGCGGGCCGCCGGGTTCGCGCCGGTCGGCGAATCCGCGGCCGTCGGTGAACTCGCGGCGGTCGTCGCGCTCGCGCGGGCCGCCGGGTTCGCGCCGGTCGGCGAATCCGCGGCCGTCGGTGAACTCGCGGCGGTCGTCCTGGTCGCCGCGCCGCTCGTCGTGCCTGCGGCCGTCGGGGAAGTCCCGGCCGTCGCCGTAGCCGCGCTGTTCACCGCGGCCGCGGGGGTCGCCGTGGTCCCGGCGGTCGTCGTAGCGGCGGTCGTCGTGGGCGCGCCGGTCGTCGTACCCGCGAGGCTCGTCGTGCCCGCGCCGGTCGTCATAGCCGCGGGGCTCGTCGTGGGCGCGCCGGTCGTCGTAACCGCGGGGCGCGTCGTAGCCACGCCGCTCGTCGTATCCACGCCGGTCGTCGTAGCCGCGGGGCGCGTCGTAGCCGCGGCGGTCGTCGTGGGGGCGCTGGTCGCCGTACCCCCGGCGATCCTCGTAGCCGCGGGGCTCGTCATAACCGCGCCGGTCGTCGTGGCCGCGGGGGCGATCGGGGGCGCGGCGATCGTCGTGGCCGCGCGGGGCGCCGTGGTCGCGCCGGTCGTCGTAGGCGCGGGGGTCGTCGTGCGGGCGGCGGTCGTCGTATCCGCGAGCGTCGTCGTATCCGCGGCCGCGCGAGTCGTATCCGCCCTGGTCAGGGGCCTGGCCGCGATGCTGGCCACGCCCGAGTCGGTCGGCCTCGTCGCGTCGCTGTTCCGGAACTCGCCCGCGGGGCACGGTCGGCACGGCCGCCCAGTTGGGCGCGGCGGTTCCCGGCTCTTCCCCCGGGTACTCGTCGCTCACAGCTTCGCTCTCCTCGCCACGCTCCGGCACCCATGCTGCACCGGCGCCCGCCACGCGCCTACCGGTGACGTTGTGGTCCGGTCGCGAAGGGAGACTACGGCTTGGAGCCCCTCCACCGCCACCGCCGCCGCCGAAACGTGTCCGGGCGGCCGACAGAGGATCAGATGGGCTGGCCGATCTTGACCTGCGGCTTCGGGTTGCGGATGAAACGGAACGAGATCGAGCGCATGACCGCGTAGAGGTACAGCGAGCCCATCTTGTCCTTGGCGTCCGGGAAACGCTGCTTGACCAGCTTCTTCACGGAGCGGGAGATCAGGAAGCCATCGACGAGGGTGGCCAGCAGCATCACGAAGAACAGCGCGTTGGCGGCGATGTAGATGCTCGGGTTCAGCGATCGGTTGAAGCCCACGATCATGACGAGGAACGTGGTGCCGAAGAAGAAGGTCCCGATCGTGCGGCGGGAGTCCACGATGTCGCGCACCAGGCGGCGGACCGGACCCTTGTCGCGGGCCAGCAGGAAGCGGTCGTCGCCGTTGGCCATGCCCTCGCGCGCCTCGAGGCGCTCCTGGCGCTGCTTCTCGCGCAGGCGCTTGGTGGCCTCCTTGCGGTTGGCCGCAGGCGGCTCGGGGACCCGGCGCCCAGCGATCACGCGCTTGGGCGTCTTCTGCCCCAGCTCTTCCTTGCTCGGGGTGTAGCCCTTCCTCGTCGCGGGCGTCTCGGGCTCGGAGACGGCGACGGAGGCTTCGGGCGCTTCTGGCTTACGGCGAAACAGCGACGGCACGACACGAAGGGTAGCCGACGCTGCGGAAGATCAGCAGCATCGGCTACCTCTCAGCCGATTTCTCTCAATGCGGCGGCCGGCTGGCCGTTACGCACCGTGCGTTCAGCCAAGCTCCACGTGGGCGCCCAGCGCGTTGAGCTTGCCCTCGAAGTCCTCGTAGCCGCGCTGGATGAGCTTCACGCCGTACACCCGGGAGGTGCCCTCGGCGGCCAGCGCCGCGATCAGGTGGCTGAAGCCAGCCCGCAGGTCGGGGATCACCAGGTCGGCCGCGTGCAGCTTGGACGGCCCGGCGATGACCGCCGAGTGCATGAAGTTGCGCCGGCCGAAGCGGCAGGGCGTGCCGCCCAGGCACTCGCGGTACGTCTGGATCGTCGCCCCCATCTGGTTGAGCGCCGCCGTGTAGCCCAGCCGCCGCTCGTACACCGTCTCGTGCACGATCGACAGGCCCCGGGCCTGGGTGAGCGCCACGACCATGGGCTGCTGCCAGTCGGTCATGAAGCCGGGGTGCACGTCGGTCTCCATGGCCACGGCCTTGAGCTCGCCGCCCGGGTGCCAGAAGCGGATGCCGCCCGTGCCCGGCGCGTCGTCGATCTCGAACGCCCCGCCGACCGAGGTGAAGAGGTTCAGGAACGTCATCATGTCGGCCTGCCGCGCGCCCTTGACGAACACGTCGCCGCGGGTGGCCAGCGCCGCCGCGGCCCAGCTGGCGGCCTCGATGCGGTCCGGGATCGGCCGGTGGCTGTAGCCGGTCAGGCGGGGCACGCCCTGGATCTCGATGACCCGGTCGGTGTGCACCTTGATGATCGCGCCCATCTTCTGCAGCACGCAGATGAGGTCGATGATCTCCGGCTCGACGGCGGCGTTGCGCAGCTCGGTGACGCCCTCGGCGCGCACCGCAGTCAGCAGGATCTGCTCGGTGGCGCCGACTGACGGGTACGGCAGCTCCAGCTTCGCGCCCTTGAGCCCGTCGGGCGCGGTGATGTCCATGCCCTTCTCGGACTTGTCCACGACCGCGCCGAACTCACGCAGCGCCTGGATGTGGAAGTCGATCGGCCGGCCGCCGATGTTGCAGCCGCCCAGGTCGGGGATGAACGCGTGGCCGAGGCGGTGCAGCAGCGGCCCGCAGAACAGGATCGGGATGCGGCTGGAGCCGGCGTGCACGTTGATCTCGTCGACGTTGGCCGACTCGACGTCGGACGTGTCGAAGACGAGCTCGCCGTCGAGCGCGCCGCGCGTGACCTTGACGCCGTGCAGCTCCAGCAGGCCGGTGACCACCTCGACGTCGCGGATCGCGGGGACGTCGTACAGCCGGCTCGGAGTCTCACCGAGCAGCGCGGCCACCATCGCCTTGGAGACAAGGTTCTTGGCACCGCGCACACGGAGCTCGCCGTTGAGCGGCGTGCCGCCGTGCACGGTGAGGACGTCACCGGCGTCGTAGTTGGTCACGGAACCCCTCCTGCAGGCAGGAAATAGAAGCAAGACGCTGACACAGCGTGACCGGAGCGCGGAATTCGCGCCGCATCGCCCGCGCAGCATATCCACATCTACTGCATGCAAAAGTCAGGCGCACGTCAGCCCTGGCACGAAGACGGGACTCGGACACAGATCACCACAGAGGGTGACGGCTCACTATGCGCTACGCAGACGCCGGCTCCCCCTCGGCGGGGGCGCCGGCGTCTCAGTCGAACGGGTGGTCCTACGGCAGCGCCAGCATCCGGTCGAGGGCGACCCGCGCGTAGTGCGCGGTCTGCGCGTCGACCGTGATCTGGTTGGGCACCCGCCCGGCGACGAGCTCCTCGAGCGCCCACACCAGGTGCGGCAGGTCGATCCGGTTCATCGTCGAGCAGTAGCAGACGTTGCGCTCCAGGAACATGATCTGCTTGTCCGGGTGCGCCAGCGCGAGCCGCCGGACCAGGTTGAGCTCGGTCCCGATCGCCCACGCCGAGCCGGCCGGCGCGTTGTCGATCATGCGGATGATGTACTCCGTGGAGCCCACGTAGTCGGCCGAGGTGACCACGTCGTGCCGGCACTCGGGGTGGACCAGCACGTTGACCCCCGGCACCCGGGAGCGCACGTCCTGCACGGCGTCGAGTGAGAACCGCCCGTGCACCGAGCAGTGCCCCCGCCAGAGGATCATCCTGGCCGCGAGGAGCTGCTCGTCGGTGAGCCCGCCGTTGGCCTTGTGCGGGTCGTAGAGCACGCAGTCGGAGAGCTCGAACCCGAGCTTGAGCACGGCGGTGTTGCGCCCGAGGTGCTGGTCGGGCAGGAAGAACACCTTGCTGCCCTGCTCGAACGACCACCGCAGCGCCGTCTCGGCGTTCGACGAGGTGCACACGACGCCGTCGTTGCGCCCGACGAACCCCTTGATGTCGGCCGAGGAGTTCATGTACGTCACCGGCACGACGTCCCCGGCGATCCCCAGCGCCGCGAACCGCTCCCAGGCCTTCTCGACCTGCGAGAGCACGGCCATGTCGGCCATCGAGCACCCGGCGGCCAGGTCGGGCAGGACGACCCGCTGCGCGTCGGAGGTGAGGATGTCCGCGCTCTCGGCCATGAAGTGCACGCCGCAGAACACGATGTACTCGGCCTCGGGCCGCGCCGCGGCCTCGCGCGCGAGCTTGAAGGAGTCACCGGTCACGTCGGCGAACTGGATCACCTCGTCGCGCTGGTAGTGGTGTCCCAGCACGAAGACGCGATCGCCGAGCGCGGCCTTGGCGGCACGGGCGCGCTCGACCAGCCCAGGGTCGCTGGGCGCGGGCAGGTCGCCGGGACACTCGACCCCTTTTTCGGTGTCGGGATCGGTGCCACGCCCCAGCAACAGCAGCGCGGTGGCGGTAGACGAAGGTTCATCCCAGGTCACGTCCTGATGGTCCCACGCTGCGTCGCGGCGGGAACTGTGACGTGCGCGATGACCGACCAAACCGGCATTGCGGATAAGTCGGGCGCTCCGCGCCACGACTTATCCGACTTTTCGCCCGCCGGGCGATTCGCACCCTGAGCCAGATATGCCGAGATGTCGCCACACCCGAAATTACGCCTGTCGGGGTATAAATCCGACATGTCGTGGCGCGCCAGCGCCCGACATGTCGGGAATCGACGCAACCGGGACCGCCCGGGGAGCGCGAGCGCGGGCGGCGCGCACAATGACCCAATGCGCGTGCTCGTGTGCCCCGACAAGTTTGCCGGCACGATCTCGGCCGTCGGCGTGGCCGAGGCGTTCGCCGAGGGCTGGCGGTCCGAGAAGCCCGGCGACGAGCTGGTGCTCCACCCGCTCTCCGACGGCGGCCCCGGCTTCGGGGAGGTGCTGGCCACGGCCCTTCCCGACGCCAAGCGCTTCGCCGTGCCGACCACCGACCCGCTCGGCCGCCCGGTCGAGGGCCACGTGCTGCTGGACGGCGAGACCGCGTACGTCGAGAGCGCCGAAGCCTGCGGCCTGCACCTCCTCGCCGAGGCGGAGCGTGATCCCAAACACACGACGACGTTCGGCCTCGGGTCGCTGGTCCTCGCCGCGCTGGAGGCCGGGGCCCGGGAGGTCGTCATCGGGCTCGGCGGCAGCGCGACCAACGACGGCGGGGCCGGCTTCCTCGCCGCAGTCGGGGCGGCGCCGCTGGACGCGGCCGGGTACGCGCTGCCGTACGGGGGAGCAGCCCTCGCCGGCGTCGCGGCGCTCGGCGGCGAGCCCCGGCTGCGCGGGGCCACGCTGGTCGCCGCCACCGACGTGGACAGCCCGCTGCTCGGCCTGCACGGGGCGAGCGCGGTGTACGGGCCGCAGAAGGGCGCCGGCCGCGAGGACGTGTTCGTGCTCGACGGGGCGCTGACCCGCTTCGCCGAGGTGCTGGGAGGGCTCCCGGGGGCGCCGGCCGGCCTCGCGGGCCTGCCGGGGGCGGGGGCGGCCGGCGGGCTCGGGGCGGCGATCCTCGCGGTCGGCGGGCGGGTCGAGTCCGGCATTGGGCTGGTCCGGCGGCTCACCGGGCTCGACGCCGAGCTGGAGGAGGCCGGGCTGGTGGTGACCGGGGAGGGCTCCTTCGACGAGCAGTCGCTGCGCGGGAAGGTCGTGGCCGGTGTGGCGAACGCCGCACGCGACCTCGGGGTGCCCTGCGTGGTGCTGGCCGGCCGGGTCGACGCGGGGCGCCGGGAGGCCGCCTCGATCGGTGTCACCGAGGCCCACAGCCTGGTGGAGCACTTCGGCAGCGTGGCCACGGCCCTCGCCCGCCCCGCCGACGGCCTGCGTGAGCTGGGCCGGCGCCTGGCGAGGCAGTGGAGCCGCTAGCCACAGGTCGTAGGGCCATACCCGCCGCGGGGTGCCGTGGGTGGGTCCGGGAACCGGAAAGCCCTGGCAGTGGAGCCGCTAGCAGAAACCGTGTCACTATGAGAGGGAATGCCATCGGAAGCCGGGGTGTTGGCTTCTGAAGGAACTGTAGACATCACCGCAGGGAGCTTTGATCGTGACCGCTTCGCAGCTTGCCGAGCCCGTTCAGACGGACAACCCGGCCGGCATCGGCCTCACCGCGGATGCCGCTCTCAAGGTGAAGGCGCTGCTCGAGCAGGAGGGCCGGGGCGACCTGCGGCTGCGCGTCGCGGTGCAGCCCGGCGGCTGCTCGGGCCTGCGCTACCAGCTGTTCTTCGACGAGCGCTCGCTCGACGGGGACAAGATCAGCACCTACGACGGCTTCGAGGTCGTCGTCGACCGCATGAGCGTGCCCTACCTCACCGGCGCGACGATCGACTTCGCCGACCGCATCGACGCCCAGGGCTTCACCATCGACAACCCCAACGCCCAGGGCTCGTGTGCCTGCGGCGACTCGTTCCACTAGGCCTCGGAACACCAAGCTCAAAGCACGCGAAACGGCCACTCGACCGAGGTCGGGTGGCCCTTTCGTTTGTAACGGGAAAGTAAAGGTTCGGGGGGTAGTCTGTTCAGGCTCGTTCACCCGCCGCCCGAATCCATCGAGGATTTCTATGAAGATCGCCGTCACCGGCTCGATCGCGACCGACCACCTGATGCACTTCCCGGGCCGCTTCGCCGAGCAGCTCCTGGCCGACCAGTTGCACAAGGTGTCGCTGTCGTTCCTCGTCGACGACCTCACGGTCCGTCGCGGTGGGATTGCCGCCAACATCGCCTTCGGCATGGGCCTGCTCGGCCTGCGCCCGATCCTGGTCGGCGCGGTCGGCGCCGACTTCGACGACTACCGCAGCTGGCTCACCCGCCACGGGGTGGACTGCGAGTCGATCTACGTCAGCGAGATCGCCCACACCGCCCGCTTCGTCTGCACCACCGACGACGACATGAACCAGATCGCCTCGTTCTACGCGGGCGCCATGTCCGAGGCCCGCAACATCGAGCTCTCCCCGGTCGCGAGCCGGGCCGCCGGCCTCGACCTGGTCATCATCGGCGCCAACGACCCGGTCGGCATGATCCGTCACACCGAGGAGTGCCGCGAGCTGGGCATCCCCTTCGCCGCCGACATCTCCCAGCAGCTGGCCTTCATGTCCGGCCCGGACATCGCCAAGCTCGTCGACGACGCCGCCTACCTGCTCACCAACGAATACGAGTTCGAGCTGCTGCAGTCCAAGACCGGCCTGACCACGGACGTGCTGCTGGACAAGGTCGACATCATCGTCACCACGCTCGGCAAGGACGGCGCGCTCATCCGCAGCCGCAGCCTCGACGCCGAGATCCGCGTCCCGGCGCTGCGCGGGGTGCAGAGCGTCGACCCGACCGGCGTCGGCGACGCGTTCCGGGCCGGCTTCTTCGCCGCCCTGTCGTGGGGCATGGGCCTGGAGCGGGCGGCCCAGGTCGGCTCGACGGTGGCGGCGCTGGTGCTCGAGACCGTCGGCCCCCAGGAGTACTCCATCCAGCGCGACGACTTCGCCAAGCGCATCGCCGTCACGTACGGCGACTCCGTCGCCGACGAGATCCGCGCCCACCTCCCCGCGTGATCAACGTATCCCTATCGACTTGATAGGGATCGGAGTATCGTGGCCGCCGTGACGTACCTGGTCCTGGCGGTCCTCGCCGTGGCGACCGTCGCCGGCCTGCTCTACCGAGCCCGCTACGGTCGCCTCCGCACGTCGGCCGGCGACCTTCCTCCCGGTCTGCTGCCCCCGGGCGCCTCCGACGGCGTCGTCCTGCTGCACTTCACCTCGGCGACCTGCGCCCCGTGCCGCCAGGTGAAGGCCGTCTGCGCCGATCTTGTCCAGACCCTTCCAGGTGTACGGCACGTCGAGGTCGACGCCGACGCGCACCTCGACGCCGTGAAGTCCCTCGACATCTGGCGCCTGCCCACGCTGCTGATCGTCGACCGCGGCGGCAACATCGCCCGCCGCAGCGTCGGCGTCCCCGACAGGTCCGAGCTGCGCCGCACGGTCACGGAGGTCATGGCGGCATGAACACGACAGGACTCGACCCCCGCGGTCCCCGGTTCGCCGCAGTGCTCACCACGATCGTCTTCGTGGTCGTCCTGCTCACCGGCAGCGGCTGGCTCGCCCTCGCCCAGGCTGTGATCTTCGCCATCGGCGCCTACGACCCGCGCCGCACGCCGTACGGCCTCATCTACCGCCATCTCGTGGCGCCCCGCCTCGCGCCGCCGGCCGAGCGCGAGGACCCGGCCCCGGTCCGCTTCGCCCAGACCGTCGGCCTGGTCTTCACGGTCGTCACCGTGGCCGGCTACCTGTCGGGCGCCACGGTCCTCGGCATCGTCTTCGCGGCGTTCGCCCTGGTCGCGGCGTTCCTCAACGGCTTCTTCGGGCTGTGCCTGGGCTGCGAGGCGTACCTGCTCATCCGCCGTCTCCGGGCGGCCTAGAGACGCACGGTGTGGCGGTCGCCCTCGGTCGCCACGAACGTGTGACCCTTCATCCGGCACCAGGCCGGGATGTCCAGGGCCGCCGCCGGGTCGTCGGCCAGCACCGCGATCTCGGTCCCCGGCGCCTGCCCGGCGGCCGTCCTGGCCAGCATGATCACCGGCAGGGGACACCGCTTGCCGAGCGCATCGATGACAAGGGTCACAGGCCGGCCTCCGCCCGCGCCTCGGCGACCAGCCCCGGCAGCACGCCGAGGAACGTGCGGACGTCCTCGGCGGATACTCCACTGTGGAGCGAGACCCGCACGTTGCCGTGGGTGAGCACGCCCATCGCGGCGAGCACGTGCGAGGGCCGCAGGGTGTCCGAGGTGCAGGCCGAGCCCGACGAGACGGCGAAGCCGGCCCGGTCGAGGGCCTGCAGCAGCACCTCGCCGTCGACGTAGAGGCACGAGAAGGTGACGATGTGCGGCAGCCGCTCGTCCGGCTCGCCGACCACCTCCACGTCGGGCACGCTCCGCGCGACCGCGTGGCGGATCTCGGCGACGAGGGCGGCCTGCCGTACCGACTCCTTCTGGGCCTCCTCGGCCGCGGCCCGCAGCGACGCCGCGGCCGCGACCACCGCGGGCACGTCCGTCGCCCCGTCGTCCCAGGGGGACTCCCACCGGGTGCCCTTGCGGACCGCGAGCACCCCCACCCCGGCCGGCCCGCCCCACTTGCGGGCGCTGCCGGCCAGCAGCGACCAGCCCCCGGGCAGTGGCACCCGGCCGATGGACTGGGCGGCGTCGACCAGCAGCGGCACCCCCGCGGCGGCGCACAGCTCGGCCGCCGCGGCCACCGGCTGCACCGTCCCCACCTCATGATTCGCGCTCTGGACGGCGGCGAGGGCCACTTCCGGGGAATTGATCGCCAGTTCCAGCGCGGGCAGGTCCACCACCCCGGTGCGCGACACCGGCACGCTCACCGCGGCGTCCCCGGCGGCCTTGATCACCGACGAGTGCTCGACCGCTGTGTGCACCACCACGCGCCGGTCGCGGGAGCGCCGCACGCCCTCCACGGCCCGCCGGACCGCGTCCGACCCGCCGGAGGTGAAGTGCAGCTCGTCGGGGCGCACGCCCAGCACCGCGGCGGCGGTCTCCCGGGCCGCGTCCAGCAGCCGGCGGGCCCGGCGGGACGGGGTGTAGAGCCGGCCGGGGTCGGCCCAGCCGTCCTCGATGGCGGCCAGAAATGCTTGCCTGGCAACGGGATGCGGGGGCACGGCGGTGGCCGAGTCCAAGTAGACGCCCACCCGGGCAACGCTATCGCGACCCGGACACGGCTACCCCAAGCCGGGCGGACCGCACATGGTCGAGTACGCTCGCCAGCGTTGGAGAGGCTTGCCGTGCGAAGCTACCTAAAGATCGCTTTCACGGCGCTGCTAAGGAGGCAGGAGCAGGTGGTCTCAAGAGGTTTGAGCCCCGCGCGAGCCATTGGGCTCGCCGTCTCGGCCGTCGGGGTGACGACCCTGCTCGCCGGATGCTCCGTCGAGGACACGTTCCACGGCTTCGGCTGGCCGAAGGGCATCACCGAGCAGGGTGACCGGATGTTCGACCTGTGGATCGGGTCGGTCGTCGCGGCGCTCGCCGTCGGTGTCTTCGTGTGGGGTCTGATCTTCTGGTGCGTGGTGCGCTACCGGAAGCGGGGCGACGCGCTGCCGCCGCAGACGCGGTACAACATGCCGTTCGAAATTCTCTACACGGTGGCGCCGTTCGTGGTCATCGCCGTGTTGTTCTTCTACACCGCGGTCATCCAGACCGACGTCGACCGGCTGTCCAAGAACCCGGACGTCAACGTCGAGGTCATCGCCTCCAAGTGGAACTGGCAGTTCGTCTACACGAACACCAAGGGCCCGGACGGCAAGGACATCACCACGGTCGGCTCGGACGACTACATCCCGGTGCTGGTGCTGCCGGCGGGCAAGACGGTGCAGTTCAAGGAGACCTCGCGGGACGTCATCCACTCGTTCTGGGTGCCGGACATCCTGTTCAAGCGGGACGTCATCCCTGGCGTGGAGAACCGGTTCGAGATCAAGCTCAAGGACAACGCCCAGGGCGCCTACGTGGGCCGGTGCGCCGAGCTGTGCGGCACGTACCACTCGATGATGAACTTCGAGCTGCGGGTCGTGAACCCGGACCAGTACACGCAGTACCTGTCCCTGCGCACCGCGGGCAAGAGCACCCCCGAGGCGCTCGCGTCGCTCGGCTTCCCGAACCAGGGCTACGCCACGACGACCCACCCGTTCGACACCGACCGCACCAAGCGGTCCTCGAGCTGACAGGGGCACGGACATGAAGGCTGAGAACCGTCTCTTCTTCGTGCTGGCGCTGTTCATCTTCGCCATGGCCGGGCTCTACGGCTGGTGGACCAGCGCGGCGTCGCCCGAGCAGACCGGGCACCGCGGCGTCGAGTGGATCGGCGTGGTCGCGCTGATCCTGTCCGGCCTGCTGCTGACCATGATCGGCGGCGCGCTGGCGCTGATCTCCCGGCGCATCGAGCCGCGCCCGGAGGACCGCCCCGACGCGGAGATCGCGGAGGGCGCAGGCGACCTGGGCTTCTTCAGCCCGGGCAGCTACTGGCCCTTCGGCCTGGCCCTCTCGGCCATGATCGCGAGCCTCGGCCTGGCGTTCGACCAGTGGTGGCTCGTGGCCGTCGGCCTGATCTCGGTGCTGGTCGCCACCTGCGGCCTGATGTTCGAGTACTACACCGGCACCCGCCGCGGCGCCGAGCACTGAGTTTCGCCTAGGAAAAGGGGGCCCTCGGGCCCCCTTTTTCATGCCCGCGAACGGGCCTCGGCGGCCTGTCCCTTGGCCAGCAGGTCGGCGGCGCGGTCCAGGGCGGCGTCGCTCAACGCGACGCTGCCGAAGGCCTTCACGGCCTGGTAGTACGTCCACGCGAGGCTGGTGCAGGCCGGGCGCACGAAGACGTTGTACGCCGCGCACTTGGCCTTCAGGTCGTAGTAGAACGAGTCGTCGATGCGGCCCTTGTTGGCCGGGAACGTCCCGATGGCCTTGAAGTTGCGGTAGCCGAAGTCGTGCCGGGCGCACGGCAGCCGGAAGTCGAAGCCGAGCGGCTGGTCGGGGCTGTCCGAGCAGTAGTCGGTGGACCAGTCGAAGCCGTAGGAGGCCCAGTCCGACTGGTGCTGGCGGGCCGAGAGCCAGGCGTTGGCGCTGGCCGCGGTGGGCTGCGACCAGGAGGTGAGCACCGCCGGCTTGTCGGCGGGCACGGCGGCGTGGGCGTCGGTGGCGACGCCGATCGCGATGAGCAGCGCGGTGACGGGAATGACGAGGCGCCGGAGCTTCATGGCCCGGATTGTTGCCTGTCGATGTCGCCCGCGGCGGAACTCTGCGCCGAGCGGTACTTGCCGGTAGCTGAACGGAGGTTCAGGCGGCGCGCCGGCTCGGCCGGCGCAGCAGCACCCGCGGGCGCCGGTCCATGAGCAGGATCACGGGGGCGACCGCGACGGCCGTGCCGCAGCCCGTGCAGGCCAGGTCCGGGCGGTTCGCCGCCGGGTGGGCGGGGCGCGGCGGGCGTTCGAAGGTCCGCACCCGGCCGCAGGTGTCGCAGTGCAGCTGCATGCCGCCACCGTGCCATCGCCGCGGCGCCGTGGGCCGGACCCTCGCCCGCGTGTCGGATTACTTTTTGGACGCTTTCGCGGTCGACGGCGTCGGGGAGGGGCCGACCGCCCGCGGCGGCTGGAAGGCCTCCTCGCTGACGCTGGGGGTGGTGTACTGCAGCACCAGCTCGGTCGTCTTGCCCGCGTCGGAGGTGCCCTGGAAGTAGGCGAGCAGCCCGGCCGGGTTCACGCACGCCGTCTCGGTGCGGATCCCGGTGGCGGTGACCGACACGCACTGCGCGTCGCCGCGCTTGGAGGCCCCGGCCCGCGCCCCCTGACCCTGCGCGATCGTGGCCAGGCGCCCCAGGGCCGCCTCGGGGGCCAGGAATTCGCCCCCGAACGCCTCGCTGATGGCCTTGGCCTCGGTGGGGGACATCGTGTCCGCCCCCGGGCCCTCCTGGCACATCACGGGCACCGTGGTGGGCTTCTTGCCCTTGGTGGGGGAGGGGGCCGGGCCGATCTGGCACAGGAACGTGCCGTCGGGCGTCGAGATGTACGTCATGGACCCGCTGCGGTACGCCCGCCGCGGCGCCGACTGCGACACCGTCACGACCGCGCCAGAGGGCGTGCCGTACTGCATCGTCGCGTCCGAGTCGAGCCCGAGCACCAGCCGGGAGGCGAGCGAGTCGACCATCTCCAGGGCCTGGTTGGCCGACTCGGCCTGCTGCTTGGCGGGCGCGCTGCAGGCGCGGAACATCATGCCGGCGAAGCCGAGCGTCAGGGCGCCGGCCACGACGGCGGAGAGCAGCGCCTTCTTGGGGTTGTTGCGCGGCAGTTCGGCCATGCCCCAACCAACGCGCGGCCCGGCTTGTCGGTTATGCGCGGCTCGATGACTCGGCGCCGCGACGCGTCATTCGGCGGGCTTGAAGGCCGCCCAGCGCTTGACCAGGGCCGTCGCCGCGCCCGAGTCCACCGCCGCGGCCGCGCGCTCGATGCCGGCCTTGAGCTGGTCCTGGAGGTTCTGCGGGTCGATGCCGCCCCGGGCGGTGAGCGCGGCGGCCGCGTTGAGCAGCACCGCGTCGCGCACCGGGCCGGGCTCGCCGGCGAACATCCGCCGGGCCACGTCGGCGTTGTGGGCCGAGTCACCGCCGCGCAGGTCGCCCGGGGCCGAGCGGGGCAGGCCCAGGTCGACGCTGTCGAGCACGGTCTCGGTGACCGTGCCGCCGCTGACCACCCAGACCCTCGTCGGGGCGGCGGTGGTGAACTCGTCGAGGCCGTCCTCGCCGCGGACCAGCAGCACGGAGTACCCCCGGCCGGCCATGACCCCGGCCATCACCGGCGCCATCCGCAGGTCGAAACAGCCGATGGTGGCCGCCGTGGGCCGGCCCGGGTTGGTCAGCGGGCCGAGGAAGTTGAACACCGTCGGCACGCCCATCTCGCGGCGCGGCACGCCGGCGTGGCGCATGCCGGGGTGGAACCGCGCGGCGAAGCAGAAGCCGATGCCGACCTCCGCGACGCAGCGGGCCACCTCCTCGGCACCCAGGTCGATCGTGACCCCGAGCGCCTCGAGCAGGTCGGCCGCGCCGGTGGAGGAGGACGCGGCCCGGTTGCCGTGCTTGACCACCGGCACCCCGGCGGCCGCCGTGACCACCGCCGCCATGGTGGAGATGTTCACGGTGTTGGCCCGGTCCCCGCCGGTGCCGACGATGTCGACGGCCGCGTTGCGCAGCTCGTCGGAGATCGGCACCGGGGTCGCCTGGGCCAGCATCGTCTCCGCGCACCCGGCGACCTCGGCCGCCGTCTCGCCCTTGGCGCGCAGCGCGATCACGAAGGCGGCCGTCTGCACGGGCGTGGCCGACCCGGTGAAGATCTCACCCATCGCCCACTTGGTGTCCTCGGTGGACAGGTCGTCCCCGCGGAGCAGGGCGGTGAGCAGCGTCGGCCAGGTGCGGTCGCCCATGGCGGCCTCCAGGGGTGGGGGGTGTCCTACCGGCGGATAGCGGGGTATGCGCGGAGCAGGGCGGAGACGGTCTCCCCGGTGGTGACGGGGTCGAGCGGGTACATGATCGTGCCCTCGACCTTCGCGTAGGAGGCGAGCCAGCGGTCCGCGGCGCGGGCGATGGCCAGCACGACCGGGGGCGCGTCGGTGATCTCGTCCTTGAGCTGCCGGGCGATGCCCAGCCCGCCGCCCGGGGTGGCCTCGCCGTCGAGGACCAGCAGGTCGACGTCGGTGTCGTCGACGAGCTTGACGACCTCGGCGTACGTCGAGGCGTCGACGAACTTCACCTTCAGGTCGGCCGCGGGGCGGGTGCCGATGGCCAGCCGCATGCGGTCGCGGACCTCCGGGTCGTCGCTGTACAGCAGGACAATGTGCTCGCTCATGTGCGCGCTGCTCCTCGTGTGGCGTCTGCCCCGGGGATCGTACCGTCCGGGGTGATGGCGATTCCTGTGCGGGCCGACCACTCGGCCTCCTCCTGCCGCGCGCGCTCCTCGCGGTCCAGCTGGCGGTCGATCCGCTTGGCCTCCCGGTCGGACTGACGCATCCACTGCACGACCAGCACCGCGAGCATCGTCACCGACACGAACTCGCCACCGGCCCACAGAATGCCGCCCGCCGTGACCTGGTCCGCGACCGGGTCGGCCCAGCTCAGGTGCAGCGACGGGTACCAGTCCCCGCCCAGCAGCGTCTTGCTCTGCATGATGGTGAGCCCGAGCACGGTGTGGAACGGCGTGGACAGGAACATCAGCAGGGCGCGGGCCGGGTACGGCCACCGCCCCGGCAGCGGGTCCAGGCCGATCAGCGGCCAGAAGAACAGGCAGCCCACGGCGATGAAGTGCGCGTGGGTCAGCTCGTGGACCCACTCGTGGCGCATGGTGAGGCCGTAGAGGTCCGTGAAATAGAGCACGAACGGCGTGACCACGAAGAAGCCGAAGGCCACCAGGGGGAACGCCAGGATCCTGGCCGCCCGCGAGTGCACGACCGCCAGCAGCACCCGGCGCCCGCCGGCCGGCAGCGTGCGCAGCGCCAGCGTCACCGGCGCGCCCAGGGCCAGGAAGATCGGCGCGATCATCGACAGGATCATGTGCTGGACCATGTGGATCGACAGCAGTGCGGTGTCGTACTCCTCGACCCCGCTCATCGTCACCGCGGCGATCGAGCCCAGGCCCGGGAACAGGAACAACAGCGTGCGCGCGACCGGCCAGCGGTCGCCCCGGCGGTGCAGCTTCACCACACCGGCGAGGTAGAGCCCCGCGGCGGCCACCATCGCCAGCGTCAGCCACGAGACGTGGAAGGAGCCGAGGAGCGACGAGGCCGACGGAGGACCGGGTTCACCTGCGATGACGAGTGCGTGGAACACGCCCCCAGACTATGCCGTCGCCCGGATAGTCCCTGTCTGGTGGACCCCGAGGAAACCTGGTGATGATCGGAGGCAATAATGACGCTGTGACTGCGGCCCCAGCGATTGCCAAGAGCCAGATCCACTCACTGACCAGGCCCAACATGGTCAGTGTCGGGACGATCGTGTGGCTCTCCAGCGAACTGATGTTCTTCGCGGCGCTGTTCGCGATGTACTTCTCCATCCGCGCGGCTGCGCCGGAGCTGTGGGAGAAGCACACCGAGGCGCTGAAGATCCCCTACGCGTTGACATTCACGATCATCCTCGTGCTGTCGTCCATCACCTGCCAGATCGGCGTGTTCCGCGCCGAGCGCGGTGACGTCCACGGCCTGCGGCGCTGGTTCGCGCTGACGTTCATCATGGGTCTGGTCTTCGTGCTCGGCCAGGTGAACGAGTACCGCAACCTCGTGCACGAGGGCATCAAGATCAACGGCGACGGATACGGCTCGATGTTCTACCTGACCACCGGGTTCCACGGCCTGCACGTCACGGGCGGCCTCATCGCCTTCATCATCTATCTCATCCGCACGACGATGGGCCGCTTCACCCCGGCCCAGGCGACCGCGGCGATCGTCGTGTCCTATTACTGGCACTTCGTCGACGTCGTGTGGATCGCGCTGTTCGCGATGATCTACTTCTTGCAGTAGCCGTCGGGCCGCGTCACGCTCCTCGACCCCTTCTGCTGACCACAACCACCGAGACGACATAGGTGATGACGACAAAGGTGAGGCCATGACTTCTGACCAGAGCAAGCGACCGCTTGCCCGGCTGGTCCCGGGGAGCAGGCGCGCGGCGCGGAGCAAGCTTCGCCGGCGGCTGGAGGCGGCCGTGCGGCTGATCGCCGCGCTCACGATTGTCGGCGGCCTATACAGCGCATACGCCCCCGGCGTCGGCCGCGCCGAGGACACTCCGGCCCTGTCGCAGCAGGCGCAGCACGGCAAGGAGCTCTACCAGACCTCCTGCATCACCTGCCACGGCGGCAACGCCCAGGGCGTGCAGGACCGCGGCCCCAGCCTCATCGGCGTCGGGTCGGCCGCGGTCGAGTTCCAGGTCAACACCGGCCGCATGCCGCTGGCCCGCCAGGAGGCCCAGGCCGAGCGCAAGGCGCCGGCGCTGAGCCCGCAGGACGCCGCCGACATCGGCGCCTACATCCAGGAGCTGGGCGGCGGCCCGCAGCTGCCGAGCGCGAGCAGCCTCGACGCTGACGTGAAGAAGGCGCAGTCCGACCCCAAGACCCTCGCCCGCGGCGGCGAGCTCTACCGGGTCAACTGCTCCTCCTGCCACGCCTTCTCCTCCGGCGGCGGCGCGCTGTCCTCGGGCAAGTTTGCCCCGACGCTGGAGCATTCGACCAACCGCGATATCTACGGCGCGATGCTGACCGGGCCGCAGAACATGCCGGTGTTCGGCAACAACCAGCTGAGCCCCGACGACAAGGCCGCGGTCATCGCGTACATCCAGAACCTCAACAAGAACTCGCAGACAGACCCCGGTGGCTGGAACATCGGCCGCTACGGCCCGGTCCCCGAGGGAATCGTCATCTTCCTCATCGGTATCGCGGCGCTCGTGTTCGCCACGCTGTGGATTGCAGGGAAGTCATGACCACCCACACCGACGCGGCCGTCGAGCCGTTCGACGTCAGCGACCCGAGCCTGACCCGGTTCGACCTCGTCAAGGAGGGCGCGCGCCGGGACGGTGTCGAGATCGTGCACTACGCGCCGCGCTTCCCGGTGCCGGGGACGAAGGCGGAGAAGCGCATCGAGCGCGTCCTCGCGTTCCTGTTCCTGCTCACCGGGCTCATGGGGACCGCGTTCGTGGTCGCCTACATCGCGTGGCCCTGGCGCTACGGGCACGGCGACGAGACGTACCAGAAGCTGTACCCCTACTACAACCCGGTGCTCGGCGCGACGCTCGGCCTCGCGCTGCTGACCCTGGGCCTGGGCATCATCACCTGGTCGAAGAAGCTCCTCCCCGAGGAGGTCTCGATCCAGGAGCGCCACGACGGCGCGTCGGACCGCACCGAGCAGCTGCTCACCGCGGCCACCATCGTCAACATGGGCGACGAGCTCGGCCTCAAGCGCCGCCGCTTCGTCGGCCTGGCGTTCGCGGCCGGCGCGGCCCCGCTCGGCGCGGTTGCCGGCGCGCTGCTGGTCGGCTCGATGATCAAGGCGCCGACCCAGAACGGGAAGAACGTGTTCTTCACGACGGGCTGGGACCCGGCCAACAACGGCGGCAAGCCGGTCCGCCTCACCCACGAGGACGGCACCCCGATCCGCCCGGCCGACGTCAGCGTCGGCGGCCAGATCACCGTCTTCCCCGGCATCCCGGGCGGCGCGACGAACAAGTACGCCGACTCGCCCACCCTGCTCATGCACCTCCGCGAGGGGGACGCGCAGGACACGTTGAAGAACGCCAAGCCGGTCAACAAGGGCTCGCAGTGGCAGAACTTCGTGGCCTACTCGAAGATCTGCACCCACGCGGGCTGCCCGGCGAGCCTGTACGAGCAGCAGACCAACCGCCTGCTGTGCCCGTGCCACCAGTCGCAGTTCCAGATCACCGACAACGCGCGGCCGGTCTTCGGCCCCGCCAGCCGGGCGCTTCCGCAGCTGCCGATCACGGTGGACGATGAGGGATACTTCGTAGCGGTGTCCGACTACAAGGTCGCCATCGGACCGGCCTTCTGGGAGCGGCCATGAAACGGCGTAAGTTTGACGTCCGGGCCCTCCCGGCCAAGTCCGCCGAGGCGCTCGACGAGCGCTTCCAGGCGGCGACCCCGCTGCGGCGGCTGCTGAACAAGGTCTTCCCCGACCACTGGTCGTTCCTGCTCGGCGAGATCGCGCTCTACTCGTTCATCGTGCTGCTGCTCAGCGGCATCTTCCTGGCGCTGTTCTTCGACCCGTCGATGGCCGAGGTGACGTACAGCGGCAGCTACGCGCCGCTGCAGGGCGTCGAGATGTCGCAGGCGTACAACACGGCGCTGCACCTGTCGTTCGACGTGCGCGGCGGCCTGTTCATGCGCCAGATGCACCACTGGTCGGCGCTGCTGTTCATGGCCGCGATCGTCGTGCACATGTTCCGGGTGTTCTTCACCGGCGCGTTCCGCAAGCCGCGCGAGGCCAACTGGATCGTCGGCGTGCTGCTGTTCTGGATGGGCTTCCTGGAGGGCTTCGCCGGCTACTCCCTGCCCGACGACGCGCTGTCCGGCACCGGTCTGCGCATCGCCAGCGCCATCATGCTGTCGATCCCGATCGTCGGCACCTGGGTGACCACCTCGCTCTTCGGCGGCGAATTCCCGGGCGACGTGATCCTGGACCGGCTCTACATCGCGCACGTGCTGCTCATCCCGGGCGCGCTGCTCGCGCTCATCAGCGTCCACATGGGCCTGCTGGTGAAGCAGAAGCACACCCAGTGGCCCGGCCCCGGCCGCACGAACGAGAACGTGGTCGGCGTGCGGATGTTCCCCGGCTTCGCGGCCAAGGCCGGCGGCTTCTTCATGATCGTGTTCGCGATGATCGCCGCGCTGGCCGGTCTGATCCAGATCAACCCGATCTGGCTGTTCGGCCCCTACAAGGCCGCGGTCGTCTCGGCGGCGAGCCAGCCCGACTGGTACGTCATGTTCCTCGACGGCTCGACCCGTCTCTTCCCGGCCTGGGAGATCCGGTTCGACCTGTTCGGCTGGGGTGACGGCTACACGATCCCGCCGATCTTCTGGCCCACGGTGGTGCTGCCCGGCATCCTGACCATGCTCCCGCTGTTCTATCCGTTCATCGAGGCGCGGTTCAGCAAGGACAAGGCCGTGCACAACCTGCTCGAGCGCCCGCGGGACAACCCGCTGCGCACCGCGCTGGGTGCCATGGCGATCTCGTTCTACGTCGTGCTGCTGATCTCCGGCGGCAACGACGTGCTGGCCGACAAGTTCCACATCAGCCTCAACGCGATGACCTGGGCGGGCCGCATCGGCATCCTCGTGCTCCCGCCGCTGGCCTACTACGTGGCCTACCGCCTCGCCCTGGGCCTGCAGCAGCACGACCGCGAGGTGCTGGCCCACGGCGTCGAGACCGGCATCATCCGGCGCCTGCCGGACGGCCGGTTCATCGAGGTCCACCAGCCGCTGCCCAGCGCCGCGGTCAGCCACGCCGAGGGCGAGGAGCACCACGGCCTGGAGTACGCGGGCTGGGTCGTGCCGAAGAAGATGAACCGCATCGGCGCGCTCGCCCCCACGGTGAAGGGCTTCTTCTTCCCGATCGAGAAGGCCGCGCCCCCGGCGCCGCGCCAGCTCGGCGGCGAGGAGCGCGAGGAGATCACCTCGGGCCACTGAGCCTGGTTCTCGTGAGTCGGCCCCCGGCAATTGCCGGGGGCCGTTCTCATTGGAGGTCCCAGGCGGCTATGCGGGCCGCCAGCCCGGCCCCGTGCTTCGCCCAGCGGAAGTGGTCGATCGGCGGACCGGGCTCGTAGGGCTCGCGGGTCACCGGGGCCGCGACGAGCTTCTCCAGCAGCTGCGAGACCGTGCCGGGCGGCGTGTACCGGTCGCCGGCCATGTCCACCGCCAGCACCGGCGTGGTGACCCTGGCCAGCCCGGCCTCCATGTCCACGCCCAGCAGCGCCGGATAGCGCCCGGTGCGGGCCGTGTGCGCCCAGTCCCGGATCACGCCGCGGGCCTGCCGCCCGCCGAAACCCCAGCCCGGCCACACCCGCAGCAGCGCCCCGGCGGCGGCGAGGGTCTGGGTCTGCGCCAGCACCTTGAACCGCTCGCCGGCCGGGTACCGCCGCCAGTACGGCACCCCGACCGCCAGCAGCGCGAGCCCGTCCACCTCGGAGCCCGGCTGCGCCGCGAGGTGCAGCGCGCACGCCTGCCCGCCGAGCGAGTGTCCGATGAGGAGCGTGCGCCGCCCGGCCCGACGCGGCTTGAGGTGCTCCAGCACCGCGTCCACGTCGGCGGTGAGCTCACCGAGCCCGTACCGCGACGTCCGGGAAGGCGCCGGCGTGCTCGCCCCGGTGCCGCGCAGGTCGGCCACGACCACCGCGAGCCCCTGCGAGGCCAGCTCCGAGGCGAACGCCCGGTAGTAGCGGGCCGGCACCCCCATCGCCGGCCAGAGCACGGCCAGCGTCGGTGCGCCGTCGTCCGCCGGGTACACGTGCAGGGCTATCCGGTCGGTCCCACGGTCCACCGTCTCCAGCGTCGGCTCCATGGTCGTAGGGTAGGGGTAGGAGGTTACCCGCGGGTAAGAAGAGTGACCCCCATTACTGTGCAGGTCGTGAAACCCGACGATCTACCGCATATGCGCACACCCGGCGCGCCCACCCTGAGCCCCGACGGGACCACCGCCGTCGTCGCCGTCGCCCGCCCCGACCTCGCTGCCGACGCCTACACCTCGCAGCTGTGGCTGGTCCCGACCGACGGCTCGCGCCCCGCGTCGCAGTTCACCACCGGCTGGCACGACAGCGAGCCGCGCTGGTCGCCCGACGGGCGCTGGCTCGCCTTCCTGCGCCGGGCCGCCAAGAGCGCCAAGCCCCAGCTGTGGGTCCTGCCGGCCGCGGGCGGGGAGGGCCGCCAGTTGACCGACGAGCCGCTGGGCGTGGGCCCGGCCGACTGGTCGCCGGACTCCACCAGCCTGGCGTTCTCCGCCCGCGTACCGCAAGGGCCCCGCTACGGCACCGCCACCACCGACGACGGCGACCCCGTCGGCCCCGACGCCGAGCCCCCGCGCCGCATCACGGAGCTGTTCAACCGCCTCGACGGCGTCGGCTTCCTGCGCGACCGCCCGTCCCACCTCTTCGTCGCCGACCTGGACGGCGGCGTCACCCGCATCACGACGGGCGGCCACGACCACGACGACCCGCGCTGGAGCCCGGACGGCGAGTGGCTGACCTTCGTCTCCGCCCGCCATCCCGGCTGGTCGGCCGACTGGGCCGCCGACGTCTGCGTGATCCGTCCGGACGGCACCGCCCTGCGCCCCCTGACCGGCGCCGCCTTCGTCCCGAGCCGCCCGCGCTTCACCCCGGACGGCGGCGCGATCGTCTTCGCGGGCGCCCCGGCCGGCGAGCATCGCGTCGACCCGGTGCTGCGCAACGAGTCGCTGTGGTCGGTCCCGGTCGCCGGCGGCGAGCCCCGCCCGCTGCTGGACCCGGCCGCGTACCACCTTGCCGCGCCGGGCGGCGACCTGGACGTGACCCCTTCGGGCGTCCTGTTCGCCGCCGAGCACCGCGGCGAGGTCCACCTGCTGCACGTCCCCTTCGACGGCGGCGCGCACCGCGTCGTGGTCTCGGGCCGCCGGCAGGTCGCGGGCTTCGCGTGGTCCGCCGGCACCTTGGCCGCCACCATCGCCACCCCGTCGGACTGGGGCGAGCTCTACGCCCTACCCCTGCCAGCCTCCGCCCCGGCCTCCGCTCCCGGCGCATCCCGGCTGACCACCTTCAGCGACGGCATCCAGGCGCTCGAACAGACTGAACTCACCGCCACCGCCCCCGACGGCTACCCCGTCCACGGCTGGGTCGTCCGCCCCGCCACCCCCGGCCCCCACCCCGTGCTGCTGATGATCCACGGTGGACCCTTCACCCAGTACGGCTGGCGCCTCTTCGACGAGCCCCAGGTCTACGCCGGCGCGGGCTACGCGGTCGTCTACGGCAACCCGCGCGGCTCCTCCGGCTACGGCGAGGCCCACGGCCGCGCCATCCGCGGCAACGTCGGCGAGGTCAGCGCCGCCGACCTGCTGGCCCTGCTCGACGCCGCGCTCGAGTCCCCCGATCTCGACACCGGCCGGGTCGGCGTGCTCGGCGGGTCCCACGGCGGCTTCATGACCACCTGGCTGGCCGCCCACCACGGCGAGCGCTTCCGGGCCGCGGTGTCGGAGCGGGCGGTCAACGCCATCGACAGCTTCGCCGGGACGTCGGACATCGGGTGGTTCTTCGCCGACTCGCTGTACGTCGACGAGTTCGCGCGGCAGAGCCCGCTCACCTACGCCGACCGGATCGCCACCCCCATGCTGATCATCCACTCCGAGCAGGACTGGCGGTGCCCGGTCGAGCAGGCGTACCGGCTGTTCGTGGCCCTCAAGCGCCGCGGCGCGCCGGTCGAGCTGCTGCTTTTCCCGGGTGAGGGGCACGAGCTGTCGCGCACCGGCCGGCCGTCGCATCGCGTCCAGCGCTTCGACGCGATCGTCGACTGGTTCGATCGGCACATGTAGCTCGTCGGTGCCGCTCCGTCTTAGTAAACCTAAGTCTAGGTCTCCCCAAAAAATCGGGGCCGCCGAAGATCGCGGAGCTAAGACGGAGCGTCACAAGCGAACTACGCGGCGAGCAGCTCCGCGATCTGCACGGCGTTGAGGGCGGCACCCTTGCGCAGGTTGTCGTTGGAGACGAACAGCGCCAGGCCGTGCTCGACGGTCTCGTCGACGCGGATCCGGCCCACGTAGGACGGGTCGGCGCCCGCGGCCTGCAGCGGCGTCGGGATGTCGCTGAGCACCACGCCCGGCGCGTCCGACAGCAGCTCCGTGGCCCGCGCGACCGACAGCGGCCGGGCGAAGCGGAGGTTCAGCTGCAGCGAGTGGCCGGTGAAGACGGGGACCCGCACGCAGGTGCCGGAGACCTTGAGGCCGGGGATCTCGAGGATCTTGCGGCTCTCGTTGCGCAGCTTCTGCTCCTCGTCGGTCTCGAAGGAGCCGTCGTCGACGATCGAGCCGGCCAGCGGGAGCACGTTGAACGCGATCGGGCCGGCGAACTTCTTCGCCTCCGGGAACTCGACCGCCGAGCCGTCGAAGGCGAGGGCCGCGGCGCCGTCGGCCACCTTGCGGACCTGCTCGTCGAGTTCGGCCACGCCGGCCACGCCCGCGCCCGACACGGCCTGGTACGTGGCGGCGACCATCGAAACGAGTGAGGCCTCGTCGTGCAGCGGGCGCACGACCGGCATGGCGGCCATCGTGGTGCAGTTCGGGTTGGCGATGATGCCCTTCGGCCGGTTGGCCGCGGCGTGCGGGTTGACCTCGGCGACGACCAGCGGCACGTCGGGGTCCATCCGCCAGGCCGAGGAGTTGTCGATGACGACGGCGCCGGCGGCGGCCACCTGCGGGGCGAGTTCCTTCGACGTGCCCTTGCCGGCCGAGAAGAGCACGATGTCCAGCCCGGCGTAGTCCGCGGTCGCCGCGTCCTCCACCGTGACCTGCGTGTCCTGCCAGTCGATGGGCCGCCCGGCGGAGCGGGCGGACGCGAACAGTCGCAACTCGTCTACTGGGAACTGGCGCTCGGCCAGGATGTGGCGCATGACGCTGCCGACCTGCCCGGTGGCCCCTACGATGCCGATCCTCATGGCGGCGAGGGTACCGGGTCGCGGGCCCGCACTCGATGCGATTTGGCGCACTACCGACGCCCTAACCAGGGCAAACGGGGGCTTCTTGCGGCCCGCCCGAGCGCTGGCGGCACGCCTTCTTGCGCAGGACGCGGAAAAACGTGGGAATTAGTCCGCGTCGGGCAGGCCGATCGCGAACGCCTCCTCGAGGTCGTGCCTGGAGTACGCCCGGAACGCGATGTGCGTGTCGGTGTCCACCACGCCCGGCACCTTCGAGATGCCGTTCGCGATGACCTGGGCGATGTCGTCGAACTGGCGCACCCGCACCATGGCGATCAGGTCGGTGTTGCCGGCGACGGAGTACACCTCGCTCACGCCGTCGAGGTTGGCGATGTTCTCGGCCACCTCGGGGATCGAGTCGGTGGCGCAGTCGATGAGGACGATCGCGGTGATCACCTGCGGTGCTCCCTCCATCCGGTGGTGGACATGGTCATGTTAGTGCGCGAGCACGGTCAGCCCCCGGCCGACCCGGATCGCGTCGGTGAGCTTCTCGTCCGCCGCCACCTCGCCGCCCGGCCACACCACCCCGCGGGTCACGTCCCCGGCCACGACGGCCCGCGCCCCGATCACGGCCCGGTCGAGCGCGCCGGTGACGAGGGCGTCCTCGCCGATCAGATTTCCCGGGTGTACGGCGTGCAGGTTCGCCGCCAGATAGTCCGCCGGAGTGCCAGTGTCCAGATAGGTACCCGGATACTCGACCACCCGCAGTCGGCCCTGGCGTTCGGCCGGGCGCCAGGCCAGACGTACCAGATCGGACGGCTCCGGCTCCAGAGTGGCCACCAGGTCCCACGGCAGCAGCGAGAACCCGGCGAAGCGGTGCCCGCCGAACTCGTTCGGCGGGCCGGGCACCCCGAGGATCCGAGCCTCGCGCCCGTCCCAGTCCTCCAGCAGGGCGGCGATGTCCGCCCCGGGCGGCAGCGCGTCGGACGCCAGGTAGGCGTCGGCGTTGCCCACGAGCACGCCCCGGCCGCCGATCCAGTCCCGCAGCAGCCCGATCCCGCCCGCGGTGCCGAGCGGGTCGCCGGGCTCGACGGAGAGGTGGGCCCGGTCGCCGACGTGCTCGGCGACCATGTGCCCGAGGTAGCAGGCGTTGACGGCGACCGGCAGGCCGAGGGCCTCCATCCGGGCCAGCGCGCGGTCCAGCAGCGGCACGTTGCCGACCGGGCACAGCGCCTTGGGCAGGTGCTCGGTGAGCGGGCGCAGGCGGCGCCCCTCGCCGGCCGCCAGAACGACCGCGCAGACGTCCCCGCTCATGCCTCGCGCACCTCGGGGTAGTCCTTGTACGGCCCGATCGCGTAGTGGGCGAGCAGCTGCGACGTCGACACCGTGAGCGGCGGCAGGTTGTCCAGCCGGTGCCAGGCCGCCTCGATCACCTCGGCCGAGTCGACGACGAGCTCGACGCCCGGCTCGACCTCGGTCTCGAACACCATGTCGACCCACTGCCCGCGGGTGTGCACGATCGCGTTGGGGTTCGCCGCGCGCATCCGCTCCGGCGGCAGCTTGATGCCGGTCTCCTCGGCGAGCTCCCGCGCGGCGCACTGCACCGGGGTCTCGCCGCGGTCCATCAGCCCGGCCGGCAGCGACCACCCGGCCCCCGGGGGCTGGCGCAGCAGCAGGATGCGGGTCAGTTGGGGGTCGCGGACGACGGCCACGGCGCCGATCGTGTACGTGGGCTGGAACGTGCGCACGATCCGGCGGCGCCAGCGGCCGGGCAGCCGGTAGAACGTGCGGTACGTCAGCGCGCGCACGCGACCTCGGAAGGGGGTCATCCGGCTAAGGCTAGTGAGCTATCGCGGCGAGTGGTCGACCAGGGCGATCAGCTCGGCCACGACGTCGTCGGCGCTGCGCGCGTGGTCGGCCACGGCGACGAACAGCGTCTCCAGGTCCGGGTAGCCCAGCCGCGGCGCCAGCCGCACCAGCGGCAGGTCGCTGGCCAGGCCGCGGCCCTGCTGGCGCAGCGCGAGCCCGATCGCCAGCCGCCCCAGCCGGACCTTGTTGGCCACGGTGATCGACGGCGCCTCGTGCGCCTCGAACCACCGGCTGATGTGCAGCCGCGCGTGCGGCGTCCGCACGAAGTCCAGCCACTCCGGCGACGGCCCGCGCGCCGGTGCGTCCGCGTCGAAGTCGAACTCGTCGCGCTGCCCGGCCCGCGTGATGATCTCGACGGTGTCCCCGTCGGCCAGCGGCGACGACACCGCGATCAGCCGCCCGTTGACCCGCGCCCCGATACATCGGTTCCCGACGTCCGCGCCGAGGATGTACGCCAGGTCGACCGGCGTCGCGTCGGCCGGCAGCAGCACCGGCCGCCCGCCCCCGGCCGTCAGCACCAGGATCTGGTCCTCGGCGAGGTCGCAGCGCAGCGAGGCGATGAACTGCGACGGGTCCGACGCCGCGGCCTCCCAGTCGAGCAGCCGCCGCAGCCAGTTCAGCTGCTCGGCCTTGCTCGCCGGCCCGAACCGCGCGGCGGTGGTCGGGTAGCGGAAGTTCGCCACGATGCCGTACTCCGCCGCCTGGTGCATCTCGACGGTGCGGATCAGCACCTCGAGCGAGCGCCCCTCCGGCCCGAGCACGGTGGTGTGCAGCGACCGGTAGTTGTTGTTCTTCGGCGTCGCGATGAAGTCCTTGAACCGGCCCGGCACCGGCCGCCACTTGCCGTGCACCGCGCCGAGCGCGGCGTAACAGTCCGTCTCCGGCCCGTCGACGACGATGACCACCCGCGGCAGGTCGTGTGGCTCCGCGTAGTTGCCGTCGACCGTGTCCTTCCAGATGGAGTACAGGTGCCGCGGCCGGGGCGCCACGGTCGCGTCGAGGCCGAACTTCTTCAGGTCGCTGTTGACCGCCGAGGTGACCTTCTCCAGGTACCCCTCCCAGCCGACCCGCTGGTTCACGTAGTCGGCCACCACCGCGTACCCGCTGGGGGACACGGCCCGCAGCACCCAGTCCTCGAGCTCCCGCTTCAGCGCCTGGATGCCGAGCCGCTCGCACAGCGGGATCAGTACCTCGCGGGTGGCGGTGGCGATGCGTACCCGGCTCTTCACCGACCGCGCGTCGATCGTGCGCATGTTGTGCAGCCGGTCGGCGAGCTTGATGACGAGCACCCGCACGTCCCGCCCGGCCGCCACGATCATCTTGCGAATCGTCTCGGCCTCGGCGTCCGCGCCGTAGAACATCTTGTCGAACTTCGTGACGCCGTCGACGAGCAGCGCCACCTCGCCGCCGAAGTCCCGCTCCAGCGCGCCGAGCGTGTAGTCGGTGTCCTCCACGGTGTCGTGCAGCAGCGCCGCCACGAGCGTGGTGGTGTCCATCCCGAGGTCGGCCAGGATCTCGGTGACCTCGAGCGGGTGCGTGATGAACGGCTCCCCGCTCTTGCGCATCTGCCCACGGTGCATCTGCTCCGCCGTGCCGTACGCCCTGCGCAGCAACGCGATGTCGGCCGACGGGTGGATCTGCCGGTGCACCCGCAGAATCGGCGCCATGGGGTCGTCGCTGGTCTGCCACGGCAGCATGGCCCGCAGCCGCGAACCGATGATCGCGGAGTACGTGGCCGTCGGATCGCCGGGCACCGCCGCCCCGATCAGCGCCGAATAACTCGGCGGTGGCGGTACCTCGGGCGAGTCGTCGGTGGGCGGCGCGGTGAGCTTCTGCCGGGGCGCCGCATATCGATCGTCGAGCTGGGCGTCCCGCCCCTTGCCCCGCGAACCCGCCGTCGGCTTCCGGGCGCCGTCGCCCTCGGGGCGCTTCGCTTCCGGCATCGGGTCTTCGCGGCGGGGCTGGTCCGTCCCGGAGGCCTGCGATGTGCCGTCACCGTGCGTGTTGCGCGGCTTGTCGGCCCGAACTCGGTTCTCGATGGCCCGGTCGTTGGCGGGCCAGTCCGCCGGCCCGCGCTGCTGCGCCGCCTCGGGCTGGCCGTCCTCGCCGCTCGGGCCCGGCCGGTCGCGCCACTCGGTCCGCTCCGGCCGGCTCGGCTGCTCCCGCCGGGCGTCGCGGTCGTTGTGGGCGTCGCGGGCGGTGCGGGTCGCGCGGTCGTTCGGCGCGTGGTCCGTGTGGGCGGCGCGGTCGTTCGCGGCGTGGTCCGCCTGGGCGGGGCGGTCGTTGTGGGGGTCGCGGGTCGCGCGGTCGCTCGGCGCGTGGTCCGCATCGGGGGCGCGGTCGTTCGCGGGGTGGTCCGTGTGGGCGGAGCGGCCGTTCGGCGCGTGCTCGTTGGGCGAGCGGTCTTGCGGGGCGCGGTCCTGCCGCGTGCGATCGCCGGGGGCGGGGTCTTGCCGTGTGGGATCGCCGGGGGCGGGGTCTTGCCGTGTGTGGTCGCCGGGGGCGTGGTCTTGCGGGGCGCGATCGGCGGGGGCGCGGTCGTTCAGGGCGCGGTCGTGCTGGTGGCCGCGGTCGCCGGCCCCGGTGGGCATTCGTTCCGGCCGGCGGCCGTGCTCGTCGGCGGCGCCCCCGGAAGGCTGCCGGTCGGCGGCCAACCGGTCGCCCGAACCCGGTGGCGCGGCCCGGCGCCGGGCGGGCGCCTCGGGCACATTGATCGCGGCGGTCGGGAGACCCTTGGGGCCGAGGAACATCTCACCGGCGTGGAGCCGCTCACCCCCGTTCCCCGCGGCGGCGTTGCTGCCCGGTGGTTTGACGCTCCCGGGCGGGTTGGTCGCGAACCCCCCACCGCCGAGCGCCTCGACCCGTATCGTCATCGGCCCGAGGGCCGGCGCGTCCCCGTCGAGGGCGCCCAGCGCCTCGTCCCGGAGCCGTCGGGCATCGTCGCTGGTCGCGGCGGTCAAGAATCCGGTCGCCGGGCCGACACGGAAATTCGGAAACTCCGTGGGGTTGCCGTCCGACGCCGCTGGGTCCACCATGTACTCGCTGTGCGTCGCGGTCCGATCCGAATACGGGTCGGAAACCGGCTCGACGCCTGCACCAACGCCACTCACACCCGCACCAACGCCACTCGCGCCACCACCGATACCACCGCTGCCCGACAGCCCGCCGCCCGGGTGGACAGCTGGACGAGCGAGCCCCAAGCCGGAATGCGGGCCGTGGCCGACCAGGCCACCGCCGAACGACCCACCAGTCAGCGAACCGCCCGAACTCACGACGCCGGGACCACCGCCGCCCAGGAAGCCATCGGGTGCTGCACCACCATCGAACGAGCCGCCGTCGACCGAGTCCTCGCCAGGGCCGGGCAGGCCGGGGGAATGGACGGCGAATGACAGACCCGAACCCGCAGTGAGCGCGTGACCACCGGGCGGCGCGCCGGGCGCGTGAGCCGCAGGGGAGGGCGCATGACCAACGGGAGCCGATTGGCCGGGGCCCGCGCCGGGTGACTGGCCGCTGGAGGTCGGGCCGAGGTCGTCGGGGCCGGATATCTCGGCCGCATGAGGAGGCTCGGCGGCCGGGCCTGGCGGGGAGAGGGCCGCGCTGAAGTGCGCGCCGGACTGCAGACCGGGCTCCATGCGGCACCTCCTCACCGACGGGCCGGGGGGGCCTGGGTTTGGGTAGGTTCCAGCCTAGTTTCCTCTTGGGCATCCGATCGGTCATTTGAGTATGTGCGATCGTCCGATGTGCCTACCCATCCAGATCGGCCTGAACCGTGGCCGCGGCCTCCGCGCGGGCCAGGAACGGCCGCCACCGCCCCGCCCCGTCGGCCGGCGATGACCAGCCCACATCCGTCTTGACCAGCCTGGTTTCGGGTCGCTCGAGCCACGCGAGGATCCGTTCGGTCTCCTCCGGCGAGGCCCGCGGCGCCGGGCCCGGACCGGGCAACACCGTCTCCGCTGTGGCCAAAACCACATCAAGCGTCGGCTGTGGATGCACCCTCGGGGGTGAAACGCCCGCCGCGGCGAGTCGCCCGTGCCGCACGACCGCGATTTCCCAGCCCCCGGCCGCGGACGGGCGCGCCGCGACCAGCTCGGGCAGGCTGCTCAGCGAGGCCAGCCGCTGCATCCGGATCGCGGTACGCAAAAACACGATGAGCCGGCCACGGAGGGTCGCCGCGTCCTCGAAGCGCTCCGCCGCCGAGAGCGTCTCGATCCGCGCCATGAGTCCCCGCACGATCGGGCTCGGGTCGCCGGTCGTCGCGGCGCGGAACGGGGCGGCCGCCCAGGCCTCGTAGTCGTCGGCCGAAATCCGGTGCTCGCAGGGCGCGGGGCAGCGGCCCAGCTCGGCGAGGGCGCAGGCCGGCGTGGGCGTGCGCGGGGACAGCTTGTGGGTGCACTGGCGGATGGGCAGCGCGTCGTACACCCCGGCGGCGGCCAGCTCGGCGCCCCGCCGCGAGCCGAACGGCCCGAGATAGGCGCCGCCGTCGGCGTGCAGGTCGCGCACGACCGACAGCCGTGGGTAGGCCTCGGTGGTGAGCTTGAGCCACATGACGCGCTCGGGGAACTTCGAGCGGCGGTTGTACGGCGGCTTGTGCGCGGCGATCAGCCGCAGCTCGCGCACCTCGGCCTCCAGCGAGTGCGCGCAGGGGATCGCCTCGACCCGCTCGGCGGCGTTGAGCATCTCGTCGATGCGCGCCCGCTTCTCGGCCGCCGTGAAATAGCTGCGCACGCGGGTGGCGATCGAGGAACTCGTCCCGATGTACAACGGCCGGTCCTTGTGCCCCCGGAACACGTAGACCCCGGGCTTGTCGGGCAGCCCGTCGGCGAGGTGCCGTTTGCGCCGCTGGGCCGGGCTGACCGCCTTCACGAACTCGATGACGTCGCCGACGGTGTGCACCTTGAGACTGCCGAGCCGGGCGAAGAGCCCGTGCAGCACGTCCACGGTGGCGCGGGCGTCGTCCAGGGCCCGGTGGATCGGCTGGGTCGTCGCCCGGAAGTGCCGGGCCAGCGTGGAGAGCTTGTTGTTGGGCACCTCGTCGGCGATGAGCGCCCGCCGCGCGATCGCGGCGGTGTCGAGCACGATCGGCTTGGGCCACGGGTAGCCGTGCTTGGCGCAGGCGGCCTTCAGGAACCCCGTGTCGTAGGGCGCGTTGTGCGCGACCCACACGGTGCCCTTGGCGAACTCGAGGAAGCTCGGCAGCACCGTGTCCAGCTTCGGGGCCTCCAGCAGCATCATCTCCGTGATGCCGGTGAGCACCGTGATGAAGGCGGGCAGCCGCTCCTCGGGGTTGACCAGCGTGCCGAACTCGCCCAGGATCTGCCCGCCGCGGACCTTGACCGCGCCGATCTCCGTGATGCCGCCGCCGTCGGGCGCATTGCCGGTCGTCTCCAGGTCCACCACGACGAACGTGGTGGAGAAGAGCGTTGCCGCGCGGGGATCGTCGAAGAGGGTGTCGAGCGTTTCCTGGTGGTATTCGGCCACGGCCGCACACTACGGCCAGGGTGTGACAAAAACGCGTCCGCGCAGCTCAGTGCGGCGGGAAGCGCACCTCGAAGCGCACGTCCGGCGAGCCGAAGCTGGCCGAGGTGTCCATGATGGTGGCGCCGTGGGCCCGCAGGATGCCGGCGACGGCGCGCGGCACGGGCTCGTCGGCCTCCCGCAGGCCGGCCAGGTCGGTGTGCCACTCGGGCCGGATGCTGCCCCCGGCGTGCCTGATCTCGACCGCCGGCACCGGCTCGCCCAGCACCCGCACCGCGATCCGCCCGCCGGCCGGGGCGACCTTGAGCGCGCTGAAGATCACGTAGTCGAGCGCGCGGGACAGCTTGCCCGGGTCGGCGTGGATCATGGTCGCGTCGGTGAGGCCCAGGGTGATCGCGATGTTGCGGGCGTCGGCGATGCCGCGCAGCTCGCGGATGCGGGCCTCGGTCAGGTACGCCAGGTCCACCGGGCGCGGCTGCGCTCGCGGCTCCAGCTCGTCGGTGACCACCAGTCGTCGCAGCTCCAGCAGCTCCGTGACCTGCTTGGCCAGCGCCCGCAGTGCGCGCATCTGGTCGAGGTCGAGCCGGTGCGGGGAGTGGTCGACCACGCACAGGGTGCCCAGCGCGGCGCCGCCCTGGGTCAGCAGCGGCGCGCCGGCGTAGAAGCGGATGCCGTCGTCGCCGCGGACGAAGGGGTTGTCGGCGAAGCGCACGTCGGCGGTGGCGTCGGGCACCACCATCAGGTCCCGGCCCATGATCGCGTGGGCGCAGAAGGCCACCTCGCGTGGCGTCTCGGGCAGGTCGACGTCGCCGACCTTCGCCTTGAACCACTGCCGCTCGGCGTCGACCAGGGTGACCAGCGAGATCGGCGCGCCGCAGATCTCGCTGGCGATCCGGACGATGTCGTCGAAGTCGGTCTCCGGGGGCGTATCCAGGACGGCCATCGCATGTAAAGCAGAAAGCCGCTCCGCCTCGTTCTGTGGTACCGGTGCCGCCATCCCGACCTCCCGTGAACCTGATCGCGCGAACCCCTGCCGTACACCTAATCGGGTGAAATAAGGATATGTCAGCTTTTAGCCGTTCGAGGTAAGGCGGCGGTCCTGGACACCATCCCGGGCGAATGTGGTCGAGAATGCGACACTGGAGTGATGTCTGCGTACGACGTTCCCGATGACCTCGACCCCGAGGCCGCGGTGACCGCTGCGCAGGCCGCCGATGACCAGGAGCCAGCGCTGCCCGAACCGGTCCGCCAACGGGTGATCGCCCTTGCCGCGGGGGTCATGGGTGGCGTACCGCTGGACGAGCTCCCCATGCCGCTGCGCCGGGTGGCCAAGTTCGCCCCCAACCGCCGCGCGCGCCTGGGCGGGCCGGTCATCGCCATGCACCTGTCCGGCGACCCCCTGCTGCGCCAGCGCCTGGCCACGCGGGTCGTCAACGACGCCGGCGACCTGGGCGCGGCCATCCTGGAGGGCCTCGCGCCGGCGGCGGCCGACCCGGTCGAGGTGGCCGCCCTGGCGTACCTCGCCCGCCCCGACGGCTGGCGCGGGCTCGTCACCGACGCGACCGACGCCGTGCGGGCCGACGCCGAGGGCGCCGTCGCCTCCGAGCGCGTGCGCGACGTCGAGCAGCGCCTGGCCCGGGCCGAGCACGACCGCGCGGTGGCCAAGGTCGAGGCCGACAAGCTGCGCGACGAGCTGGCCCGGCTGCGCGACGAGGCGGCCGGCCTGCGCGACGAGGTGCGCTCGCTGAGCAAGGCGCTGCGGGAGTCGCAGGCCAAGGAGCGCAAGGCCACCGACATGCTCTCGGCCGAGAAGGGCCGGGCGGTGCGGGCCGCCGCCGACCACGACGCCGAGCTGCGCCGCCTGCGGGCCCGCCTGGCCGAGGCCGAGACCGCGGCCGGCGCGCAGCGGCAGAGCGCCAAGGACGCGCGGGCGGTCGACGACGCGCGGCTGTGGCTGCTGCTGGAGACGATCGGTCAGGCCGCCGTCGGCCTGCGCCGCGAGCTGGCCCTCGACCCGACCGACAAGCTCCCGGCGGACTTCGTCGCCGACACCGCCGCCGACCGGCCCGAGAGCGCCTCCGGGGCCGCGTCCGCGCGCGCCCTCGACGCCGACGACCCCGCCCGCCTCGACCAGCTGCTGAGCCTGCCCAAGGCGCACATGATCGTCGACGGCTACAACGTCACGAAGCGGGGGTACGCCGAGATCTCGCTCGAGCAGCAGCGCAACCGCCTGATCGCGGGCGTCGGCGGGCTGGTGGCGCAGACCCGCGCCGAGGTCACCGTGGTGTTCGACGGCGCCGAGCGGGTGCACGGCCTGCCACCGGCGCCGCGCGGCGTGCGCGTGCTGTTCTCCAAGAAGGGCGAGACCGCCGACGAGCTCATCCGCCGCCTGGTGCGGGCCGAGCCGGCCGGCCGGCCGATCGTGGTGATCTCCTCCGACAAGGAGGTCGTCGACGGGGTGCGCCGGCACGGGGCGTACCCGCTGGCGTCCGACACGCTCCTGCGCCGCCTCGCACGGTCCTGAGCTGCGGTTTCTCATTTTTGTCGTACCCCACCGTTACCGTTCGTGCTATCCGGTTCACCGGCACGTCGGTTTTGGAGGAGCGATGCTCGTCGACTGCGAAAGCTGTTCGGTGCGGGGCAACGCCTGCAGCAACTGCGTGATGACCCTGCTGCTCGACACGCCGCCCGCGTTCCACCAGCTCGGTGCCGAGGAGGTGCGGGCCATCGAGGTCTTCGAGCTGGCCGGCTTCGAGGTCACCGTGCTGGAGCCCACCCACTTCGAGAAGACGCCGATCAGGCCCGTCCCCTCACCCCGGCGCCGCCGCGGGCGCGCCGCATAGGCTGTTGCGATGACCCCTCGAGTCTGGGCCGTCGTCACGCTGGTCGGGCTGGTCATCGCGGCCGCCGCCGTCGCGCTGCTGCGGGTCCCGTGGTCGGCGCCGTCGGCCCCGCGGGCCGATCAGCTGGCGGCCCTGGACACGCTGCCGCACGACGCCGTGTCCCAGGGCCGGGCGTTCCATGCCGCGCTGCGCCCCGGCACCTACCTGTCGCTGGCGCTGGGCCTGCTGGTCGCCCTGCTGCTAGGCCTGACCCCGGCCGGCTCCTGGCTGGTCGAACAGGCCGGCCGCCCGTTCGGCGGCCACTGGCTGGCCCGGGCCCTGCTCGGCGGCTTCGCCGTGACGCTGGTCGGCGAGGTGGTGGCCCTGCCGCTGGCCGCCTGGCGCCAGTCCATCCTGCGCCGCTACGGCCTGTCCACCCAGGGCTGGGGAGGCTGGACGGTCGACCTGCTCAAGGGCTACGCCGTCGGCGCCGTCATCGGCGCGATCGTCCTGGTCGGCTTCTTCACCATCACCCACTTCGCCCCGCGCTGGTGGTGGGCCTGGGCCGCGGCCGGCGCGGCGGCCCTCGCCGTCCTGCTCACCTTCGTCTTCCCGGTCCTGGTCGAGCCGGTCTTCAACAAGTTCACCCCGATGCCGCCCGGCGAGCAGCGCACCAGCCTGATGAACCTGGCCGCCCGCGACGGCGTCCCGGTCCGCGACGTGCTGATCGCCGACGCGAGCCGCCGCACCCGCGCGGTCAACGCCTACGTCTCCGGCCTGGGCCCGACCCGCCGCATCGTCGTCTACGACACCCTGCTGGAGAAGGCCCCGCCGGACGAGGTCGAGGCCGTCGTCGCCCACGAGCTCGGCCACGCCAAGGACGGCGACGTCCTGACCGGCACCCTGCTGGGCGCCCTGGGCGCCGCCGCCGCGGTCTGCGTGCTGTACCTGCTGGGCTCCTGGTCCGCCCTGCTGCGCCTGGCCCGCGTCGACTCCATCGCCGAGCCCCGCGCCATCGCCCTGCTCCTGGCCGTCGCCACCGTCGGCGGCCTGCTCGCCGGCCCGGCCCAGTCCCTGGTCACCCGCCGCATCGAGGCCCGCGCCGACGAGCACGCCCTCGCCCTGACCCGCAACCCGGCCGAGTTCGAGGCCATGCAGGGCCGCCTGTCCCTGGTCAACCTGGGCGACCCGGACCCCAACCCCGTCGAGCAGTTCCTGTTCGGCACCCACCCCACCGCCGTCGAACGCATGGCCGCCGCCCGAGCCTGGGCCCGCGCCCATCCCTGACCCAGCCCCGTCCCCACTCACCCTGACCCGCGGGCCCTGACCCACTCACCCTGACCCGCGGGCCCTGACCCACTCACCCTGACCCGCGGGCCCTGACCCGCGGGCCCTGACCCGCGGGCCCTGACCCGCGGGCCCTGACCCGCGGGCCCTGACCCGCGGGCCCTGACCCGCGGGCCCTGACCCGCCGCGCCCCCGGACCCCGTTCGTTCCGCCCTGGCCGTTTCTGCCCCACTCCGACTCCAGCCCATCCCTGTCCCGCCCCCAGGTCACCGACGCGCTGACTCGCTTTCCAGCGCTGTCCGCGCCGCTCGGGCTGTCCGGGCCGGTCGGGCCAGTTGCGCTGCTCGGGCCGGTCGCACTTGTTCGGACCGTCCGCGCTGCTCGGGCTGGTCGTACTGTTCGGACCGTCCGCGCTGTCCGGGGCGTTCGGGCCGTCGGGGCCGTTCGCGCTGCTCGGGCCGTCGGCCGTTTGGGCCGGTCGCGCTACTCAGGGCCGTCCGGGACCCCGGAGCGTGGACCAGCGCGTCGATTCTGGCGGCCCGGGTGCTGAACGGGAGCCAGAGCCGGCGCAGCGTCCGGCCAGTGCCCTTGGTGGCAAGATGCCGGCCGAAGTGGACCCGGGTTTGGGCGGGGCGGGTGGGCGCTGGTAAGCACTGGTGGTGCGGACCCTCCTGGTGACCAACGATTTTCCGCCCCGGCCCGGGGGGATTCAGCAGTTCGTGCACAACCTTGCGGTGCGGGTGCCCGGGGACGAGGTCGTCGTGTACGCCTCCACCTGGAAGGGGGCCGGCAAGTTCGACGCCGAGCAGCCGTTCGAGGTGGTGCGGGAAGACACCGGGATGTTGTTGCCCACGCCGCGGGTGGCCCGGCGGGCGGCCGAGATCGCGCGCGGGCGGGGGTGTGACCGGGTCTGGTTCGGGGCGGCGGCGCCGCTCGGGCTGCTCGCGGACGGGCTGCGGCGGCGGGCCGGCGTCACGCGGGTCGTCGCGCTCACGCACGGGCACGAGGTCGGATGGGCGGCGCTGCCGGGCGCGCGCGGGCTGCTGCGGCGCATTGCGCGGGGGGCCGACGTGGTCACGTACCTGGGGGAGTACACGAGGGTTCGGCTCGACCGGGCGATCGGCGGGCTGACCGCGCTGGAGCGGCTGGCGCCCGGGGTGGACGTGGACGCGTACTCGCCCGGCGTCGACGGCGGTGCGGTGCGGGCGCGGCACGGGCTGCAGGGGCGGCCGGTGGTGGTCTGCGTGTCGCGGCTCGTGCCGCGCAAGGGGCAGGACGTGCTCATCCGGGCGCTGCCGGAGGTCCAGCGGGCGGTGCCGGGGGCGGCCCTGCTCATCGTCAGCGGGGGGCCGTACCGGGGAACGCTCGAGCGGCTGGCCCGCGAGCACGGGGTCGAGCGCGACGTCGTGTTCACCGGGTCCGTGGCCTGGGAGGAACTGCCGGCGCACTACGCGGCGGGGGACGTGTTCGCGATGCCCTGCCGGACGCGGCGGCGCGGGCTCGACGTCGAGGGGCTCGGGATCGTGTACCTCGAGGCCTCCGCCACCGGCCTGCCGGTGCTCGCCGGGGACTCGGGCGGGGCGCCGGACGCGGTGCGGGAGGGCGAGACCGGATTCGTGGTGCCGGGGCGGGACGTGAAGGCCGTGGCCGATCGGCTGATCACGCTGCTGCGGGATCGGGAACTGGCGGCGCGAATGGGGGCCACGGGGCGGGCCTGGGTCGAGGCCGAATGGCGGTGGGAGAGCCAGGCGGCCCGGCTGCATGCGCTTCTTGCCGGTGAAAAAGGCACATGAACAATGAGCGCCGGATCAGCCCCCGACAATCGGAAGAATGGGTGGCCTATTCCGGCAATGATGGGGCGATTGGCGCGGCCGGCTGCCGGGGGTAAGGAACGGCGAGCCGGCCGTCCGCGCGAATTGCTGGGGGAAAGGTAACGACGTCAGAAGCTCGGGGCGTCCGGGGCCTCGAGCAGGCCCAGGCGAAGGGCCGTCATCAGGGCCTGGGCGCGGTTCGCGGCGCCGAGCTTCTCGTACAGCTTCGAGATGTGCGTCTTCGCGGTCGACTCCGAGACGAACAGCTGCTTGGCGATGCCGGCCACGCTCATGCCGTCGGCCAGCAGGCGCAGCACCTGACCCTCGCGGGGGGACAGCTGCGGGCCGCTCGGGGCCAGGCGGCGCTTCATCGCCTCGGCCAGGTCGGCGGCGGTGAAGGCGCTGGGGGCCGAGGCGGCGTGCCGGGCCGCGGCCACGACCTCGTCCGCCGGGGCGGTCTTCGGCACGAACGCCGAGGCGCCGGCCTCGAGGGCGCCGAAGAGCTGGTCGTCGCCGGCGTACATGGTCAGCACGACGATGCCCATGCTGTTGCTGGTCTTGCGCAGGGCGCGGGTGGCCTCCAGGCCGCTGCCGTCGGGCAGGCGGAGGTCCATGATCACGACGTCGGGCTGGAGGGCGCCGGCCTGGCGGATCGCCTCGGCCGCGGTGGCGGCCTCGCCGACCACCTCGAACTGGCGGTCGCGCTCGAACGCGTGCCGCAGCCCCCGGCGGATCAGATCGTGGTCGTCGACGAGCAGCACTTTGGTGCGAGTCGTCGGCGTCGCGGTAGTAGACATTCCCGGTGCTCTCTCCCTCTGGGTGCCTTCACGCTACCGCGCACGCGGTGCGGTTCCGAGCACAACCGCCACTGTGGTCCCATTCGGCACTCGTGGCGTGATCTCCAACCGGCCCCGGATACGTTCCGCCCTCTCGGCCATGATCGCAAGACCATAGCGCCCATCCGGGCGGTTCTCACCGATGCCGCTGCCATCGTCGGAGATTTCTACCTGTGCGAACGGTGGATCGACCGCGCACGTTACCCAAAGATTCTCCGCTCCGGCATGTTTCCGTGCGTTGGTGATGGCTTCTTGGGCGATGCGCAGCAATTCTGCCTCGACGGCGGCGGGCAGCCGGGCGGTGGTCTCGTCGAGCGAGAGGTGGACCCGCAGGCCGGCGGAGGCGCCGACGGTGCGGGCGTAGTCGGCGATGGCGGCGGTGAGCCCGCCGTAGCGGTCGACCTCGCTGCGCAGCTCGAACAGCGACAGCCGCAGCTCGGTGATGACCCGGGTGACCTCGGCGCGCAGGACGCGCAGCTCCTCCTCGGCCGCCTCGGTGTTGGGCAGCGCGGCGACGGCGTTGTCGATGCCGTAGCCGACCATGACGAGCTCCTGGGCCACCCCGTCGTGGATCTCGCGGGCCAGGCGCTGCCGCTCCTCGGTGGTGGCCAGGGACCGGACCTCGTCGAAGAGCAGGGCCGCCTCCAGGCGCAGGGCGGCGGGGCCGGTGACCGCCTGGACCCTGGTGACCAGCGACGGCGGGTACGCCCCGGCCTCGTCGCTCTCCAGCACGATGAGCCCGACGGTGCGCACGCCGGCGATGAGCGGCACCACCATCGACGACGTGGTCTGCCGGCTGCTCACCGAGCGGGCCTGCGAGCGGGCGGAGACGATCGGCTGCTGGGTGGCCCAGGCGTCGGCCACCTTGCTCTCGGTGTCCAGCGCGGTCTCCCAGTCCAGCCGCTCGACGCCGGCCTGGGCCAGCACGACCAGCCGGCCGCCGCCGCTGCCGGACAGCACGGCGCCGCGCACGGACGGCACCAGGGCGCGGACCTCGTCGAGCAGGTGCTCGGCCAGGCCGCCCGGGTCCAGGGTGGCCCCCGGCAGCTGGCGGGCCACGCTGCGCAGCTGGGTGAGCAGGCGGGTTGCCTCGGCGTAGGGCTGCGGCGGCTCCTCCGGGCGGCGGGCCAGCAGGATGCGCTGCAGGATCGTGGCCTGGAAGGCGGCCACGGCGGCGACCACCAGCCACTCGGCGCCCGCGGTCAGGTACGCCCGCTCGTCGAGGCGCCCCTCGACACCCCCGCCGACGACCAGCAGCGCGGCCGAGGCGACGAGGTAGGCGCCCGCCATCCGGCGGCCCTCGGAGAGCGCGGCGGCGACGATCGGCACCGGGAGGTACACCAGGAGGGCCTCGGCGTCCCCGTTGAGCGTGGAGGCGGCGAAGGCCGTGAGGAGGACCTCCGCCGTGCGCCCGAGCCGGGCCACCTCGTGCCCCTGGGGCGCGGCCGTGGCGACGGTCGCCGCGGCGACCAGGAGGGCGAGCCAGAGCAGCTCGGCCGCCCGGATGCCGTCGGACAGCAACAGGGTCGCGGCCAGCGCGAGCATGGCCACGCGCACCGCGACGACGGCCGGGCGTGGGCGGGAGTGGGCGTTGGGTCGGTCCTCGGCCCGGGCGGGGGCGGCGGCCAGGTCCGTCAACAGCGATCCCTTCTCACCGAGAGCACGAAAATGGGTCAGCGCTCGTAGATGGCGGCGATGTCGCCGGCGTATTCCTTCATGACGACGTTCCGCTTCACCTTCAACGACGGCGTCAGCTCGCCGGTCGCCTCGGTGAAGTCGCGCGGCAGGATGCGGAACACCTTGATCGCCTCGGCCTTCGACACCGCCTGGTTGGCCTCGTCGATCGCCTTCTGGATCTCGGCCCGCAGCTGCGCGTCGTCGATCAGGTCCTCGACGCCGGCGGCGTCGGGCTTGCCGTTGTCGCGCTTCCAGGCCGGCAGGGCGTCGGGGTCGATGGTGACCAGCGCGGCGATGAAGGGCTGCCGGTCGCCGATCACCATGCACTGGCTGACCAGCGCGTGGGCCCGGACGCGGTCCTCGAGCACCGCCGGGGCCACGTTCTTGCCGCCGGCCGTGACGATGATCTCCTTCTTGCGGCCGGTGATGCGCAGGAACCCGTCGTCGTCGAGCTCGCCGAGGTCGCCGGTGTGGAACCAGCCCTCGGCGTCGATCGCCTCCGCGGTGGCCTCGGGGTTGTTCCAGTACCCCGTGAAGACGATGTCGCCCTGGACCAGGATCTCGCCGTCGTCGTCGATGCGGATGGTCACGCCGGGCAGCGGGCGCCCGACGGTGCCGATCTTGACGCCGTTGTCCCGGTTGGCGTTGGTCGCCGGGGAGGTCTCGGTGAGCCCGTACCCCTCGTAGATGGTTACGCCGATGCCGCGGTAGAAGTGGGCCAGCCGCTCGCCGAGCGGGGCGCCGCCGGAGATGGCCCGGGTGCACTGGCCGCCGAGCGCGGCCCGCAGCTTGCTGTAGACCAGCTTGTCGAAGAGCGCGTGCTGGGCCTTGAGCACCAGGCCGGGGGAGGGGGTCGCGCTGTAGTCGATGGCCACGCGCTCGGCCCGGTCGAAGATCGCGCCCTTGCCGTCGGCCTGGGCGCGCTGCTTGGCGGTGTTGTAGACCTTCTCGAACACGCGGGGCACGGACAGTACGAACGTCGGCTTGAAGCTCTTGAGCACGTCGGCCAGGTTCTTCGTGTCGGCCGTGTGCCCCATGGTGGCCCGGGCCTGCACGACGCCGATCTGGATCAGCCGGGCGAAGGAGTGGGCCAGGGGCAGGAAGAGCAGCGTGCGGGCGCCCTCGTTGAACAGCGAGCGCAGCTCCGGGATGGCGTTGACGATGTCCGAGAGCATGTTGCGGTGGGTGATCATGCAGCCCTTGGGGCGCCCCGTCGTACCGCTGGTGTAGATGATCGTCGCGAGGTCCTCCGCGGACGTCGCCGTGCGTCGCTTGTCCACGTCCTCGCGGGCCACCGAGGCGCCGTCGGCCCCGAGCTCCTCCACGGCGCCGCGCGGGCCGTCGATCTGCCACACGTGGGCCAGGGCCGGCGCCTGGTCGCGGACCTGGGCCACGGCGTCGCGGTGGGCGTCGGTCTCCACGAAGCAGGCGACCGCGCCGGAGTCCTGCAGGATCCAGGCCACCTGCTCGGGGCTGGAGGTCTCGTAGATGGGGACGGTGACCGCCCCGCAGGTCCAGATCGCGTAGTCGATCAGCGTCCACTCGTAACGCGTCTTGCTCATCAGGGCGACCCGCTCGCCCGGCTCGATGCCGGCCGCCAGCAGGCCCCTGGCCAGGGTCACGACCTGGTCGAGGAACTGTGCGCAGGTCACGTCCTGCCACGCACCGTCGGTCAGGCGCTGGAACTGCACCGCGTCCGGGGCAACGGCGGCGTTGTCCCAGACGGGGTCGGTCAGCGTGGCCGTCTCGGCGATGATGACCCCGGCGGGGACGGAGAACTCGCGCACGTCCGACTCCATTTCGACTGTGGTTCCGTACCCGGAACCTACCGGTAGGTGGGTTCCGGCGCGCGGGGGCCCGCCGGGGGCGGCGAGCCGACGCTCCGCGGTCGTCGCGGCAGAGGTAGCCTGCCACGCATGGCCGACACTTCGACACAGTCGATCGTCATTGACGCGACCCCGGAGCGGGTCGCCGCGGTCATCGCCGACTTCGCCCACTATCCGGAGTGGGTCGCGGCGGTGAAGACGGTGGCGGTGGTCGAGGAGTACGAGGACGGGTACGCCAGCCAGGTCCGCTTCGTGCTCGATTCGGGCCCGGTGTCCGATGAGTACACCCTGCGGTACGAGTACGCCGAGGACCTGAGTCGCATCGAGTGGAGCCTCGTGGCACCGTCGAAGATGCAGAAGCAGCAGGACGGCTCGTATGACATCAGCGCGAACGCGGACGGGACCTCCACCGTCACCTATTCGCTGTCGGTGGAGCTCGCGATCGGCATGCTCGGCATGTTCAAGCGCAAGGCCGAGAAGATGATCATGGACACGGCCCTCAAGGAGCTCAAGCGGCGGGTGGAGGGCGCATGAACCGGGACCCGCGCGAGGAGGCGGAGCGGCTGGTGGCCGCCGCGCTGGCCGCGATGTCGATGGCGGCCCGCAGTACCGCCGGATTCGCCACCGGCTCGGCCGAGTGCTGCGTCTGCCCGCTGTGCAAGGCCATCGCCGCGGCCCGCGACCCCGACCCGCAGGTCGCCGAGCGGCTGGCCACCGGGGCGGGCGACATCGCCGAGGGCGTGGCATCCTTCCTGCGCAGCTTCGGTGGCTCGAACGCCTGGCGGGCGGCCACCCACAACCAGTCAACCACGACCGACAGCGACGTCGAACAGGATTGACCCCAATCACGGCGTAAGCCGGTACGAGAGGAGCTTGCCGCAGTGGGGCTGACCATCGGCGTCGACATCGGCGGGACCAAGGTGCTCGGCGGTGTCGTCGACTCCGCGGGGGACGTGCTCGTCCAGACGCGGCGTGACACACCGGCGCAGGACCCGGGGGAGACCGCCGACCGGATCATCGAGGTGATCAAGGAGCTGGCGACCGCGCACGACGTGCAGGCGGTCGGCATCGGCGCGGCCGGCTGGGTGGACGAGACCCGCTCGATCGTGCAGTTCGCGCCCAACCTGGCCTGGCGCAACGAGCCGCTGCGCGAGAAGATCCAGCAGGCCGTCGGCCTGCCGACCGTGGTGGAGAACGACGCCAACGTGGCGGCCTGGGCGGAGTTCCGCTTCGGCGCGGCGCACGACGCCGACGACTCCATGGTGCTGTACACCGTCGGCACCGGCATCGGCGGCGGGATCATCATCGGCGGCAAGCTCATCCGCGGCGCCCACGGCGTGGCCGCCGAGCTCGGCCACGCGGTCATGGTGCCGGACGGCCACCCGTGCGGCTGCGGGCGCAAGGGGTGCCTGGAGCAGTACACCAGCGGCAAGGCCCTGATCCGGTTCGCCCAGGCCGACGCCAAGGCCCGCCCAGAGGACGCGAAGCGCCTGCTGGGGCTGGCCGGGGGCGACCCGGAGGCCATCAACGGCCCGGCCGTCACCGAGGCGGCCCGGCAGGGCGACGAGGTCGCCATCGGCGCCTTCGGACAGGTCGGGCACTGGCTCGGGGTGGCCTTCGCGGACATGGTGCAGACGCTCGACCCGCAGGTCATCGTGGTCGGCGGCGGCGTGATCGACGCCGGCGACCTGCTGCTGGAGCCGGCCCGGGTCAGCTATCACGAGCAGCTCGCCCAGCGTGGCCGGCTGCCCGTGGCCGAGGTGCGCGCGGCGCTGATGGGCAACCTGGCCGGCGTGGTCGGAGCGGCGGACCTGGCCCGCACATGACGAAGATCAGGGTGCTCTCCTACAACCTGCACGGTCGCAAGGACGACCGCAAGGCGCTCGCGGCCGTGGTCCGGGAGGCCGCGCCCGACGTCGCGATCCTGCAGGAGGCGCCGCGGCGCTTCCGGTGGCGGCAGAAGTCGGCGGTCCTGGCCCGCGAGTTCGAGCTGGTCATCGCCGGTGGCGGCCTGCCGGCCCTGGGCAACCTGATCCTCACCAACCTGCGGGTGCGCGCGGTCGACGCGTGGAACGTGAGCTACCCGCTGACTCCCGGCCGGCACATGCGCGGCGCCGCCTTCGTGCGGTGCCGCGTGGGCCGGTCCACCTTCGTGGCCGCGGGCTCGCACCTGTCGACCGACGCGCAGGAGCGCCCGGCCCAGGCCGAGCTGCTCAAGCGGCACATGGACGAGGTGCCGGAGCCGCTGCTGTTCGCCGGCGACCTGAACGAGAACTCCGGCGGCGCCGCGTGGCGGATGATCGCCGACGGGCTGACCGACGCGGCGGGGACCGACGAGCGGCCGACCTTCCCGGCCACGGCGGCCCGCGAGCGCCTCGACGCGATCTTCGCCGACCAGCGGTTCACGGTGCTGCAGTACGACGTGATCGACACCCCGCAGTCGAGGGCCGCGAGCGACCACTTCCCGGTCGTCGCCGATCTCGAGCTCGAGGGCTGAGGTCAAGACTGGACAAATCGGGGGTCCTCGACAGAGGATGCCGCGGTGAGTGCTGACGGTCGCTTCGACGACCTTGCCGGGAACGCGACGCACTGGCGGGACGGCGAGCCCGTGTACGACCGGGGCGACACGGTCTGCGTGATCGGGGCCGGAGGGACCGGGCTCACGGCGATCAAGAACCTCCGCGAGGCCGGGTTCGGGGTCGACTGCTACGAGCGCGAGACGGGCGTCGGCGGCGGGTGGAACTGGCGGCACGACCGCAGCCCGGTGTACGCCAGCACCCATCTCATCTCGTCGAAGCCCTTCACCCAGTTCCCAGACTTCCCGATGCCCGACGACTGGCCGGACTACCCCCACCACAGCCAGGTGCTCGCGTACTTCGAGCGCTACGCCGACCACTTCGGCCTCCGCGAGCACATCTGGTTCGGCACCGAGGTGGCCCGGGTCGAGCCCGCCGACGACCCCGCGGGCGGCCCGCCGCGCTGGGACGTGACGGTCAAGGGCTCCCGCGGCGGCGCCCCGCGCACCATGCGCTACGCCGCGGTCGTGGCGGCCAACGGCCACAACTGGTCGCCGAAGATGCCCGAGTACGAGGGCCTGGCCGACTTCCGCGGCAAGGTCATCCACGCCAGCCAGTACAAGGACGCCGCCCAGCTGCGCGGCCGCCGGGTGCTGGTGATCGGGGCCGGCAACTCCGGCTGCGACATCGCCGTCGAGGCGGCCCAGCAGGCGGCCAAGTGCTGGCACTCGACCCGGCGCGGCTACTGGTACGCCCCCAAGTTCGCCCTCGGCCGCCCGGCCGACCAGGTCAACGACCGGCTCCTGGCCATGCGCCTGCCCGTGCGGGTGCGCCAGTGGCTGCTGCACCGCACGATCAACATGACCGTCGGCGACCTGTCCCGCTTCGGCCTGCCGCGGCCGGAGCACGGCATCCTCGAGATGCACCCGCTGGTCAACAGCCAGCTGCCGTACTACCTGGGCCACGGCGACATCCTCGCCGTGCCGGACGTGAAGCACTTCGACGCGCACGAGGTGACGCTGGCCGACGGCCGGGTGATCGACCCCGACCTGGTCGTCTTCGCCACCGGCTACCTGCCGAAGTTCGAGTTCCTGGCCCCGGAGCTGCTGTCGACCGACACGGCCGGCCGCCCGCGGCTGGCCCTGCAGATGCTCTCGCGCACCCACCCGACGCTGGCCGTGGCTGGCCTGTTGCAGCCCGACTCGGCGCTGTTCACGCTGTCGCACTGGCAGACCGTGTTCATCGCCCAGTGGCTGCGCGTGCTCGACGCCGCGCCGGACCGCGCCCAGGCCATCTGGGCCCGCCTGCGGGCCGACGGCGACCGCCGCTACACCCAGCGGAAGGTCACCGACTCGACCCGGCACTGGTTCGAGGTGAGCCACTTCGTGTACCTGCAGGAGCTGCAGAAGTCCCTGCACGAGCTGGAGGCGGTCCGTTGACCACGCGGGTGATGCGAGCTGACGAGTGGGCGGACCCGCCGAAGCCGGTGCGCCGGGAGGTCCTGGACGCCCAGCCGGCCCCGGGCGGCTCGGCCACCCCGGTGCTGTTCGTCCCGGGCTACGGCCACGGCGCCTGGGCGTTCGCCCAGCACTGGCTGGAGCACACGGCCGAGCGAGGCTTCCCGTCCTACGCGATGAGCCTGCGCGGCCACGGCGGCAGCGAGGCCGCCCCGGACGCCCGGCTGCGCGACTACGTGCACGACGTCACGCAGGTCGCCGCCTCGCTGCCCCGCCAGGCCGTCCTCGTCGGCCACGGCGCCGGCGCGCTGGTGGTGGCGATGGCCATGGCCCGCTACCCGGTCCGCGCGGGCGTGCTGATCGCCCCGGTCTTCGGCGGCCTCGCCGCCGCCTTCGGGCTGCTCACCCGCAATCCCGTCGGCACCCTGCCGGGACTCTTCGGCGGACGGGTCACGCTGTCGCGCGAGCAGTTGTTCAGCCGGGCGCTGCCGGCCAACCAGGGCCAGGCCTACGCCCAGCGACTGCAGCGCGTCCCGTCCGGCACCCAGCGCCAGCTGCTGCGCCGCCAACAGCCGGAGTCCCCGGTCGGCGCCCCGCCGGTGCTCGTCGTCGGCAGCCCGGACGATCGGGTGGTGTCGGCCTCGGCGCTGGAGTGGGTGGCGCGGCGCTACGGCGGCTCGCCGCTGCTCTTCCCGGGCATGGGGCACGACCTGATGCTGGACGCGCGCTGGCAGGAGCCGATCGACGCGATCGTGGACTGGCTGGAGAAGGTTCGCTAAAGATCTTTCTGGACTCCGGGCCGCGCAACCAGGGGCCGTTGCTCCCGTCAGCGCCTGGTCTGGGTCGATCAGAGCGAAGCCGCATCGAGCCAGACTGGGCGAACCGGTCGGCCCCTGGGGGCCTCCCTGCCAGCGCCGCCGTGCCAAGACCCGCGACGACTCCCACGCCAAGATCAAGCCAGATGAGTCGGGCGCCGGCGCACCACGACCGGTGGACTCAGGCCGGATGACGAACGCGCAGGCCGTGCGGGGGTTGCCCCTCGCCGGCTGCGCGCCTGGGGCCGAGGCCGGCGCGCCCCAGCGGCTGCCCTCGGCGCCCGGCAAGGAACGGCGATCAGCACAGGGCCCGCTCTCGGACCTGTCGCGGCCTAGGCGTGTTCGCAAAACTCGCAGCGACACGCGGTGGCGGTCCATTGGAGAGGGGCAAATGGCGCACCCTTCTCGGCGCTGCTCGGGTGGGGAACACATCGGCCGTCACGACGCGGAGCGCCCGACTTGTCGCAAAGGCCCGAACTGGCGCTCCGTGCCGGGGGCGGGGCAGATGAGGTGGTTGTGACCGGCGCCGGGGGTATTCGACCAGGCGTGGGTGCGTTGCGCCGACCGGCGGAGGCTGGCTTGCACGGGCGCGGACCGGCCGCAGTGGTCGGTTCACGGACGGCGCCGTGGCCGCCCCGGGCCGGACATATGCCCCGTCAGGGCACAAGTAACCCGCCGTCAGACCCGGGCGCCGTTGTCCGGGTCGTCGTCCTCCTCGTCGCCGGGCCGCAGCCGCAGCACGAGCGTGACGAAGCCGGCCAGCACGCCGGCGAAGCCCAGGAACAGCGTGGTCTGCGAGCCCAGCGGCAGCAGGTTGGGCCAGAAGAGCAGCACCAGCCCGGCCGCCAGGGCCAGCACGGCGACGATGGTGACCGGCGCCACCCGGGGCAGCGGCGGCGGGGGAGGCGGGGTGTACCCCTCGTTCTCCTCGTCATCGTCCGGCAGCCCATTGCCGAAGGTGTCCAGGCCGTCCAGCAGCGACCGGTCGACGACATCCGACGGGCGGCGCAGCGACGTGCGCGGGGCAGGCTCGGTGTCCATGTCCACGGCGGCCGTGCTGGAGGAGTCCAGGTTCTCGGCGGCCGGCCAGGGCGTGGCCACCGTCGGGTCGACCGTCGTGTGGAAGCCGGCCACGATCGCGGCGAAGGCCTCGTCGTCGGACTGCCGCTTGGCCGGCGGCTGCTCCACCGGCGACTCGACCGGGGTGTGCTGCTCGGGCACCGCCGCGGTCAGCTGGGCCAGGTAGTCCCGGGCCGTGGCCAGGTGGTCCCGGTCGGCGTAGAGCCGATCGGTGGGCCGGGCCGGCAGTGTCGTGGTGCGGGTGAGCGGATGCAGATCCGAGGCGGGCTGAAGGTAGGCGGCGATGCCGCCCTCGGCCAGCATTTCGAGCAGATGCTCGCCGACCCGGGGGTCGACGTCGCCCACCACCGCGTACTCCTGCGCCACCAGGCCGTTGTCCCGCCGGCCGCGCCGCGCCCCACCCCCTGGCACAGCTCGCCCCTCCCCGCGGTGGTCATCTCGGCGACCGGGTGCGCCGAGAAAAAACCGCTGAACGAAATCCTGACATGCCCGGCCGCCGTTCCGGGAGTGCGTTGTGGTGTGCCGTACTGGTTCGTACGCTCTTTGCGACGGTCATCACCGATTGTCGCGCGATCCCGAAAGGCCGGCCGTGCTCTACTGGCTCCTGAAGTACATCGTCCTCGGACCTTGGCTGAAGCTGGTCTTCCGGCCGAAGGTGGAGGGGCGCGAGCACATCCCCGCTGAGGGGCCCGTGATCATCGCCAGCAACCACCTCTCCTTCGCCGACTCGATCTTCATGCCGCTGAGCGTCAGGCGGCGCGTCACCTTCCCGGCCAAAGCGGAATATTTCACCGGGAAAGGCATCAAGGGCTGGCTGACGAAGCTGTTCTTCGCCGGCACCGGGCAGGTCCCCATCGACCGCTCCGGGGGTAAGGCGGCCCGGGCCGCGCTCGAGGTCGGCCTGCAGATCCTGCGGGAGGGCGGGATCTTCGGCATCTACCCCGAGGGCACCCGCTCGCCGGACGGCCGCCTGTACCGCGGCAAGACCGGCGTCGCCCGCCTGGCCCTGGAGTCGGGCGCGCGTGTGGTCCCCGTCGCCATGATGAACATGGACAAGGTCCAGCCGATCGGGCAGCGGCTGCCGAACCTCAAGCGGGTGCACATCAGGTTCGGCCCGGCGCTCGACTTCTCCCGGTATGCCGGAATGAGCGGGGACCGGTTCATCGAGCGGGCCGTCACCGACGAGATCATGTACGAGCTGATGGTGCTGTCCGGCCGGGAGTACATCGACATGTACGCCCAGAAGGTCAAGAACGCAGCCGCTAAGACGGAGACCCAGGAGCCGGTGGCGGCATGAGCGGTCCGCAGCGAAGCGGAGGGGCCGCGATCGGAAGGCTCAGTTCCTAGGCCTCACGTCGCCGGAGCGAAGCGGAGGCGGCGTGAGGTCCGCGAGCTCGAGGAGGCGGGGGGTGCGCGCCTCCTCGGCGAAGGCCACCAGCTCGGAGCGCCACGGCTCGATGCGCTCGTCCCTGCTGTGCCCGAGCGCCTGCACGGCCCAGGCCACCGACAGGATGCGCGCCGAGTTGTTCGGGATCTCCCCGTAGAGCTCGGCCGCGGCCAGGTGCATGTCGGCCGCCCGGGCGTGGTCGCCGTCGACGAAGGCGATCGCCCCGGTGATCGTGCGCAGCGACGCCTCGACCCACGGGGTGCGGTGCGGCACGTCGGCCAGCATGTCGCGGATCGCCATCATGGCCACCCGCCCGGAGAGCACGGCGGCGTGCGCGGTGGCGTCGATCCACTCGCCGCTGGCGATCGCCCGCACCTCCCGCCAGGTCTTGGCGAGCTCCACGATGAGCGCCTCGGCGTCGCGGTCGCGCCCCTGCAGGGCCCGGCACAGGGCGCCGTGGCCCAGCGTGACCCACTGGAGCCGGTAGAAGCCGCTGCGCCGCCCGGCCGCGACGAGGTCCTCGACGTCGTCCCTGCCGTCGTCGCCCTGCAGCGTGCGGATCCAGGCGTGCACCCCGCGCACCTGCAGGTCCCACTCGCCGCCGGGCTCGGCCAGGGCCGCCTCGGCCGCGGCCGCGTAGCCCGGCCAGTCGCCGGCGAAGTAGGCCGACTGGGCGACGTCGGAGTACCCCGTGGCCAGGGTGTGGCTGCCGGGCACCGCGTTGCGGCTGTCGTCCAGCAGCGCCTCGGCGGCGCTCCAGTCGCCGTCCTCGAGCAGCGCCCAGGCCACGTTGCGCAGCGCCCGGTGCTCCGACAGCAGCCGCCGCTCCCGGCTGACCTCCAGCGCGGACTGCAGCTCGACCAGGCCGGAGCGATCGCCGGCCTGGAACAGCGCGGTGCCGATGGTGATCCGGGCGCCGGTGGCCACCTCGATCAGGCCCAGCCGGTCGGCGATCTCCGCCGCCGCGCTGGCCGCCGCGACCGCCGGGTCGACCTCGAAGTTCAGCATGTGCAGGCGGCCCAGCTCGGCGTACGCGTCGGCCTTCTGCGGCCCGTCGGGCAGCTCGTCGAAGAGCTCCACCGCGCGGTCGAGGCACGACAGCGCGTCGAGCCGGTCGGCCCGCAGCCAGGCGGCCTGGCCCCGGACGGTCCAGGCCCGGGCCGCGCCGGCCTGGTCGCCGGCCGCGTAGAGCCGCTCGGCCAGCCCGACCAGCCGGTCGGCGCCGCCGCTGCCGAGGAACGACTCAGGGTTGGCGTAGAACGCGATCTCCGTGCTCAGCTGCTCGATGCGCAGCCGCTCCAGCGGCTCGGTGTCCCCGTCGCACAGCGCCAGGGCCTTGCCGGCGTGCGCGGCCGCCGCCTCCAGCGCGTGCAGCGCGTAGGCCCGGCGGGCCGCCCGGTGCATCGCGTCGCGGGCCGGCACGCTGTAGCGGGGCGCGTCCAGGCCGAGCGAGCGGGCGATCTCGTAGGCGGTGAAGCGGTGGTTGGCCACCACCTCGGCCAGATCGGTGTCGCGGTCGGCGGCCACGCTGTCGAGCCACTCGGCGGTCAGCTCGTGCCGGGCGACCCGCTCGGTGCGGGGGAGCCGCTGATAGCAGACGTCGCGCACCAGGACGTGGCCGAAGCGGTACTCCGTCTGCCCCTCCATCGTCGAGGCGGCCTGCTCGTGGATGAGGTCGCGCTGCTCCAGCCGGCGCAGCGAGCGCTCGATCCCGTCGGCCGGCCGGCTCATCGCCGCGCCGACCGCGCCCGGCCAGAAGTTCATCCCGACCACCGCGGCCGCCTGCAGCACCGCCCGGTCGGCCGCGTCGAGCAGGTCGACCCGGTTGGCGATGACCGCGTGGACGCTGTCGGGCATCGGCAGCTTCCGCCCGAGGGCGTCGGAGGCGGGCAGGTTGCCCTGCTCGGCGAGCATCCGGGTGTACTCGAGCGCGTAGAGCGGGTTGCCGTCGGCCAGCTCGACCAGGGAGCTCAGCGACTGCGAGGGGAAGGTCGCGGCGCCCAGCAGGTGGGCGTACATGGTGGCGATCTCGGTGTCGCGCAGCGGCGGCAGCGTGATCGACACCGCACCGGCCACCGCCCCGGCCCAGCTCGGGTTGCGCTCCAGCAGCTCCGGGCGGGCGGTGCACAGCAGCAGGAGCGGCACGTCGCGCACCGAGGCGCCCAGCCGTTCGACGAACCGGACCATCGACTCGTCGGCCCAGTGCAGGTCCTCGAAGACCAGGACGGTCGGGCGGTGGGCGGCCAGCGCCACGACGAACCGGCGCCAGGCCGACTCCGTCTCGTCCGGGGCGAGCTTCGGCCCGGGCAGGCCGACGAGCGGGCTCAGCGCGTCGGCCAGCCGCTCGGCCTCGGAGGGCCCGACGATGTCGGCCAGCGCGGAGTCGAGCCGCTCGCGGGTCGTCTCCGCGGAGTCGGTGTCCAGGATGCCGGCCTGCGCCTTGACGACGTCGGCCAGCGCGGCGTACGTGACGTTCTCCCCGAAGGGCGGGCAGCGCCCGGTGCGCCAGGCCACCGGCGCGTCGAAGAGCCGCTCGGCGTGCAGGAACAGCTCGTGCACCAGCCGGCTCTTGCCGATGCCGGCGTGCCCGAGCACGGTCACCAGCTGCGGAGTCCGCTCGCGAAGGCCCCGGTGCAGCGCGTTGACCAGCAGGCTCAGCTCGTGGGTGCGGTTGACCAGCGGCGTCGAGCCGGCCTCGCGGTCCGGGTGGTTGCGCCGCAGCGGGGCCAGGGCCAGCCAGACCTCGGTCGGCGTGGAGCGCCCGCGCAGCGTGGCCGGCGGCTGGACCTCGTAGCGGATCGAGGACTTGGTCAGCGCGTAGGTGGTGCCGCAGACCAGCACCCCGCCGGGCGGGGCGAGCGACTGCAGCCGGGAGGCGGTGTTGACCACGTCGCCGGCCACGATCGCCTGGCCGCCGTCGCGGGCCGCGGCCACGTCGACGAGCGCCTCGCCGGTCGCCACGCCGACCCGGAAGCGCAGCTCGCGCTCGCCCTCGCCGGTGCTGGCGTAGCGGGCGAGCACCCGCTGCAGCTCCAGCCCGGCCCGCACGCAGCGCACCGCGTCGGTCTCGGTGGCCACGGGCGCGCCGAAGAGGGCCATGACCGCGTCGCCGATGTACTTCTCGACGACCCCGCCGTACTGCCCGATCACCTCGCGGGCGGTGGAGAAGAAGCTCTTCTGCAGCTCGCGCACCAGCTCCGGGTCGGCCCGCTCCACGTACGGCGTGAAGTCGATCAGGTCGACGAACAGCACGCTGATGCGCCGCCGGTCCTCGCTGCGGGCCGCCGGGATGGCCGGCACCTGGGCGCGGCCGGTGGCCCGCTCGGCCCGGATCAGGTTGCGCACGGCGGTGGTGTCGGCCCGCGGGGTGCCGCAACCGGTGCAGAAGACGGCGTCGGGCGCCAGGGTGCGCCCGCAGGTCGCGCACGGCGGGTTCAGCTCCGCGCCACAACCGCCGCAGAACCGGTCGCCGTCGCCGGCCTGGCGGCCGCAGCGTGCGCACTGACTGGAAATCGCCGACTCTCCCTAGGGTGTGAGAACCCATCCTCACACGGCGGCGGCCGGGGCGACCAGGTGTCCGATACGACACCCCGCGCCCCGGCCGTCCAGGTGATTTAAGACTGTCCTAAAGGACGGATCGCATCAACGGTCGGGCATACCTGCCCGGCGGCGCAGCGCGCTCAGGTCCGTCACGACGATCCGCCGGCCCTCGGTGCGCAGCCAGCCGCGGCTGGCGAAGGAGCCGATGGCCTGGTTGACGCTCTGCCGGGAGCCGCCGGCCATCTCGGCGAGCTGGCTCTGGTTGAGCTCGATCGTCACCATCGGCGCGGTCGTCTCGCCGGCCAGCCGGACCAGCGTCTTGGCCACCCGCCCGGGCAGGTCCAGGAAGACGTGGTCGGCGTTCTGCTCGGTGAGCCGCCGGATGAGCTGGCCGAGCGAGCGCATGACGGCGTCGAGGATCCGCGGGTTCTGGTGGACCAGCTCGATGAAGGCGTGCCGGGACAGCGCCAGCGCCTGGCAGTCCTCGATCGCCTCGGCCGAGGCCGAGCGGGCCGCGCCGTCGAGCAGCGACACCTCGCCGATCGTGTCCGGCGGGCGGATTACCGACAGGACCGCGCGCTCGCCGGTCGGGGCCGTCCGGAACACCATCACCGCACCGCGCTTGAGCACGATGAGCGACTCGCCCGGATCATTTTCGACGAACAGCAGCTGGCCTTTGCGGTATGTCCGTGGCACCGCCGCCTGGATGACCCGCTGACGCACATCGGGGTCCAGACCACTGAACATTTCCACACCGGTCAGTGCGTCGCCGGGATCTGGCAGCCGACCCTCCACGGTCAAACCCCTCCCGGTTCAGCGTTGATCGGACTTGTGATCACGTTAGGTGATCACGGAGACAGTACGGAACTTCTACCAGATCATGACGTGCGTGTCGGAGTCTGTACATCCCCCGCATCGGCTCACCGACAGCGCCGTTCATGAGTCCGCAGGCAGGCTAATGCCACCACGCAAACCGCTGGGGGGCGGGGGGCATGGCAAGGGCGCGACCGGGCCGTCGGATGGTGCGAGCATCCACGGCCCGGTCGCGTTTTGCCTGTTTCCCGGCAGTGCGCAGCGTGACGACGCATAATGCCTCCGTGGCCGCCCCCGCCGCCGAACAGGTCCGCACGACGCTGCGCCGTGGTTGGCAATGCAATCCGGGCCCGTGCATTCCGCTGGGCCGCGGAGCATGGCAGGTCGAGATCAACGGTGGACAATTCGTCGGCAAATGGGTGCCGGCGCGCCGCAGGTCCTCGAGGCCGGCCTGAGCGCCGCCGGTCGGGCCGAGGCGGCCGGTTTCGATGCCGGGGCACCGCTGCGGGCCGCCGACGGCGCGCTCACGGTGGCGGTCGGCGACGGCGCGGTGGCCCTGCTGCGCCTGGTGCCGGGCCGCCCGCTGCAGGCGGCCGACCCGCTGGACCGGCAGTGGTGGGGCGGCACCCTGGGCTCCGTGCACCGCGCCCTGGGCGGCTTCGCGCACCCGGCGCTGGCCAAGTTCGAGCCCGCAGGTGTACCGCGGGAAGCCCCCCACCTGACCCTGGAGCCCTGGCTGCGGCCGGCGGTGCGGGACACGGCCGCCGCGGTCCGCCGGATCATGGTCACCGACCAGCTCACGTACGGCGTCCTGCACGGCGACCCGCGGGCCGCCCACTTCCGCCTCGACCCGGACACCGGCGCGGTCGGCCTGGTCGGCTGGGCCGCCGCCGGCACCGGCCCGCTGCTGGCCGACCTCGCCGCCGCCGTGCTGGCCGCTGGTGGCCCGGCGAACGCGGCCGGCCTGCCCGAGGCCTACCTGCGGGCCGGCCCGGTCCCGGCCGACGAGTGCGAGGCCGTGCTGCCCGCCCTGCTGTGCCACCGCGCCGCCCTCGCCGCGGCCGGCACGGCGGCCCGCATCCACGTGGACGGCGGCACCCCGCGCGACCACGCCGAACTGACCCGCCTGGCCGTGCTCTACACGGAGCTGGCCGCCTCGCTGTGATCGGCTTCGCCGCCATGGGGCAGGATGGGTGCGGTGTCGGCGTATCGGTACTTCTACGACTGCGAGTTCATCGAGGACGGCCGGATCATCGATCTGGTCTCGATCGGCGTGGTCGACGAGCACGGCCGCGAGTACTACGCGGTGTCCACCGAGTTCGACGACTCCCGCGCGGTCCCGTGGGTGCGCCGCAACGTGCTCGACAAGCTCCCGTCCCCGGCCGACAAGTCGTGGCGCTCGCGCGAGCGCATCCGCGAGGAGCTGCTGGACTTCCTGACCGAGCCGCTGCGCTCGGGGGAGGCGGACGAGCTGGAGCTGTGGGCCTGGTACGCCGCCTACGACCACGTCGCCCTGGCCCAGCTGTGGGGCTCGATGCCGGTGCTGCCGCGGGAGATCCCGCGCTTCACCAAGGACCTCCGCCAGCTCTGGGACGACGCCGGCCGCCCGCCCCTGCCGCTGGCCGAGGGCCGGCACGACGCCCTGGTCGACGCCCGCCACAACCTGGCCCGCTGGCGCGTGATGCACGGCTGAGCGGGATTCCGTCGATTCCCGACATGTCGGGCGCTGCCGCCATGTCGGATTTATAACCTGACGGGGTGTAAATCTGATTACAGCCCCATCGGTAGTGGGTTCTGACCTGGTGGATCGGCTGCGTTGAGGGTGGGTTTCAGCAGCGGCGAGTCGTGCCGGGTCGCGCCCGCGGCGACGATGCCCGGGCGGGACACCGCCGCCGTCGGCGACGACGGAGCCTTTTCGGCCGCCTGTGCCGCGGTCGATCGGGGCTGGCGACCCGCCCATACCCGGCCCATGGACCAGGGCCGTCACGAGATGCTCGAACGCGCCAGCGCCCGACTTGTCGAAACGATCTCTAGACGGCGTCCGGGGCGCGCTTGCCGAAGAGGCGCAGCGCCAGGTACAGCGGCAGCCCGATAGGGGAGAGCAGGATCGTCAGCACCAGCACGGGCGCCATGAGCAGCGGGTGCATCCCCCGGGCCCGGCTGTCGAGGTAGATCCACCGGCCCACGAACAGGTCCCAGGCCAGCACCTGCGCCCACACCGCGGCCACCACCTCGTCCCGCGCCAGCAGCGCCTTCACGCCTTCGAGGTCCGGGCTCAGCATCTCCCGGGCGAAGTCGCCGAACGCCGGCGCGATCGCGAACGCCCACACCACCAGCGCGGGGAGCAGGATCAGCGGCGAGGAGACGATCGCGCGGGTCCACCGCCACGTGGGCAGCAGGATCATGAGGGCCCAGAACGGTACCGCCGCCAGAAATGCCAGCTGGAAGAGCGTCGCCGTCACGAGAACGCCTTCGCCGGGACCCGCGCCGGGGTGCCGATGGCGGCCCAGGCGGCGCCGGCCAGGGTCAGCGCGAGCAGCGCGCCGGCCGCGCCGAGGGTCAGGGAGTCGGGGTGGACCAGCGACTGGCCGCGCAACGCCTGCCAGGTGACGAGGACGGTCAGGCCGGCATAGCCGAAGCCGGCCACCCCGATCAGCCGGACCCGCACCTGGTCGGCCCGCAGGCGGGCGAAGCGGGCGCCGGCCAGGCTCAGCAGCAGCGCGAACAGCGGCAGCGCCTGCAGCGCGTGCATGCCGATGAAGTGGCCGGCCCGCAGGTCGCCGCCCGTGGTGCTCCAGTTGACCAGCGGCAGGCCCGGGCCCCCGTCGGCCACGCCGACGCTGTGCGCGCCGACGATCGTCGGATGGTCCTGGGCGAGCTCGGCCTGGGTCGGGATGGTCATCAGGAAGCCGACCGCCATGCCGCCGAGGGCGATGATGAGCCCGAGCCGTACGGCAAGCGCGTTGGCCCGGTCCGGCATGCGCTGCATCAGCAGCAGGATCGCGAGGATCAGGGTCGCCGCCCAGGCGATCGCGATCGTGGCGCCCATGATGTCGAACAGGGCGCCGTCGAGCGGGGTCTGGAAGTTGAAGTGGCTGCGGTGCCCGCGGGCGGCCTGCCCGTCGATCACGGCGATCTCGATGAGCATCGTCGCCGCGATGATCGTGCCGAGCCACCAGCCGAAGCGCCGGCGCCGTTCGGCCAGCAGGCCGATCATCCACGCGATCGTGACGGCGTAGATCGCGATCGACACGGAGAACTTGAAGGGCTTGAGCCAGATCGGCACGCCGAGCAGCGTGCGGTCGTCGGCGAAGATGCCGATCGCGGTGAGCAGGGCCAGCGCGGCCATGAGGCCGGCGGTGACGACGAGGGGACGGTGAAGTCGGGCGACATGCATCGGACGCTCCCGAAAAAATGGATAGCGGTGCTGTCTGCTATTGGCAAGGTACACTATCCATATCAAGGTCGGAAGGAGTTCCATGCGCATCGCCGAGCTGAGCCGGCACACCGGCGTCCCGGTGCCGACGATCAAGTACTACCTGCGTGAGGGCCTGCTCCCGGCCGGTGAGCTGACCAGCCCGAACCAGGCCCGGTATGACGATCGCCACGTTCAGCGGCTGCGGCTCGTCCGGGTGCTGCTCGACATCGGCCGGTTACCGATCGCCACCATCCGGCAGCTCCTGGCCGCGCTCGACGAGCCCGACCCGGACGTGCACAAGGTGCTCGGCCACGCGCTGCCCTCGGCGGTGGCCAACAAGGACTCGATAGACCCTGACGCGGTCCGGCGGGAGCGCCAACGCATCGACGAGCTTGTGCAGAAGCGGGGCTGGCTGGTCGGCCCCGAGGCGCCGGCCCGGCAGGCCGCGGCCGAGGTGCTCGCCGCATTCGAGCAGGTCGGGGCCGACGTGAGTATGCTGTTGGGGCAGTACGCCGACGCCGTCGAGACGATCGCGGTCTATGACCTGCAGTTCGTCGGGCGGGCCGGGACCCCCGAGGGCATGCTCCACGCGGCGGTCGTCGGCTCCATCCTCGGCGACTCGTTGCTGGCCGCGCTGCGGCGCATGGCCGAGGAACACGAGTCGGCCAAGAAGTTCGGTATTCGCGGGGACGACTGCTGAGGGTTCAGCTGGAGCGACTACAGTGCGCTGTGAATCGGCAGCGTCGCCATGAGCGGGTACCTCCGGCTCGACCGCGCCCGTCCGTGAGGTCGAGCACGCAACCAGGAAGGCAAGATCAAGCATGCGTATCGGCGTACTGACCGGGGGCGGCGACTGCCCCGGCCTCAACGCGGTCATCCGTGCCGTGGTCCGCAAGGGGATCTCCACCTACGGCCACGAGTTCGTGGGCTTCCGTGACGGTTGGCGCGGTCCCCTGGAGGGCCTGACCCGCGAGCTGGGCATCGCCCAGGTCCGCGGCATCCTCCCGCGCGGCGGCACGATCCTCGGGTCGTCCCGCACCAACCCGTTCAAGATCGACGGCGGCGTAGAGAAGATCAAGTCGAACCTGGCCGACCTGGGCGTCGACGCCCTCGTCGCCATCGGCGGCGAGGACACCCTCGGCGTCGCCACCAGGCTGACGGAGCTGGGCGTCAACGTCGTCGGCGTGCCGAAGACGATCGACAACGACCTCGGCGCGACCGACTACACGTTCGGCTTCGACACCGCGGTGAACATCGCCATGGAGGCGATCGACCGGCTGCACACCACCGCCGAGTCGCACCACCGCACCCTCGTCGTCGAGGTCATGGGCCGCCACGCCGGCTGGATCGCCCTGCACGCCGGCCTGGCCGGCGGCGCCAACGTGATCCTGCTGCCGGAGCGGCAGTTCGACGTCGACCAGGTCGCCGGCTACGTCGAGAAGCGCTTCCAGACGCAGTACAGCCCGATCGTCGTCGTCGCCGAGGGCGCCCAGCCGCTCGACGGCCAGATGGTGCTGCACAACCAGGAGCTCGACTCCTTCGGCCACGTCCGCCTCGGCGGCATCGGCCAGTGGCTCGCCGAGCAGCTGGAGGCCAAGACCGGCAAGGAGGCCCGCACGGTCGTGCTCGGCCACATCCAGCGCGGCGGCACGCCCACCGCGTTCGACCGGGTCCTCGCCACCCGCTTCGGCCTGCAGGCGATCGACGCCGTGCACGAGGGCGACTTCGGCAAGATGGTCGCGCTCAAGAGCACCGACATCGTGCGCGTCCCGCTGGCCGAGGCCACCCGTGAGCTCAAGACGGTCCCCGTCGAGCGGTACACCGAGGCCGAGGTCTTCTTCGGTTCCTGATCTCGTCCCGAGGCCTGGGGCCGCCGACGGCGGCCCCAGGCTCCGCCGTTTTCCTGGGGAGTCTCCTGTGCGCACCATCGCGGTCTTCGGCGCCGGCAAGCTCGGCGAGGTCCTGCTGTCCGGCCTGCTGCGCGCGGGCTGGCCCGCCGACAAGCTCCTGGCCACGGCGCGCCGTCCGGAGCGGGCTCAGGAGCTTTCGCAGCGGTACGGCATCCGCGTCGTCGACAACGAGAGCGCCCTGCTCGAGGCGGAGGTGGTCACCGTCGCCGTGAAGCCCCAGGACGCCGGCGCCCTGCTGGCCGACCTCGGCCCGAAGATGCCCGAGGGCAAGCTCGTCGTGTCGCTGTGCGCCGGCCTGCCGACCACGTTCTTCGCCAAGTACCTGCCCGAGGGCACCCCGGTCGTGCGCGTCATGACCAACACCCCGGCCCTGGTCGACGAGGCGATGACCGCCATCTCGGCCGGCTCGCACGCCACCGCCGAGCACCTCGCCCTGGCCGAGGAGATGTTCCGCCCGCTGGGCCGCACGATCCGCGTGCCGGAGTCGCAGCAGGACGCCGTCACCGCCTTGTCCGGTTCCGGCCCGGCGTACTTCTACTACCTCGTCGAGGCGATGACCGACGCCGGCATCCTGCTCGGCCTGCCCCGCCAGGTGGCGCACGACCTCATCGTGCAGACCGCCATCGGCTCGGCCGTCATGCTGCGCGAGTCCGGCGAGCACCCGGTCAAGCTGCGCGAGGCGGTCACCTCGCCGGCCGGCACCACCATCAACGCCATCCGCGAGCTGGAGAACCACGGCGTGCGGGCCGCGCTGCTGGCCGCCCTGGAGGCCGCCCGCGACCGCGCCCGGGAGCTGGCCGCACAGAGCTGAGCGTGTTTCGTCCTCGCGGGTCTACCATGCCGCGGTGACCTTCGTCTGTGCGTGCTGCGATGCGGAGATCGGTGACGTCCCGACCGTGTGGGCGTTCTCGGCACCGGACTATTGGGGCGCCCCGGAGGCGGGCGGCGAGTCGTTCCTCGAGGACGAGCTGTGTTGCATCCACGCGCCCGAGCTCGACGAGCTGCACTTCTTCATCCGCGGCCTGATCGAGATCCCGGTGCGCGGGTCGGAGGAGCACCTGACGTACAACGTCTGGGTAAGCCTGAGCCCGGCCAACTTCGAGCGGGCCGTCTCGCGGTGGGACGACCCGGCCCGCGTGGAGGAGCAGCCCTACTTCGGCTGGCTTTCCAACAACATTCCGGGGTACCCCGACACAATCCAGCTCAAGACCCGGGTGCATACTCGGGAGCCGGGCCGGCGCCCCTTCGTCGAGCTGGAGCCGACCGACCACCCGCTGGCCGTCGAGCAGCGCGACGGCGTCGACGCCCATCGCCTCGCCGAGGTCGCCAAGGTCTGCGGCGGTTGAGGCGGATTTCATTCAGGCATTCATCGTTGTTGACCTCTGCTGTGACGATCTACCTTGATTACCAACGGTTAGCTGATATGTACCCACGACGAACCCGGCGCACCCCCCACGCCCCGTCGTGTAAACCGCGCCCGGCGGCTTCCCCAACCTCCCCTCAGAGGTCCGCCGAGGACGCGGCGTAAAGCCCGCCGTCGACCGCAGAGGTGGTCGGCGGCGGCTTTGCGGGTGTTCCCCGGCTCTCCGCCCGCCGCCCGCCGCGCTGCGGCCCCCGGCCCCGCCGTGTGCCGCGCTGCCGCCCCCGGCCCCGCCGTGTGCCGCGCTGCCGCCCCCGGCCCCGCCGTGTGCCGCGCTGTCGGCCCCGCCGTGTGCCGCGCTGCCGCCCCCGGCCCCGCCGTGTGCCGCGCTGTCGGCCCCGCCGTGTGCCGCGTCTCCCGGCCCCGTCGTGTGCTTGTGTCTCCGGCCCCGCCGTGTGCCGCGTCTCCCGGCCCCGCCGTGCGTTCGCGTCTCCGGCCCCCGCCGGGTGTTCGCGTTTCGTACGGCACCCGGGCGGCTTTGTCGGCATGCGCGGATCTCTGAGGCAGAATGTTCCGGTGCGATTCGAGACGAGCCGAGCACTGGACGCGATCGAGCGACGACTGACGGTCGACCCGCTTGCCGCCGGCGGCATCATCGACCTGGTGGAGGCGGCCCGCAGCGTCGACCTCGACGGCGGCCGCCCGGCGGCCCTGCTGCGCCTCGGCCAGTTCATCGACGCCCTGAGCCGCCGCCTCGGCGACGGCAACACCGGTCTCTATGCCATCGCCGAACGCGGTGCGATGTCCGACACCGACTTCACCTCCAACGAGCGGATGGTCCTGCGCCGCTGGTCCGACGACGGCCTCATCGAGATGCTGCCGCCGGGCGCGCGGGTCAACGCCCGGGTGCGGGAGGTGGCCCACCTGACCGGCGTACCGGTGATCACCCGCTCCCCGCTGCCCGGCCACCCGGGCCCGGTGTACCTCGCCATCGCCGGCCAGGGCGGCCTGGAGCTGAGCCTGGCCCCCGCGACCGGCTCGACGCCGCGCCCGCATCCGGTGCTGCAGCGGTACTGGCGCTGCCCCGCCGCCGACTGCCCGGTCCTCGGCCGGGTCCCCGCCCAGGGTGCCGGCCAGGCCCCGCCGGCCCTGCCCAGCGGAGCCCCCATCTGCCCCCGCCACGGCGACCGCCTGATCGACGCCGGCCCGCGCCCGCTGGCCATGACCCTGGCGGTACGCATCAACGGCATCGTCCGCACCCGCTTCCCGGTGACGGCCGCCCGCCCCGTGGTGGTGGGCCGCGCCCCGGATGACCAGCCGGGCGTGACCATCGGCAACTGGCTCGACGACGAGTCGAGCCGGCGGGTGAGCCGCAACCACCTGCGCTTCGAACTGCACGACGGCATGCTCCTGGTCACCGACGTGAGCACCAACGGCGCCGCGATCCTGGCCCGCACCAGCCCGACGACCCCGCCCCGCGAGGTCGACCTGAACCGCGGCGAGCCCAAGGCCCTGGGGGAGTGGGACGAGGTCGAGATCTACCCGGAGATCACGGTGGGCCGCGCCGACCGTCCGCCGGCCGACGCCCCGACGGGTGGCGCCCCGAAATCGGTGATGGCCGACGCCCCGACGATCGCCCTGCGCCTGCCTCCGCCCCGCTGACGAAAGCCCGCCCGGCGGCTTCGGCCTTTTGCGGATAAGTCGGGCGCTCCGCGCCACGACTATCCGACTTATCACCATTTTTCCGGTCGTCCCCTTCGGCTCCTTTGTCGGATGCCGAGCCGCGTGGCGCCGCAGGCGCCCGCGGGGGGTCTGCCCGCGGGGGGTCTGCCCGCGGGGGGTCTGCCCGCGGGGGGTCTGCCCGCGGGGGGTCTGCCCGCGGGGGGTCTGCCCGCGGGGGGTCTGCCCGCGGGGGGTCTGCCCGCGGGGGGTCTGCCCGGGGTCCGCGAGGTCCGCCCGGGGTCCGCGCGAAGATACCCCCACGGGGTATATGGCGAACGTCACTCGTAAATGCGTTGTCGGTGCAGGCAGTGGCGCGCTACCTTTCCGAACGTGATCGCGACGACCGCCCTTCTGGAGCACGGCCACCTGGCCGGCTCGGCGGTCGCCTGGGCGCCTTCAGCGCTAGACGCGGCGCTAGAGGCCGGCCTGCGACGCTGACCCTCCTCCCGCAGCATCCTGCGGAACCGACGGAGGAGGGTGAGCCGGCCGAGCCGGATCGCCCAGAAGCAACCCAGAGCATCCGGCTCGCCTGAGGGTTCTGCACGTCCAGCCACAAATCCACTGTGGAGTGTCAGATGGCCAAGCAGGCGTTCACGAGGAACAAGCCTCATCTCAACATCGGCACGATGGGTCATGTCGACCACGGCAAGACGACCCTGACGGCCGCCATCACCAAGGTTCTCGCCGAGCGGTACCCGAACGTCAACCGCTACACGAGCTTCGAGGGCATCGACCGGGCGCCCGAGGAGATCACGCGCGGGATCACCATCAACATCGCGCACGTCGAGTACGAGACCGCGACCAGGCACTACGCGCATGTCGACATGCCCGGGCACGCCGACTACGTCAAGAACATGATCACCGGGGCGGCGCAGGTGGACGGGGCGATCCTCGTCGTCAGCGCCGTGGACGGGGTCATGCCGCAGACGCGGGAGCACGTGCTCCTGGCGCGGCGGATCGGGGTGCCGTACCTCGTCGTGGCCATGAACAAGGCCGACGCGGTGGACGACGACGAGCTGCTCGACCTGGTCGAGCTCGAGGTCAGGGAGCTGCTGAACGAGTACGGCTTCCCCGGCGACGAGCTGCCGATCGTCCGCACCAGCGCCCTCAGGGCCCTGGCGGGGGAGCCGGGTTGGGTGCAGAAGATCCAGGATCTGCTCGACGCCGTCGACGAGTACGTGCCGCTGCCCGAGCGGGTGACCGGCGAGCCGTTCCTCATGCCCATCGAGAGCGTGCTCACCATCACCGGGCGGGGCACGGTCGTCACCGGGTCGGTGGAGCGCGGCACGCTGGTGCTCAACACCCCCGTCGAGGTGGTCGGGCTGGGACCCACCCAGTCCAGCGTGGTCACCGGGATGGAGATGTTCGGCAAGCAGCTCGACTCGGCCCAGGCCGGCGACAACGCGGCCCTGCTGCTGCGCGGCATCCGGCGCGGGGAGGTGCAGCGGGGCCAGGTGGTCGCGCTGCCCGGCTCGGTCGCGCCGCACCGGCGGTTCAAGGCTCACGTGTACGCGCTCACGACCAAGGAAGGCGGCCGGCACACGCCGTTCTTCGCCAACTACCGGCCGCAGTTCTACTTCCGTACCACGGACGTGATGGGGTCGGTGGACCTCGGCGAGGTGACGATGGTGATGCCCGGCGACACGGTCGACCTGACCGTCGAGCTCGGCAAGCCGATCGCGATGGACGTCGGCCTCGGCTTCGCCATCCGCGAGGGTGGCCGCACCGTCGGGGCGGGCACCGTGACGGAACTGCTGGACTGACGGGAAGAGACTAGCGAAGCGGGGATTGGGAAGGGTGCGAACATGAGCGGCCTTCCCAATCTCACCAGCGACGACCACGTCCAGGGCCGGCCCGGCGCGGATCTCACGCTCGTCGAGTACGGCGACTACGAGTGCCCCGGCACGGGCCGGGCATTCGGCGTGGTGGAGCGGCTCCAGCTCGCGTTCGGCCAACGGCTGCGCTTCGCCTTCCGGCACTTTCCGCTGGTCGACGAGAACACGAGGGCGATGCCGGCCGCGTTGCTGGCGGAGGCGGCGGCCGACGCCGGGGCCTTCTGGGGCATGCACGCGCTGCTGCTCGCCCACCAGGACCGCCTCGAGGACATCGACCTGGGCCGGTACGCCGAGCAGTTCGGCCTCCCCGACACGGGCGGCACGCGAGCTCACCACCAACGGGTGGAGCGCGACATGGACAGCGGGAAGGCAAACGGCGTCACCGGTACCCCGGCCTTCTTCATCAACGGCGCCAGGCACCACGGCGGCCTGGAGTTCGACGCGCTCAGCGAGGCCCTGCACGCGAGCGGTGGGTGAGAAAAGGGTGAACCGAGTCGATTGTCCGATCGGTTACGGCTGCGCCACTCTAAGATCTTTGAGAATAAACACAGCTAATTTTGAGCTGAGCGAAGGTTGCCCCTAAGGGGAAGAGGGCAACCTAGGGGGGATGCGGAACCGGTACGTAGACCTCCTGCGAGCCGTCGCGATCCTCCGCGTGGTCACATACCACACGCTCGGGTTCGCGTGGCTGACGGTCGCCTTCCCTGCCATGGGCCTCATGTTCGCGCTCGGCGGCTCGCTGATGGCCGCCTCGCTCGACCGCTCCGGGGTAAAGGCGATAGGTCGGCGCATACGTCGCATCGTGATCCCGTTCTGGGTGCTCGGAGCCTTCGCGATCGTGCTCATGTCGCTATGGGGCGGCATGGAGTACGGCTGGCGGACGCTGCTCTGGTTCGTCCCGCTGGACGACCCGCCGACCACCGAGCGCGGGGGCTTCTGGTTCAGCCAGATCTGGTACGTCCGTTCCTACCTCTGGTTCATCATCGCCTCGCCGGCGTTGCTCTGGGTGTTCCGCAAGTGGCCGATCCCGAGCGTGCTCGTCCCGTTCGGTGTCCTGGTCGCCCTGTGGGAGACGGGCCACGGCAGCGGGGGCACGATCCGCGACTTCTTCATGTACGCCCCGGCCTGGATGCTCGGCTTCGCACACCACGACGGCACGCTGCAGCGCATCTCGAAGAAGATCCTCTGGCCGGCGTGCCTCGTGATGGGTGGCATCGGGCTGGCGCTGCTCTTCCACACGCCCGGCCCGCGCGGGTACGACATGAACGACGCCCCGATCGCCGACACGCTGTGGTCGACGGCCTTCCTGCTGCTCATGCTCAACGCCGCGCCCGCCGCCATGTCGCTGGGCGCCGCCGAGCCCGCCATCGAGGCGATCAACCGCCGTGCCCTGACGATCTACCTGTGGCACGAGGCCGCCATCACGTTCGTGCGCATGGTCGGCGTCTGGCTCGGCATCACCCTCGTCGGCGGGTACCACAACCTCGTCCAGCTCAGCATGGTCGCCGTGCTCGTCGTGCTGTCGGTGTTCGGGTTCGGCTGGGTGGAGGATCTCGCCGCGCGCCGCAAGCCGCAGATCTTCCCGTTGCCGCGCCGCGCCCCCATGCGTCGGCTGGACGAACAGCCGGCTCCTGTACCGGCGTAAACAAAAAAGCAAGCGCGACACGCCGACACTGGTCTTTGCTGGAGTTTGCTGGAACCGGCTACCGTGCCGTTCGTGTCCGAACCGATCGAGCTGCTCGAGCGCCGGATCGACCGGCTGCGCAGCGACCTGCGCCGCGCGGCCGTGGCGGGGGACCGGACACAGGCCAGGACGCTGCGCGCCGAGCTCCGTCGCGCGGAGCACGCCTGGGACGAGGCGCTCGCCGACCTGGAGGACCGGGCTCCCGCGGTACCGCGGCAGAACCCCGCGCCCCCGATCCTCTCCATCCGTGAGCAGGTGCACCACGCGCTGACCCTGCTCACGGTCCCGGCGGCGCCGAAGCTGATCATCGCCGTCCACGACGCCTTCTTCCCCGGCGAGCTGGTGGCGGCCCGGCTGACCAGCCTGCGCCGGGACGAGGAACGCTCCTTCAAGGTCGCCCCGTTCGGGCGGCCGTACTACCTCTGCCCGGCCCTGACCGCCGACCTGCTCGCCCCTGCCCGGGGGCTGCTGGCCATCTCGACCTGGCCGCTGGAGACCCGGGTGGTCGGGCCGCTCAGCGCCCGGGTCGACTTCCTCATCGCCGCGATCAAGGTGGCCCATCGGGTGGCCCAGCTACCCGACGACGCCCACGACGCCCGCCGGCTGCTGTGGCGCTTCGCGGCCGGCATCCCCGGGGCCGCGGCGGCCGGCGGCGGCGCGGACCCGGCCACCGTGGCGGCCCAGGCCCAGGCCGAGCTGGACGTGCACGCCGAGTCCGATGCCGCGGACCGCACCGCGGCGGCCGCACGGGCCCAGGAACGGCTCGACGGCGCCGAGGCGCTCTTCGGCGCCCGGCTGCAGCGACTGCGCAGAACCGCGAACTAGAACCGCCCGCTTCCCCGAGATGAGACACCGCAATGGACGCACTGGTAGACCGGCTGGACCGCATCCGCGGCACCGTGGCGCCGCGCAACCACAACGCACGCACCATCGCCGCGCTCACCAACAACCCCGGCTGCGGCCGGCGGGGGCTGATGGACGCGGCCGGGGTGAACAAGGGCGCCGTCGCCGGGCAGCTGGGCTTCCCGGCCGCCTTCGGCCAGTCGCGGTTCGCGATCGCCCGCGGCAACGCGTTCGAGGCACAGGTGAAGGCCGACGGCGCGGCGGAGCTGCTGCAACTGCTGCGTGAGCGGCTGGGGCTGGCCATCCCCGAGGTGGCGTACGACGACCTGTCCAACGTCGGCGGCAACGCCAGCCGCGAGGTGCGCTACGCCCGCACCCGCAGCCTGCTCGCCCGGGCCGCGGCCGAGCGCGAGGACGCCGGCACGCTCTTCGACCACCCGATGCTGCGGCTGGACATCGCCGGCTACTACGCCTACCTGGAGCCCGACCTCATCGCGTTCCGGGTCGGCGGCCGCTTCCACGTGGTCGAGATCAAGTCGTTCGCGGTCATCGACGGGCAGGCCGACCCGGGCAAGGCGGCCGCGGCGGCCAAGCAGTCGGCCGTCTACGTGCTGGCCATGCGCGAGCTGCTGGCCGAGCTCGGGTACCCGCCGGAGACGGTGTCGCACAACGTGGTGCTCGTCTGCCCGGAGAACTTCGCCAACCGGCCCACCGCCACCCTGGTCGACGTGCGCAAGCAGCTGACCGTCCTGCAGCGCCAGCTGTCCCGGCTGACCCGGCTGGAGAAGATCCTCGACGCGCTGCCCGCCGGGCTGTCCTTCGATCTCGCCTACGACGCCGATCACAACGCCACCCGGCCGCCCGACGAGCTGAGCAAGGCCGTCAGTGAGATCGACGCGCGGTACACCCCGGACTGTCTCGGCTCGTGCGAGATGGCGTTCTTCTGCCGGGCCGAGAGCGCCGGCTCGACCTCCGCGCTGGGCCGCTCCATCCGCGACGACCTCGGCGGCGTGGAGAGCGTGTCGACGGTCCTCGGCCTGGCCCGGGGCACCCTCACCCCCGGCGCGGGCCAGGAGGAGATCGCGGCGCTGCTGCGCACGGCGCACCGGCTGCGCACCGAGTGCCTGGCACGGGCTGAGTGAGCATCCTGACGGCGCTCGCGCGCGCGGAGGCCGTGGAGTCGGGCCGCGCCCAGCCATTGACCACGGTGCGGCACACACACATCGCCGCGAAACCCCTGGTGCTGGTACCGCTGGCGCTCGCGGGCGAGGCGGCGGCCCCGCTCGCGGCGATGGTGGGCACCGGCCGCGACGGCGGCGAGTTGCTCGTGGTGGCCAACCCGCGGGACCGCACCCAGCGGTTCCAGTTCGTGGCGCGGCTGGCCAAGATCATGCTGTCGTACATCGAGACCTGCTCCCGCACGGTCGACCCCGAGCAGCCGTCGAAGATGCGCTACGCCGAGGCCCCGCAGGTGCTCGTGCCCAACCGCGGCGGGGTCGAGTTCGTGCGGCTGCTGGGCCGCTCCACCCGCTTCCGCCGCGCCTACGGCCCGCACCCGGTGCACCGCACGGTCCCGCTGCTCGGCCAGTGGCTCACGTTCCTGCGCGAGCGGGCCGACCACCCCGGGTCGGCCACGCTGCTGGCCGTGACCGAGGTGCTCGGCGAGCACTGGGCGACCGGGCAGAGCGGCCTGGAGGACGCCAACCTCGCCGCGCTGCTGGGCTGGATCGACCCGCCCGCCGGCCTCGACGGTGCGGCCGCCGCCGAGCTGGCCGAGGATCCGCTGCGCTGGCCGCCGGCCGGCCCGAGCACCGACCCGACCTTCGACAACGAGGTGCTGGCCCCGGCGCTGGCCTCCTACCAGCGCGCGGCCGACCCGCAGGCGCAGAGCCGGGCGGAGACCGCGCTCGCCGCCGCCGTGCAGGAGCAGGTGGAGCCGACCTGGGGGCTCATGTGGCGGGCCGTGGACCTGCTGCGGGCCCGCCCGGCCGGCGCCTCCGTCGAGGCCAGATGGGCCGTCGATCGCGACGTGTTCACGGTGTACCACATGTCGCTCGCTGAGGGCACCGCGCTTCCGCAGCCCAGGCGGGACAGCGCCGTCGCCGCCGCGGGGCGCCTCGACCGGCTCGAACGCGAGCAGGCCCGCTACGAGGCCCAGCGCGCCCTCGACGACCCGCTGATCATGGCCGAGTTCCGGCTCGCCGGCGAGGCGTTCTCCGGCACCGTCGTCTCGGCCTCGCCCAACCGGGTCGACACGTCGGGCAAGAAGGCCGCGCTGCGCCCGCACATCACGGTGCAGACCGACGACCCGGTGCGCCTGGAGCCCGGCGCGCTGCTCGTCTCCCCGGCCCGCCCGGGCCAGCAGGCCATGGTGGTGTCGGTCTCGTCCGTCGACGTGGTGCTGGAGCTCTCCAAGGGGATGGGCCGCTCGACCAAGCAGCCGGCGCCGGGGTCGGTGCCCGAGGTGGGGGAGCTGGTGACGTACGGCCCGGTGAGCGACGCCTACCAGCCGCCGGGCCGGTTCCCGAGCCGCGAGGACACGCCCTGGACGCACGGGGGACCGCCGCCGGAGTACCAGCCCAACGACTCCGACGCCGCGGAGGACTGGTCATGACCGTCATCGACGAGATCCTCGACGACTTCGGGTCGGCGGCCGGCCGCGGCGTGGTGGTCGACTCCCCGCCCGGCGCGGGCAAGTCCACGCTGGTCGTGCGGGCCGCCCGCACCATGGCCGAGGCGGGGGAGCGGCTCATGGTGGTCGCGCAGACCAACGAGCAGGTCGACGACCTCATCGACCGGCTCGCCACCGCCGCCCCCGGCCTGGAGATCGGGCGGCTGTCGGCCTCGACGTACACGCCGGCCCAGCGCGTGATCAAGCACGGCTCGGTCACCGTCAGCGGCGCCGTCTCCGACGTGCAGACCAGCGCGGTCGTCATCGGCACGGCCGCGAAATGGGCGACGGTCACCGACGGCACCTGGGAGCGGGCGATCGTCGACGAGGCGTACCAGATGCGCTCCGACATGCTGCTGAGGGTCGCCGGCCGGTTCTCCCGCGGCCTGTTCGTCGGCGACCCCGGCCAGCTCGACCCGTTCTCGGTCGTGGCCGTCGAGCGCTGGGCCGGGCTGTCCTGGGACCCGATGCAGAGCGCGGTCGCCGTACTGCTGCGGCACAACCCCGGCCTGCCGGTCCATCGCCTGCCGGTGTCCTGGCGCCTCCCGCCGTCGGCGGCGTCGGTCGTGTCGGCCGCGTTCTACCCCTTCACCCCGTTCGAGGCCGGCACCAAGCCGGCCGACCGGCGGCTCGAGTACTCGGTCCGGGCCATCGGCGCCGACCCGCGGCTCGAGACGACCCTGGAGAACGCGCGGCGCACCGGCTGGGCCCTGCACGAGCTGCCGGCCCGGCACACCGTGCGCACCGACCGGGAGGCGGTCGCGGCCATCGCCGACATCGTGGTGGGCCTGCTGCGGCGCGGCCCCGTCGCGTACTCCGAGCACGCCCCCGACGGCCGCCCGGTGACCGCGGATCGGATCGCGGTCGGGGCGGCGCACCGGGATCAGGTGGCCGCCATCCGGCTCGCCCTGGCCGACACCGTCGCCGCCGACGTGACGGTCGACACGGCGAACCGCCTCCAGGGCCGCGAGTACGACGTGACGGTGATCCTGCACCCGCTCTCCGGCCGCCGCGACGCCAGCGCCTTCCACCTGGAGGCCGGCCGCCTGTGCGTCCTCGCGTCGCGCCACCGCCACGCCTGCGTGGTCGTGGCCCGCGCCGGGATCGCCGAGCTGCTGGACACCCACCCGTCGGCCGAGCCGGTGCACCTCAACGTCCCGGTCCGCTTCCCCGACGGCTGGGAGGCCAACCAGGCGATGCTGGCCCACCTCGCGGGCGTCTCGGTCTCCTGACACGGCCGCGCCCCCGCACCCGGGTGGGTGCGAGGGCGCGGTCTTCTGGGAGAGGAGGTTACCGCTTGACCCGTTTCCTCACGCTCTTGCTGGTGCGTCGCCAGGCGTTGACGGCCTTCTGCCGAGGGGTCTGCTTGGCCTTGCGGCGCCGCATGACCGTGATCACCGCCACGACGGCGGTGGCCACCCCGGCAGCGGCGGCGGTCACCAGCGGAACGGGCCGGCGCCGGGCCACATCCTTGGTCTGCGTGGCCAGGTCGGCCGCACGCTCCTTGGTCTGCGTGGTCAGGTCGCCGAGGGTGCCCTTGAGGTCCTTGCGGGCCTCGGTCACGTTGCCGTTCGCATGCGTCACGCTCATCGCTGCCCCTTTCTCTCTTGCCCCAGGGGATGCCCAAACCCGCCGACCCTCAACCACCCGGCCGGTCATTCCCACGGAAGTGCTGAACTTCCCGATATATCCGGATATCCGGCATCTGCGGGCGTACCGTGCCGAGGGGCGGGCGCAGCGACGAGCATCAACGTGCCAGCGGCGCTCGGCGCTCCGCGGTCGCGAGCAGGCCATCGAAGCGGATGGAGCCCGGCGGCGCCGTGGCCAGCGTCCTGGATGCGCACAGCGGCGTGCGGCAGACGGTCGCGGCCCGTCACCTGGTCAGCTGCGACGGCGCGCAGAACACCGTCCGGCGCTGCCCCGAGGCGCCGATGGACCAGCTCGGCCGCCAAGCAGATGGACGCGAACCGCGAGCCAGCAGCACGGGTGCGGCGGCGTGGGCGCAAACCGCGAATGAGAGCGGGACGCGAAGGGCGAGACGGCGCGGGCGCAAAACGGCGAAGCGGGAGCACGGGCGCAGGCCACGAAGCAGCGCGGGTGCAAACGGCGAACCAGCAGCGCGGGCGCGAACGGTGAGGCGGCGCGGGCGCAAACGGCGAAGTGGGAGCACGGGCACAGGCCACGAAGCAGCATGGGTGCAAACGGCGAAGTGGCAGGACCGGCGCGAACGGCGAAGCGGCAGCACGGGCGCGAACGGCGAGGCTGCGCGACACAAGCCGTGATGCGGCACAGGCGCAAACCGCGATACGGCCGGTCGTAAGCCGCGAAACCGATAAGTCGGGCGCTCCGCGCCGCGACTTATCGGACTTATACCCCGACAGGCGAAATGTCCGAAAAATCCTGATGCCGCCAGGCATCGGGATTTTTCGCGCAAAACACCACGAGCCGGAGAACTGCGACCACGAGGTCAGTCCTCGCGGACCACGACCTGCACGGCGGCGTCGTCATCCAGGCGGTACCCAACACCCCGGACGGTCGCGATGATCCGTGCCGCGTTGCCCAGCTTCACCCGAAGCCGGCGCACGTGCACGTCGACGGTGCGCTCGGTGCCCACCATGTCGTAGCCCCACACCTGCCGCAGCAGCTGCGCGCGGCTGAACACGCGCCGCGGGTGCTCGCACAGGAAAAAGAAGAGGTCGTACTCCCGCCGGGTCAGCGGCACCGCGATGCCGTCCTGCAGGACCAGCCGCGAGCCGGTGCACAGGTACAGCCTCGGCGCGTCCGGCGTGGCCCGGCCGATCCGTCGGACCTTCTTGTCATCGGTGCCGGCCAATTCGAGCTCCGGCTCAATGACGACCGGGGACGGGTCCACGAGACGCAGGGCGCGCTGCTGGGGCGCGGCGGCGGACGGGCGGGAGGCGGTGCTGCGCTGGATTTGCTGGCTGGCCTGGTTGGCCGCGAGAGCCTCGAGGTCACTGAGCAGGCGGGAGGCCTCCGGTGGGAGTTCCTCGCCATTGAGCGTGATGTGAACGGTGATCGTGACCACGGAGGGCGCGGCTTCGGCGACCGGAACGGCCATTTTCAATCCTCTCGAAAACCTTCTGAATGAACGCCGATATCAACCGGGGGTCACTCGACAAAGGCCGTCGAAATGGTGCTCGCGGCGGGATATCCACATCGGATCTAGCAGCACCTCGGGGCACATGGCATCGACCTTACCAGGAACGTCACGGGATGCGACAGCCGTGTTGCGCGCCGCACAGAATAGATCGCTACTAATTCGTCAGACGTTTTGGGGTGGATTTCACCGGCAATTCATGCGAACCGTCCCCAGCTAACTTTCGGTGAGCCCTCGGTAGCCCGTCAATCTGTTCCCACATAGTGGAAGATTGCCAGTAATGGTCACATTGCTACCGACGCATGCTGGGAGATGATCGCCCGTAAATCCTATCGGCTAGATATGTTCGCTGCGTCCACCATATGGGATCGAGGCGCGGAGTCGGCCCGATGTGACAATACTCGCCCCCAGGTCCGTCACCCGTTGGCGCAGCCCTCGGTCGGACGTTACGACGACGACGGGCCGACGCTGCACATTGTCGCGCACCAGCGCCACAATGTGATCGTCGCCGGATTGCGGCGCCGCCTCGACCGGCACGCCGTCGATCGGCAACACCCCGCGGGCCGCCCCCTCCACGACCAGGAGGACGTCCCCCGGGAGGGCGGACCGGTCGCGCGCGGCGAGCGCGTCGCGCAGCCGGGCCGCCGCCCCCGCACGGTCGCGCCACCAGCCGTCCGGCACCGAACCGACCACGTTCGCGCCGTCGACGATGATGAGCGTCTGCTCCATGCGGCAGTTGTACCCCGGTCGGCTGCTGATTCCCCTCAGCCCGCGCGGCGCCGGGCCGATGTCCTGCCTCGGAGGCGCCATGGAACCGATCCGTGAGACGGCCGGCGTCACCCTGCGCGCCATCATGCGATATGTACGCGCACGGGGTGGCGACGCCGCGGTGCCGCGCGTCCTCGAGCTGGCCGGCGAGCGCGAGGCCCCCGAGGCCTACGACGACCCGCGCCGCTGGTGGTCGTACGAGACGAAGATCAACGTCTTCGCGGCGGCGGCGCAGGTGCTGGGCGACGAGTCCATCGGGCTGCAGGTGGGGCAGAGCATCCTGTCGTACTCCGTGAACACCCCGATCCGGCTGGGACTGCTCCTGCTCGGCGGCCCCGCGCAGCTCATCCGCCTGATCGCGACCACCAGCGCCAAGTTCAACGCCAGCGCCGACATGTCGACGCTGTCGTCCGCCCGCGGGGTGGCGACCGTGCAGTACCGCCTGCGCGGCGGATATCGCCCGTCGCACTACGACTGCGACTACACCCGCGGCCTGCTCACCCAGATCCCGGCGCTCTTCGGCCGCCCGCCGGCCACGGTGATCCACGAGGCGTGCCAGGTCGACGGGGCCGAGGCGTGCGTCTACACCATCCGCTGGCGGCAGCGGCGCTGGTGGTCGCGCCGCCGCGGTGGCGAGGACACCTCCGGCGACGTGCTCGCCGGGCGCATGGAGCTGCTGCAGCGCACCGTCGCCGAGCTGGTCGCCGCCGAGCAGCCGGAGCGGGCGCTGGCCATCGTGGCCGACAAGGCGGGGTACGCGGTCAACGCCCAGGCGTTCCTGCTGGTGGCCAGCCCCTCGCCGGGCACGCCGCGCCAGGTGCACGGCTACGGTCTGACCGAGGCCGAGATCGAGGTGCTCGCGGCCGCCCCGCCGACCAGCTTCGGCGGCACCCTCGTCGTGGACATCGCCTCGCCGAACCGCTACTACGGGTACCTCGTCGCCTTCTGCTCCGACTTCTTCGACGCCGAGCGCCGCATGCTCGACGCCTACGCCAACCTGGCCGCGGTCGCCCTCGACGCGCTCTCGGCGCTGGAGACCGCGGCGGAGCGCCAGCGCATCGCCGAGAGCCTGCTGGCGCTGGCCCGCCGGCTCACCACCGCGCGCAGCGCCGCCGAGGTGGCCGAGGTCACCGCCGAGGCGGTCCGCTCGGTGATGGCCGCCGACTCGGCCAGCGTGCTGCTGCACTCCGACGGCCGGCTGCGCGTGGCGGCCAACTCGGGCGCCGGCGGCGAGCGGCAGCGCCGGGCCCGCGGGCTCGCCTTCTCGCGCGACGACTCGGCACTGGCCGAGCGCTTCCGGATGGGCGACCCGCCGCGCACCTACGACCGGGACAGCGCCGACCCGTTCGTGCTCGGCCTGCTCGACACCTTCGGCCACGAGATGATGATCGTGGTGGACATCGCGCTGCCGGGGCACCCGTACGGCATCCTCGTCGCCGCCTACGACACCCCGCAGGGCACCGACCGGGCCCGCGAGACGGTCAACCGGATGGCGGGCATCGCCGACCAGGCCGCCACCGTGCTGCGCACCTGCGAGCTGCTGGAGACCAACTGGCGGCTGGCCCACGTGGACCCGCTCACCGACCTGGCCAACCGGCGGGCGTTCCTGGCCGCGCTGGAGAGCGCGGTCGCGGCCGGCGAGGGCGCGGTGCTCTTCATCGACCTCGACGGCTTCAAGGCGGTCAACGACTCACTCGGCCACGCGGCCGGCGACGAGCTGCTCTCGGCGGTGGCCGGGCGGCTCAACGGCTGCGTGCGGGCCGGGGACGTGGTGGCCCGCCTCGGCGGCGACGAGTTCGTGGTGCTCACCCACGGCGCGCTCGGCGCCGACGGGGTGCCGGAGCTGGCCCGCCGCATCGAGGAAGCGTTCCGCAAGCCGGTCGCGGTGCTCGACGGCACCCTGGTCGAGGCCCGGGCCAGCGTCGGCGGCACCCGGTTCGCGGCCGGCGAGCAGACCCGGCACGTGCTGCACCGCGCCGACACCGCCATGTACGAGGCCAAGCGCGGCGCGGTGGCGGTCCTACGCTGAGGCGTTGCCCATCCGGTAGGCCGCCAGCTGGGTCGCCTGCGCCACGATCCGGCCCTCGGCGTCCCAGACCTCGCACACCTGGTCGACCTGGGTCGCGGTGACCAGGCGGGCCCGTTGGCGCACGCGCAGCGGGCCGGGCGCCGGGATGCCGCGGACGTACGCCGTGAGCTCCAGTGTCGGCGTCCAGCCGAAGCCGCCGAGGGTGAACGTGGCGGGCGGGAACGAGTCGACGGCGAACAACAGAGAGTACGCATCGAAGGCGCTCCCGTCGGCGAAGCTCAGCCATCCGCGCAGGTCGCCCGGGCGGCCGAAGTCGACCCGCTGGTCGATCTGCTCCATCATGTCGATGCGCACCCCGGCCCCCGGCGGCTCGACGGGGGTCCGGAGCAGCTCCTCGCGCGGGGCGACCTCCGGCGGGTCGGCGTCGCTCCACCGCGCCTCGCCCGCCGCGGCCAGGTCGCCGAGCGTGAACAGCGCCTCGACGCAGACCCGGTCCTTCTGGGTCAGCCGCACCCGGGCCTGGCTGGCCGAGCGCCCATCGCGCAGCGACTCGACGGCGACCGCGGCCGGTCCGGGCTCGGGCGGGGAGAGGTACACGGCGCTCGCGCTCAGCGGGTGCGGGTGCAGCGGCGTGGCCGCCGCCCGGGCCAGCAGGGCGAGCAGGTAGCCGCCGTTGGGCCGGCCGCCAACGGTCCATTGTGGATCTAGCTGGGCCTCGTCGCCGTCGATCGCGGTGGCCTGCGTGAACCCGGCCATCTGGTCCCCCTTCTGCTTTGATGGGCGGTATGGCGCGCACGCGGGTCTACCGGGACGGGCGGCTCAAGGCCGAGGACTTTCCGCTCGACGATATATCGGAGCACCTCAAGGACCCGGCGTCGGTCGTCTGGCTGGACCTCACGGACCCTGACAAGGCCGCCTACGACCGGGTCCAGGAGGAGTTCGGGCTGCACCGGCTGGCCATCGAGGACGCCTCCTCGCCGCACGAGCGGCCGAAGCTCAGCCACTATGCCGCCCACGTGTTCTTCAACGCGTACGCGATCGGCTTCGACAAGGACAGCGGCCAGCTGGAGGTGCACGAGGTCTCGGCCTTCGCCACCGACCGGGCGCTCATCACCGTGCACGCCGGCGACTTCGACATGGACGCGGTCGTCGAGCGCTGGGACGCCACCACGGAGCTGGCCGGCCACGGCGTGGCGTATCTCACGCACGGCCTGCTCGACCTGATCGTCGACGGACAGTTCGACGCCGTGCAGCAGCTCGACGACGCGCTGGAGGCGCTGGAGGACCAGGTCTTCGACGAGAGCGGGCAGGCGATCCGGGAGGTGCAGCGGCGCAGCTTCACGCTCCGCAAGGCGCTCGGGCGGATGCGCAAGGTCGTCATGCCGATGCGCGAGCTGGTCAACGGCCTCATGCGCGCCCGTGAGGGCCTCGTCGACGACGAGATGATGCCGTACTACCACGACCTCTACGACCACGTCATGCGCGTGACCGAATTCACCGAATCCCTGCGCGACTTCACCGCCACGCTGCTGGAATCCAACCTGGCGGTGCAGGGCAACCGGCAGAACACTGTCATGAAGAAGGTCACCAGCTGGGCCGCCATCATCGCGGTGCCCACCGCTGTTACCGGCTACTACGGGCAGAATCTGCCCTATCCGGGCTATGACAGGCTCTCGGGGTTCGTTACCTCGTCGGTGCTGATCGTGGTGCTGTCGGTAGGGCTGTACTTCACCTTCAAACGCAGGGACTGGCTATGACTGAACACTTCGACGTCGTCGTGCTGGGCGCCGGCCCGGGCGGCTACACCGCCGCCGTGCGCGCCGCGCAGCTCGGCCTGCGCACCGCCATCGTCGAGGACAAGTACTGGGGCGGCGTCTGCCTCAACGTCGGGTGCATCCCGTCCAAGGCGCTGCTGCGCAACGCTGAGCTCGCGCACATCTTCACCGCCGAGGCCAAGACGTTCGGCATCCAGGGCGAGGTCACGTTCGACTACTCGGCCGCCTTCCAGCGCAGCCGCAAGGTGGCCGACGGCCGGGTCAAGGGCGTGCACTACCTGATGAAGAAGAACGAGATCCGGCAGTACCACACCAAGGGCACGTTCCTGGACGACCACACGCTGCAGGTCGGCGACGAGACCATCACCTTCGCCAACGCGATCATCGCCACCGGGGCCAGCACCCGGCTCCTGCCCGGCACGACGCTCTCCGAGCGGGTGGTGACGTACGAGGAGCAGATCATGACCGAGGAGCTGCCGTCCTCGATCATCATCGCCGGGGCCGGCGCGATCGGCGTCGAGTTCGCGTACGTGCTGCACAACTACGGCGTGAAGGTCACCATCGTCGAGTTCCTCGACCGGATGGTGCCGCTGGAGGACGCCGAGGTCTCCGCCGAGCTGGCCAAGCGGTACAAGCGGCTGGGCATCTCGGTGCTGACCTCGACCCGCGTCGAGTCGGTCGAGGAGACCGGCTCCGGCGTCAAGGTCAGCGTCTCGTCCGGTGGCAAGACCCAGACGCTCGAGGCGGACAAGCTCCTGCAGGCCATCGGCTTCGCGCCGCGGGTCGAGGGCTACGGGCTGGAGAAGACCGGGGTCAAGCTGACCGACCGCGGTGCGATCGAGGTCGACGGGCGGCTGCGCACCAACGTGCCGCACATCTTCGCCATCGGCGACGTCACCGCCAAGCTGATGCTCGCGCACGCGGCCGAGTCGATGGGCATCGTCGCCGCCGAGACCATCGCCGGGGCCGAGACGATGGAGCTCGACTACGTCATGATCCCCCGGGCGACGTACTGCCAGCCGCAGATCGCCAGCTTCGGGTACACGGAGGAGCAGGCCCGGGCCAAGGGCTTCGACGTGAAGGTGTCGAAGTTCCCGTTCACGGCGAACGGCAAGGCGCACGGCCTCGGCGACCCGACCGGCTTCGTCAAGCTGATCAGCGACAACAAGTACGGCGAGCTGCTCGGCGGCCACCTGATCGGCCCCGAGGTCACCGAGCTGCTGCCGGAGCTCACGCTGGCCCAGCAGTGGGACCTCACCGTGCACGAGGTGGCCCGCAACGTGCACGCGCACCCGACCCTGGGCGAGGCCGTCAAGGAGGCCGTCCACGGCCTGTCCGGCCACATGATCAACATGTAGCCGTTCGTAGTCCACCCCGCGGGATCGGCGGGCTGGCACGCCCGCCCGCCGATTCCGCTCGGTACGCTTTGCCCATGCGGCAGGAGTGGCACCACTTCACTTACCCCGGTCCGGAGATCTCCCGCGTCGCCGTCCCGGGCAACCAGGATGACGACGAGTTCGGCCTCGACCGGTGGCGGTCGCTGCCGCGCGCGCAGACGCCGCCGTGGCCCGACCAGGCCGCCGTCGACGAGGTCGGCCAGCTGCTGGCCTCCGTTCCGCCGATCGTCGCCCCCTACGAGGTCGACCAGCTGCGCGAGCGCCTCGCCCTCGTCGCCGACGGCAAGGCGTTCATGCTGCAGGGCGGCGACTGCGCCGAGACCTTCGCCGACAACACCGAGGCTCACGTGCTGGGCAACGCGCGCACCCTGCTGCAGATGGCGGTCGTGCTCACCTACGGTGCCTCGCTGCCGGTCATCAAGATCGGCCGGGTGGCCGGCCAGTTCACCAAGCCCCGCTCGTCCGCGCTGGACTCGCTGGGCCTGCCCGCCTACCGCGGCGACATGATCAACTCGCTGGACAAGAGCCCCGAGGCGCGTGTCGCCGACCCCCAGCGCATGGTCCGCGCCTACGCCAACTCCTCAAGCGCGATGAACATGCTCCGCGCGTACCTCGGCGGCGGCATGGCCGACCTGCACGCCGTGCACGACTGGAACAAGGGCTTCGTGGTGACCTCGCCGGCCGGGCAGCGCTACGAGGCGATCGCCCGCGAGATCGACCGGGCGCTGCGCTTCATGCAGGCCTGCGGCGTCAACGACGACGAGGCGCTGCGCACCGTGACGCTGTACTGCTCGCACGAGGCCCTGGCGCTGGAGTACGAGCGGCCGCTGGTGCGCATCGCGGGCGGGAAGCCGTACGGCCTGTCCGGGCACTTCCTCTGGATCGGCGAGCGCACCCGCCAGCTCGACGGCGCGCACGTCGACTTCATGTCGCGCGTCGCCAACCCGATCGGCGTCAAGCTCGGCCCGACCACCACCCCCGAGCAGGCGCTGGAGCTCTTCGAGAAGCTCAACCCGCATAACGTCCCGGGCCGGCTCACGTTCGTGGCCCGCATGGGCAGCACCAAGGTCCGCGACGCGCTCCCGCCGATCGTGGAGAAGGTCACCGCGGCCGGCTGCCGGGTGGTCTGGCAGTGCGACCCGATGCACGGCAACACCCACGAGTCGTCCAACGGCTACAAGACCCGCCACTTCGACCGCATCGTCGACGAGGTCCTGGGCTACTTCGAGGTCCACCGCGAGCTGGAGACCCACCCGGGCGGCCTGCACGTGGAGCTGACCGGCGAGGACGTCACCGAGTGCCTCGGCGGCGCCCAGGCCATCGTCGACGCCGACCTGCCGGACCGCTACGAGACCGCCTGCGACCCGCGCCTCAACACCCAGCAGTCCCTGGAGCTGGCCTTCCTGGTGGCGGAGATGCTGCGTGGCTGACGCGGCCGTCCTCGTCGACTTCCGCTCGGACACCTTGACCCGGCCGTCGCCCGCCATGCGCGAGGCGATGGCCGCGGCCGAGGTCGGCGACGACGTGTTCGACGAGGACCCGACGCTGCACGAGCTGCAGGCCCACGTCGCCGCCCTCTTCGGCCACGAGGCCGCCCTGTTCACCCCGAGCGGCACGATGGCCAACCAGATCGCGCTGCAGCTGGCCGTCCCGCGCGGCGAGGAGCTGCTGTGCGACGCCGCGGCCCACGTCGTCAGCGACGAGATCGGCGCCGCCGCGGCCCTGGGCGGCATCTCCACCCGCACCTGGCCGACCGCCGGCGCCGACCTCGACCCGGCGGTGGTCCTCGACATGATCCGCCCCGACGGCTTCGTCGCGGTCCCGACCCGCGCCATCGCCGTCGAGCAGACCCACAACCGCCAGGGCGGCGCCGTCATCCCGCTGGCGACCCTGCGGTCCCTGCGGGAGGCCGCGACCGAGGCGGGCGTGCACCTGCACTGCGACGGCGCCCGCATCTGGCACGCCCACGTGGCCGACGGCGTGCCCCTGGACACCTACGGCCGCCTCTTCGACAGCCTCTCGGTCTGCCTCTCCAAGGGCCTGGGCGCCCCGGTCGGCTCGCTGGTCGTCGGCTCGGCCGAGCGCATCGCCGCGGCCCGCAAGCTGCGCAAGCGGCTGGGTGGCGGCATGCGTCAGGCCGGCATCCTGGCCGCCGCGGGCCTGTACGCGCTGCGCAACAACATCGCGCGCCTGGCCGAGGACCACGCCCGCGCCCACCGGCTGGCGGAGGCCCTGGCCCCGGCCGGCGTGGTCGACCCGGCCCGCATCCGCACCAACATCGTCCCGCTGGACCTGTCGGGCGCCGCGGTGGACGGCCCGGCGTTCGCGGCGGCGGCGAGGGAGCAGGGCATCCTGGTCTCGGTCCTCGGCCGCCGGCTGGTCCGCCTGGTCACCCACCTGGACCAGACCGACGACGGCATCGACCACGCCGCGAAGGTCCTGCCGACGCTGCTCTGACCGGTGGCGTTTGCCCCGATAAGTCGGGCGCTGGCGCGCCACGACTTATCGGATTTTTCGCCTGGCGGATCATATGTCCGATAGACCGTGGGATAGCGTGCCCGACTTGTCGGGCTCAGGCCTCAAGGTTTCCTCCCGGGATCCTTCGCGCCGGGCCAGCGCCAGGGCGACCCCCGCGGTCGCGCAGGTCAGCACCCCCGCCGCGATCATCGCGCCGTCCGCCCGCAGCGCCGCCACCAGCGGCGCCGCCGCCGCCGTCCCCAGGCCGATCGCCGTCTGGACCACCGCCGTGGACGCCGCGAAGGCCCGGCCGTGTTGCGCGGCCGGGGTGCGGGTGCTGATCAGCGTGCTCTGCGCGACGTTGACCAGCCCGTTGCCCACCCCACCGGCGACCGACGCGGCGAAGGCGAGGAGGAGGCCGGGCGCGAGCCCGATGCCCGTGATCCCGACGCCGCAGAGCAGGTTGCCCAGGGCGAGGGTCGCCGCCTGGCGCATCGGCAGCCGGGGCGCGAGCTGGCCCCCGACGAGCGCGCCGACGCCCCAGAGCGTGAGGTAGAGGCCGTACCCGTACGACTGCGCCCCGAGCTGCTGCACGAACCGGAACGGCGCGGCGACGTTGTCGATCACCCCGCTGGCGATCGCGATCGCGCTGCCGATGATCGCCGTGCGCAGCACGGCGTCGCCGAAGACCAGCCGCAGGCCGCCCCGTGCGGCCCCGCCGTCGGCCGCGGTGGCTTCCGCGGACGGGCGGCGGCGGGCCCGGACGAACGCGCAGGCGACGGTCAGCAGGGCGAAGGTGGCCGCGTCGACCAGGATCGCCGACGTCGGGCCGAAGGCGCCGGTGAGCAGCCCGCCGGCGGCCGGCCCGGCGATCCAGCCGACGCTCTGGCCGGTGGCGATCTGGGCGTACCCGCGCTTGGTCGTCCCCGCGCCGGCGATCGTCGGCACCAGGGCGGACGTGGCCGGACGCACGAACGCCGACAGTGCGGTGATCCCGGCGAAGAGGGCGACGGTCGCCCCCAGGTTGGTGGCGAGGGCCAGCGGTACCGCGAGCACCGCCTGCCCGGCCAGCGCGATCATGAGCACGGCCCGGGTCTCGAACCGGTCCACGACCCGGCCCGTGAGGGGGGCCAGCACGACGAAGGGCACCAGCTCGGCCCCGAGGAGCCCGGCCACCCAGCCGCTGCCGTGTGGCTGGAGGCGCAGCAGGAGGGCGACCAGCGCCGCCGCGTCGCCGGCGGTGGACGCGGCGAGCCCGACGGCCAGCAGGTTCAGGTCGCGGCGCATCGCTGATCCACGATGTAAGGCTCAAGGACGAAGGGCCACATGTCAAGCATTATGCGAGATCGGACATAGGACCTGTCGGGGTATAAATCCGATAAGTCGCGGCGCGCCAGCGCCCGACTTATCGCGTCAAACCCCGCAGCAGGGCGATGTCGGCGGCGTGGGTCTCGCTCGACGTCTCCACGATCAGGGGGAGGCCCTCGACCGCCGGGTGGGCCCGCAGCTCGGCGAAGGCCTGGGTGCCGATCGTTCCCTTGCCCAGCGACTCGTGCCTGTCCCGGGTCGAGCCGCATGCGTCCTTCGAGTCGTTGGCGTGGATCAGCCGCAGCCGGTCCGCCCCCGCCGCGGCCACCAGCGCGTCCAGCGTCGCGGTCATCCCGCCCGGGGTGGCCAGGTCGTGGCCCGCCGCCCACGCGTGGCAGGTGTCGAAGCAGACGCCGAGGTGCGGGTGGCGGTCCACGGCCGCCAGGTACTCCTCCAGGTGCTCGACCCGCGACGCGAGGGAGCGCCCGCCGCCCGCGCTCGGCTCAACCAGCAGCGGCGGCCAGCCCTCGCGGTCGGCGCGCTCCAGGAGGGGCAGGAGCACCCGCCGTACCGTCGCGAAGGCCTTCTCGGCGTGCTCGGCGTCCACCGCGGAGCCGGCGTGGAAGACGACGCCGCGGGCGCCGATGGCCCGGCCCCGGCGCAGCGCGTGCTCCAGGGTGGCGAGCGACCGCTCGACCGTCGCCTCGGTGGGGGAGCCCAGGTTGACCAGCAGGGCCGCGTGCACGTAGGCGGCCACCCCCTGGTCGGCGCAGCCCTTGAGGAAGGCGTCGTCCTGCTTCGGGTCGCCCTCGGTCAGCGCCCAGCCGCGGGGGTTGGAGACGTACACCTGCACCGCCGTCGCCGACGTCTGCTCGACGTAGCGCAGGGCCGCCTTGGCGAGGCCCCTGGCGGCGGGAGCGTGCCCGCCGACCGGGGTGAGAACGGGGTCCATCAGAAGTACGCGAGCAGCCGCACGTGCTGGCCCGGGGTCACCATCGTGCCGGGCTGGGGGTCCTGCTGGCGCACGGTGCCGAAGCCCTGCACGTCGACCGCCAGACCGAGCCCCTCGAGCTGCTGCCGGGCCTGGTCGAGGTTCTGGCCGCGGACCTCGGGCATCGTGACCTGGGCCGGGCCCTTGGAGATCTGCAGGTCCATGACCATGCCGTCGGCGACGCTGTTGCCGTCGCCGATGCTCTGCGAGACGACCTCGCCCTTGGGCTTGTCGCTCTCGACCTCCTCGACCTTGCCCAGCTGGATCTTCACCTTGTTGAGGTCCTGCTTGGCCTGGTCGAGCTGCCGGCCGACGAGCTGGGGCACCTTCACGGGGTTGGGGCCCTTGCTGACGTACACCGTGATGGTCTGCCCGGGGTTGACCTGGGTGCCGATCTTGGGGTCGGTCTCGACCACGTAGCCGGCCGGGATGGCGTCGTCGAACTTCTCCGCCCGGTTGGCGTTGATCTTCATCGCCTGCAGGTCCTGGACGGCCAGGTCCCACTCCTTGCCCGCGATGTCCGGCACCTTGTAGATCTCGGGGCCGAGCGAGAGGGTGAGCGTGATCGTGCCGCCGTCCAGGATGCGCCCGCCGGGCGGCGGGTCCTGGGTCTTCACCTGGTCCTTGGGCACGCTCGCGTCGAACTCCGCGGTGGCGAACTTGACCTTGAAGCCGGCCGTGGTGGCCAGGTGGACCGCCTGCTCCCGGTTCTGCCGGGTGAGGTCGGGCGTGTCGGTGTAGCGGCCGACGCCGAACCAGTAGCCGCCGATCGCGATCAGCAGGCCGACCGTCAGCATGGCGGCGATGACGCCCAGCCGGGTCCGCGGGTTGGCGTTGATCCGGTCGAGCATTCCCTGCAGGCCGCCGCCCGCGTCGTCGTCGTCCTGTGAGACCTCGGTGCGGTGCCGGCGGGCGACCGCGGACGGGGGAGCGGAGGAAGGGAGCCGGGCCCACGAGGGGCGGTGGCTGGCCTGGTACGTCTGCGGCACCGACTCGTACGTCTGCGGCACCGATGTCTGCGGCACCGACTCCACCCGCGGCACCATGACGGTCGGCGGGGTGACCGGCCGGCCCCGGGTGGCGGTCGCCGCGCCGATGTCGTCGCGGACGGCCTGCACCTCGGCGAGCATCGCGCCGGCGTCGGTCGGGCGGCCGCCCGGGTCGCGGCGGGTCGCCCGGGCCACGAGGTCGTCGACGGCCGGCGGCAGGCCCGGCACGTACCGCGACGGGAAGGGCACGTCGCGGTCCACGTGCTGCCAGGCCACCTCGACCGGCCGGTCGGCCTCGTAGGGCACGCGGCCCGTGAGCATCTCGAAGAGCACGATGCCGGAGGAGTACACGTCCGTGCGCGGGTCGGCGTGCCCGTCGGTGACCAGCTCCGGCGCCACGTAGGCGACGGTGGCCATGAGGTGCGAGCCCTCGTCGGCGCTGGCCTCCACGGCGCGGGCCAGGCCGAAGTCGGCCACCTTCACCACGCCGTCGATGAGGTTGTGCGACTCGCCGGGCGACTCCGCGACCAGCACGTTCTCCGGCTTGACGTCGCGGTGCACCAGCCCGGCCCGGTGCGCGGCGGCGATCGCGGCGAGCATCTGCTCCATGATCGCCAGCGCCTCCTGCGGCTGCAGGCGGCGCCGCTCGGCGAGCACCTCGCGCAGCGTCCGGCCGCGCACGTACTCCATCACCAGGTAGGGCAGGCCCTTGTGGGTGCCCTGGTCGTAGACGGCGACCACGTTGGGGTGGGTGAGCCGGGCGATCGTCTTGGCCTCGTCGGTGAACCGATCGACGAACTGCGGATCGCGCGACTGCGCCGGGTGAATGATCTTCAGGGCGACGGTGCGCTCGAGGCGCTCGTCGAGCGCCGTGTAGACCGTCGCCATGCCGCCCTTGGCGACACGCGAGCGAACGCGGTAGCGCCCGTCGAGAAGCGCACCGAGCAGTGGATCGGCGACCGTTGTGTCCATCGGCTGCGAGTGTACGGCTGGTAGGCCCGAAACCTCAGTGCCCTTCGCCATCGACACTGTTTCGTCCCCATTTCGAGGGCTTCGTCGGCGTCGGCGAGGGCGATGAGCTGGATGCGGAGGGTGACGGGCTGGCGCTCGTGCTCGGGGTCGGGCTGGCCGGCGGCGTCTGCGTGCTCTCGGGATCCGAGGTTTGCGTCACGGGTACGTCCCTCGGCGCCGGCACCTCCGGCAGCGCGATGACCCGGGGCGGCGACGACCGGCGCACCTGCGACCGGGGCTGGGTCGGCGCCGGCGCGGTCGGCCGGATCGCCGACGGCCCGGTCGCCGTGCCCTCGGCGGTGACAGGCGTGGGGGCCGCGGCCAGCGGCGTCTCGGAGGGCTCGGCCCGCAGCGCCGTCAGGCTGCCGGCGACCGCCAGGTACGTGCCGGCCGCGCCCCCGGCGACCAGCAGGGCGACCCCGGTGCCGGCGGCGAACCGGCTGCGGTACTGGTTGGGCATCACGTGCTGGCCGCGGTGCCGGCGGGGCGCGTACTCGGCCGTCTCCGCCGTCCGCAGCCGCAGCGCCTGGCGCCGCGTCGCGTACTGGGACATGTCGTAGCACGCGGAACGCCAGGCGCCGGCGACCTCTCGGTGAACCTTGAGCCAGAGCCCCACTGCCCGTTCCTCCCTGCTACACGGTGAGCATTACTGTTCAGGTGTGACCGAAACATCTGCCGGCCCGGCCGAGTGGCTGACCATGCCCGACGTCGCGGAGCGCCTCGGCATCCCTGTCAACCGGGTGCACCAGCTGGTCCGGGACCGCTCGCTGATCGCCGTCCGGGAGAGTGGCGTGCTGCGCGTCCCCGCGGACTTCATCACCGAGTCGGGCGTGGTCAAGCACCTTCCGGGCGTGCTGACGTTGTTGTACGACGCTGGGTTCAACGAGGCTGAGGCCCTCCGGTGGCTCTACACGCCGGACGAGTCCCTGCCCGGCACCCCGGCGGAGGCCCTGCGCGGCAACCGCGCCACCGAGGTCAAGCGGCGCGCCCAGGCCCTGGGCTTCTGACCGGATGCGCTGGACCTACCTGCTGGTGCTGGCCGGCTGCCTGGTCGGCGCCCTATGGCTGGAGCCGCTGCTCAAGGTCGGCGTGTTGCGCCAGGTTCGCCGCCTGGCGCTGACCGTCCTGCCGGTCGCCGCTGTCTTCGTGGCCTGGGACCTGCTGGCCATCCACGCCGGCCACTGGCACTTCGACCGGCGCCAGATCACCGGCGTGTTCCTCCCGGGCGGGCTCCCGCTGGAGGAACTGCTGTTCTTCGTGGTCGTGCCGGTCTGCGCCATCCTCGGCTTCGAGGCCACCCGCCTGACCCTGCGCCGCTGGTCGCGCCGATGACCTACACCGCCGCGGCCTGCGCCGGGGTGCTCCTCGCGGCGGTACTGGACATCTCGCTGCTGCGCACGCGCCTGCTCTTCGGCCGGGTCTTCTGGTGCTCGTACCCGATCGTGTTCTTCTTCCAGCTGCTGTCCAACGGCATCCTGACCGGCCGCGGCGTGGTCCTCTACAACCCGGCCGACATCCTGGGCCCGCGTCTGGTCCACGCCCCGATCGAGGACCTGGCGTTCGGCTTCGCCCTGGTCCTGACCACGCTGTCGGTCTGGACCCGGCTCAGACCACCCGCTGGGTCGCCGCCTGGGCCAGGCCGGTCAGGACCTCCCGAGCCTCGTCCGTGACGTCCGCCGCGCCGAGCGCCTCGAGCGCGGCCGCGGTGAGCTGAGCGATCCGCTCCTCGGTCCGCCGCAGCGCACCGCTCTCCACGATCGTCTTGCGCAGCAGGGCCACGCCGTGCTCATCCAGCCGCGGGTCCCCGAGGTGCTCGTCGAACACCGCCACCCCGGCCCCTTCGATGGCGGCCGCGATGAGGTACGTCCGCTTGCCCTCCCGCAGGTCGTCCCCGGCCGGCTTCCCGGTCACGGTGGGGTCCCCGAACACCCCGAGCACGTCGTCGCGCAGCTGGAACGCCTCCCCGAGCGGCAGTCCGAACGCCGAGTACGCCTTCGCCACCTCGCTGCCGGCCCCCGCCAGCGCCGCGCCGAACACCAGCGGCTGCTCGATCGTGTACTTGGCCGACTTGAACCGGGCCACCAGGCTCGCCCGCGCGGTCGACGTGTCCCCGGTGGCCTGCGTCTGCACGTCCAGGTACTGCCCGATGGTCACCTCGGTGCGCATCTCGTCGAACACCGGCCGCGCCCGCCCGAGCGTGACGGGGTCCACCCCGCTGGCGTGCAGCATCTCGTCGGACCAGACCAGGCACAGGTCGCCGAGCAGGATCGCCGCCGAGGTCCCGAACCAGTCTGGGTCGCCCCGCCAGCCGCCCGCCCGGTGCGTCCCGGCGAAGCGCCGGTGCACGGCCGGCTCCCCGCGCCGCGTCTCCGACCCGTCCATCACGTCGTCGTGGATGAGTGCGCTGGCCTGCACCAGCTCGAGCGCCGCCACCGCCGCCACGACCTCGTCGGAGTCGGCCCCGCCCGCCCCGCGATACCCCCAGTACGCGAAGGCCGGCCGCAGCCGCTTGCCACCCCCGAGCACCAGCGCCTCGATGGCGTCCGCAACGGGCGCCAGCGCGACCGGCTCGATCCCGGCGAGCCGCTCCCGCCGCCGCTGCAGGAAGCCGTCAAGCGCCGACCGGACCCTCTCGCGAAGGCCGGCCCGATCGAGGTAGGGGTGCGTCACGGCAGAGACGCTAACGCGAAACCTCGCCCACTGCCGCGCCGGTGTCCCCCGCCCGGCCACCCAGCCGGGCCACCATCTCCCACAAATCGGAAAAATCGCGATAGGCTGCCGCTTTTCCGAGCTCCGGCCGCAGCCGCTCCACCTCCCGCAGCACCCGCGCCGACCCGCTGAGCGCACCGGCCTCCACCGCCGAGGCCGCCGCCGAACAGGCCTCCCCGACCTCGCCACCGGCCACGAGGGCCCGCGCCCGCCCCGCGAGGACCAGCCCGGCGCCCCGCAACCGCACCCGGCAGCCGCCCGCCCCGCACCCGGCGCTCCGCCTCCCGCCGCCCGCGCCCCGCCCCACCGCGACCGCCGTGCCGGCCCCGCCCTCCCATGCCCTGGCGTCCGCTCCTGCCCTGGCATCCGCTCCCGGCCCGCCGTCCGTTCCTGGCCTGCCGTCCGTTCCTGGCCTGGCGTCCGTTCCTGGCCTGGCGTCCGCTCCCGGCCTGGCGTCCGCTCCTGGCCTGGCGTCCGCTCCTGGCCTGGCGTCCGCTCCCGGTCTGGCGTCCGCTCCTGGCCTGGCGTCCGCTCCCGGTCTGGCGTCTACCCCCGGCCCGCCGTCCGCGCTCCGCCCCGTCGCGATCGCCCCGCCAGGCCCGCCGTCTCGTGCCCTGGTGTCCGCGCCGGGCCCGCCGTCCGCACCCCGCCCCGCCGCGACCGCCCCGCCCTCTGCGGTCTTCGAGGACGATCCCGGCGCCCCGGTCAACGCGGCGCTCAGCAGCGGCAGGGCGAGCCGGTGCCGCCCCAGCCGCGCCTGGCACAGCCCGGCCAGCCCGGCGAGGTGCGCGTCGTCCAGCCAGTACAGCCAGGCCGGATCGTGCTCCTCGGTGCGCAGCCGATGCGCCCGCTCCGCCGCCGCCAGTGCCGAGTCGCAGTGGCTCCGCTCGCCGCACGCCGCCGCGGCCGCCGCCTCCCGCAGCCACAACACCGCCAGCGTCCCCGCGTCCGCCGGCGCCGCCACCCGCCGCGCGGCCCGGGCCAGCCGCAGCGCCGCGGCCCCGCTGCCCTCCTCGGCCTGCAGCTGCGCGAGGCAGCCGAGCAGGTGCCCGGCCAGGGCCCGATGCCCACCGTCGCGGGCCGCCCGAAGCCCCCGCCGCATCAGCGCCGCGACCGCCTCCCCGCCGACCGGCGCCCCGGCGTCCACCCCCGTCCACACCGCGAGCTGCGCCAGCTGCGCGACGACGCCGAGCCCCGCCGCCCCCGGCCGCGCCCGGCTCCGGCGTACGGCCACACCGAGCTCGTCCCGCACCCGCCGGGCGAGCTCGGCGCCCGAGATCAGGTCGTCCATCCTCCGCAGCTCGTCGATCCGCGGCTGTGCGTCCACGTCGGTCTGCCCCCGGGATCGCCCCGCCGGCCCCAGCCGGACGCGCGCCCCGTTGCCGATCGCCACCGTCCCGCCCCCGTCTCCCGCCGTAGTCGTCCGCGCGGGCTCCGCGCTTCGCAGCTCGTCGATCCGTGGCTGTGCGTCCGCGTCGGTCTGCCCCCGGGATCGCGCCGCGGGCCCCAGCCGGACGCGCGCCCCGTTGCCGATCGCCACCGTCCCGCCCTCGTCTCCTGCCGTAGTCGTCCGCGCGAGCTCCGCGCTTCGCAGCCCGTCGGCCCACGGCTGCCCCCGGGATCGCCCCGCCGGCCCCAGCCGGACGCGCGCCCCGTCGTCCTCCTCGGGCCCGTCGTGATCCATAGCGCCGTCGGCCGGGGTGCGCAGTCGGCGGGACCGGGCGGCGGCGTGCTCGAGGTCGGCGGGCGGCACCTGCAGTACCAACGCGAGCCAGGCCAGCCACGGCGGACCCGGAATGCGGTCGCCGCGCTCCCACCGCGACACCTCGTGCCGTGTGATCGTCGGCACGCCGGCGGCGGCGCACAGCATCTCGGCCAGGCGCAGCTGCGAGCGGCCCCGCGCCAGCCGCAGGCGGGTCAGCAGGGCGCCGAACGACTCGGCGGCGGACGTGCGCCCGCCAGATTGGCCAGGCATTGCTCACCTCCCGCGACCAGCGACCCCACCCGAACGATGTCCACCCCGTTGTACCCCGGGGGTACGACAGAATTCCCGGTCCGGCGCCACCCCCCGGCGCTAGCTGGGGTGCGTACCTGCGGGGGTTGGGCACTACGCTCGGGGCGTGGCTCTCGGACTTCCCTCTGTCATGGCCGGCGGACCCGCCTCGATCGGTGATCTGATCGCGGACCACGGGCCCACGTTCTCGTTCGAGTTCTCGCCGCCGAAGACGGCCGAGGGGGAGCGGCAGCTGTGGCAGGCGATCCGGGAGCTCGAGTCGCTGCAGCCCTCGTTCGTCTCGATCACGTACGGCGCGGGCGGCTCCACCCGGGACACCACCGTGGCGGTCACCGAGCGGGTCGCGACCGAGACCACGCTGCTGCCGATGGCCCACCTGACCGCCGTCAACCACTCGATCGCCGAGCTGCGCAACGTGATCGGGCAGCTCGCCGGGGCCGGGATCCGCAACTTCCTGCTCGTGCGGGGCGACCCGCCGGGCGACCCGACGGCGGAGTGGGTCCGCCACCCCGAGGGCGTGCTCTACGCCGAGGATCTGGTCCGGCTGGTCCACGAGGCCGGGGACTTCAGCATCGGCGTGGCCGCGTTCCCGTACAAGCACCCGCGCTCGCCCGACGTGGAGTCCGACACGGCCAACTTCGTGCGCAAGTGCCGGGCCGGTGCCGACTTCGCCATCACGCAGATGTTCTTCGACGTCGACGACTACCTGCGGCTGCGCGACCGGGTCGCCGCGGCCGGGTGTGACACGCCGATCGTGGCGGGGATCATGCCGGTCACCGCCATCGGTACCATCGCCCGGTCGCAGCAGCTGTCCGGCGCCCCGTTCCCGCCGGCGCTGGCCGCGCGGTTCGAGCGGATCGCCGACGACCCGCAGGCGGTGCGCCGCCTGGGCATCGACCACGCCACCGAGATGGGCCAGCGCCTGCTCGACGAGGGCGTCCCCGGCATCCACTTCATCACCTTCAACCGGTCCACCGCGACCCGCGAGGTGTGGCAGCAGCTCGGCGTCGGTGCGCGGACCTGACCCGCTCGGCTGGGACGAGTACTGCGCGCGCTGGTCCCTCACCCACGGCGGCTACGACCCGCGCCGCGCCTCGCCCCTGGTCCGCGGCTGGCTTCGCCTCGGCCACCGGCTGGGCACGGCGCTGGTCCGCGTGGGCGTGCGCAGCCCCGACGCGGCGACGCTCGCCGGCCTGTTGCTCTCCGCCGCGGTACCGCTGACCGCCCCCGCATTCCCCGCCGGCCCCCTGGTGGCGGCGTTGCTGGTGCTCCTCTCCGCCGTCGCCGACACCGTCGACGGCGTGCTGGCGGTGATCGCCGACCGCGCCACCCGCATGGGCCAGGTGTACGACGCCGCAGCCGACCGCCTGAGCGAGGCCGCCTGGCTGCTGGCCTTCACGCTGCTCGGCGCGCCGGTGTGGCTGACCGTCGCCGCGGGCGCCGCGATGTGGCTGCACGAGTACGTCCGGGCCCGCGCCACGGCGGCCGGCATGCGCGACATCGGCACGATCACGGTCGCCGAGCGGCCGACCCGCGTCCTGGTCACCGTCTTCGGCCTCCTGGCGACCCTGGCCGACCCGCGCGCCGCCACCGTCGCGGCCGCGATAGCCCTGGGCCTGTCCCTGGTCGGTCTGGCTCAGCTCGTGTTCGCCGTGCGCAAGGCCCTTCGCTAAATACGTGCCTATACCCCGGCGCGACGTAAATCGTGAAATGTCCGATAAGTCGTGGCGCGCCAGCGCCCGACTTATCGCCCTAAAAGCTGCTCGGCCAGCCCCAAAGGCGCTCGGCCAGCCCCAAAGGCGCTCAGCCAGCCCCGATGAGGTCCGCCACGATCTTCGCGGACAGCATCACGAGGGGCAGGCCGCCGCCCGGGTGCACCGACCCGCCGACGAGGAACAGCCCGCGCACCGGCGCGCGGTTGGGCGGCCGCAGCAGCCCGTGACCGGCCGTACCGTAGATGGCCCCACCGGGGGAGAGGGTCGCCGCCTCCAGGTCGGCCGGCGTGCGCACCTCGCGGAAGAGCAGCCGCTCCCGCACGTCGAAGCCGCGCGCCGCGAGCACCTCCAGCACCCGGTCGGCGTGGCCGGGCGCGACCGACGGCCAGTCGACCGGGCCCTGCGGGGCGGCATTGACGAGCACGAACCAGGCCTCGTACCCCTCCGGCCGCACCAGCGGATCATCGGCCACGGTCACGAAGACGGTGGGGTCGGCGACCGGCGAGGGCGCGGTACCGAAGATGGCGTCGAACTCGGCGTCGTAGTCGCGCGGGAAGAGGACCGTGTGGTGCGCGAGCCCCGGCGTGCGCCCCCGCACACCGAGGAGCAGCACGAATCCGCCCAGGCTGCGCGCGTGCAGCCGGCGGGCCCGCCGAGGGGCCGGGAGCAGGTCGCGGTACACCTGCAGCGCATCGGCGTTGGCCACCACCACGTCGGCGGGCACCACGGTGCCGCCGTCGAGCACCACGCCGGCCGCGCGGGAGCCCTCGACGGCGATCGAGCGCACGGCGGTGCCGGTGCGCACGTCCACGCCCAGCGAGACGCAGCGCTCCAGCAGCGCGTCGGCCAGGGTGCCCAGGCCCCCGCGCAGGTACCAGCCGCCGAAGGCCAGCTCGGCGTAGGGGATGGCCAGCAGGGCGGCGGGGGCGCGGCGGGGGTCGGCGCCGGTGTACGTCGCGTAGCGGTCCAGCAGCACGCGCAGCCGCGGGTCGCGCAGGTGCGTGCGCCCGAGGCCGCGCAGCGTGCGCCCGGGCGCGATGGCGGCGAGGTCGCCGAGGCGCCAGGCCAGCCCCGCCACGCGCACCGGGTCCACCGGGCTGGTCAGCACGTGCCGCCAGGACGCCTCCCAGACCCGCCCGGCCCGCCGCCACAGCCGCCGCCAGTCCGCGGCCGCGTCCGCGCCCAGGGTCTCGGCGATGCGCTCGGCGAACCGTTCGCCGGGGGCCGAGTCGAGGACGGTGCCGTCGGGGAAGCGGTGCCGGACGATCGGATCGAGCGGCACCAGGTCCAGTCCGCCCCCGCCGGTGGTGGCGAAGAGCTCGGCGGCCACCTGCGGCAGCGTGAAGAGGCTCGGCCCGGTGTCGAACCTGAAGGTCCCGGCCCCGGTCGCCCGCTCGTAGCGCCCGAGCTTCCCGCCGACCACCTCCGCCTGCTCGAACACCGTCACGCGGTGCCCGGCCGCGGCCAGCCGCGCGGCCGCCGAGAGCCCCCCGACGCCCGCCCCGACGACGATCACCGCAGCCACGTCGGGCGCCCCTTCCACGTGGTGCCGGCCCGCCGCCGGTAGGAGCGGGCGACCAGCCAGGCGAAGAGCAGTACCGATGCGGGATGCGCGAGCGCGTCGGGGAACGCCCGGCCGCCGGACGCGCGGGCGCTGACCAACCGGCCGGCCACGCCGAGCGCGTAGGCGGCCAGCCCCGCCCACTGTCCGAAGAGGATGGTCGCGGGGAGGACGACGTACAGCGCGAGCAGCAGCGCGAGCACCGCCACCGCGCCGGCCGGCGAGCCGAACGAGGCCCACAGCGACTTGCTGTAGCCGTCGGCCAGCTCGCGCCAGGAGGTGTACATCCGGCAGCGGGCCAGCGCCGCGCCGTCCGCCAGCGCGATCCGCCCGCCGGCCCGCTTCACCGCCCGGGCCAGCTCGATGTCCTCGAGCACCTTGTCCCGCACGGCCGCGTGGCCACCGGCGCGCTCGTAGGCCTCGCGCCGTACGACCAGGAACTGACCACCGGCGGCGGCCAGCGACGGGCGGGGCGAGCGCTCCATCGCCCGCAGCGGCAGGAACGTGAGCCACGACCACTGCAGCAGCGGCTGGACGAGCCGCTCGCCGGGACTGCCGGCCTCGATGCGCGGATACGGGCTCAGCAGATCCACCCCGGTCGTCCTCAGCAGCGCGACCGCGCGCGCCACCGCGTCCGGGGCGAGCACCACGTCGGCGTCGAGGAACACGAGCACCTCGGCGTCCCCGGCCGCGTCGGCGAGCTGCTGGCACGCGTGCGGCTTGCCGAGCCACCCCTGCGGCAGCGCCCGCCCGCTCAGCAGCGTCGCGCGCCCCCCGGCCACGCGCCGGACGACATCCGCGGTGCCATCGGTCGATCCGTCGTCGAGCACCAGCAGGCGTACGGCGGGAGGCAGCGCCAGCAGCGCCCGCAGGCACGGCTCGATCCGCCCGGCCTCGTCGCGCAGCGGCAGCAGCACGGCGACCTCCCCGGGCCCGGGCGCGGGCGCGGCGGCCGGCGGGCGGCGCAGCAGGCGGGCGTTGACCAGCGTGTGCACCAGCAGCGCGGCCAGCGCCGCGCACCCGATCAGGAGCGCCACAGCCGCACCGCCAGTGGGACCGCGACCAGCCCCATGCCCACGGCCCCCCAGGCGGCCGAGGCCGGCAGCCCCAGGAAGATCCCGTGGGCCACGATGCTGGAGGCGAAGGTCCACAGGTACATCGCGTACATCGGGGCGTCGACGCCCGGTCGCGCGGGGTCGTCCCCGAGGGCCAGGCGCAGCAGGGCCATCAGCGCGACGGCGACCCCCAGCCAGCCCAGGTAGTTGGTGAGCGGGATGCCCGCCACGCCCGGGAGCGCCGGCGACGTCGTGCGCCACAGCCAGTACCGCTGCGACACCATCTGCGGATCGAGGAACAGGTCCCACGCGGCGAGCCCGGCCCCGGCCACGACGACGCGCGCGACCGGGCGGGCGGTCAGCCGCGCCGCCGCCACCCACGCCGGCCAGGCCATCCACGTCCAGGCCAGCGGGATGACCAGCGGCACGCCGAGCAGCCGCGGGCCGAGCGCGCCGGTGTAGTCGTAGGCGCCGAACGGGTAGCCGGTGCTCCGCCCGACGGCCTCGACGGCGAGGCCGCCGCCGGCCGTGACCAGCACCAGCAGCGCGGCCGCGCGCGGGCCCCTCGAGGCGGAGGCGTGGCCCACGGACAGCAGGAAGCCGATGACGACGGTGACGACGACGAGCGCCGCGCGGGCGCGTCCCCCGGTGAGTGGATAGCCGATCTCGGCGAGCACCAGGGCGCCGAGGCCGATCCACGGTCTCACAGGGGAAGTTGCCGGCCGAGCACGGCGAATGGGCGGTCGTCGCCCGGGAAGTTGAAGTGGCGCAGGACGTCGACGAAGCCGAACCGGCGGTACAGCCGCCAGGCCCTGGACGTGGCCTCGGGCGCCTCGGGCGTGGACAGCAGCACGGTGCGGTGCGGCGCGTTGGTGAGCAGGTCGTGCAGCTGGCGCGCGCCGATGCCGTTGCCCTGGGCGTGCGGGCGGACGTGCAGCTCGACCAGCTCGAAGCAGTCGGCGAGCCAGTACTTGCGCGCGTCCCGCTTCAGGGCGTTGCGCACCTGGTCGTGCCACCACTGGCCGGAGGAGCCGCGGTAGCCGTACCCGAAGCCGAGCAGGTTGTTCTCCTCGTCGAGCGTGGCGACCGCCTGGAACGACTCGCGGCGGGTGTGCCCTGCGACGTAACCGCGGCGGGTCTGCAGCAGCTGCACGGAGTACCCCATGGCCTCGCCGTAGACGGCGATGACGTCGTCGAGGCGGTCGATCAGGTCCTCGCCGCGCCACCGCATCAGCCTCACTGGCCGTCCCTCCACCCGATCACCTCTCGGTCGCCGTCGATGTCGAGCACGTGGAACCGGGCGAACAGCTCCTCGGCGTACCAGCCCTGCCGCGGGGTGCGCGCCACGACCGCGGCGTGCTGCGGCCGACGGTACGCGAATCGCACGACGTCCGCCGCGCAGCGCCAGACGCTGACCGTGCCCTGAAATCCTACGGGGGCCTCCCCGATGCCGAAGGCGCAGTACAGCCCCTCGGCGTTGCGCAGGTCGCGCGCAACGGGATCGATGGCCCGCCAGAACGCCACCGCACGCCCGGCCCGCAGCCGGGCCCGCGTGATCACGGCCACGGGTTGGTCGCCCGTGCTCTGCGGATCCGTGGGCGTGAAGGGCGACGATCCCGACCAGGTCCCGCGGCTCGCGATCGGCTCCAGGGTCAGCGTGCAGCTGCTCACCGCCCCCCGCATCGGCGGGCGCACCGCCGGCTCGCCCACGACGATCGCCGCCCACCGGGTCAGGTCGGCCGCGCCCACCCCGAACTCGCGCCCTTTCCCGGTGCCGAGCAGCTTGGCGAAGTCGGCACTTTTGCGGATCTTTCGCCGATCGACGGCCATGGACCAGAACATCGCGGGCACCGCGCGCACCGGCACCCGCCAGACGTGGAGGCGCGCGATCACGCCACTTCGGCAGGGGTACCGCTGGTGATGCGCACCAGTTCGGCGTACGTGATCGGGAAGACCGCCTGCGGAATCCCGCCCGCCGCCCAGACCTCGTCGAACTGCCCGAGCTCGACGTCGACAAGCGTCCGCACCGGCTTGGGGTGCGCCAGCGGCGAGACCCCGCCGATGACCTGCCCGGTGTGCAGCCGCACGAAGTCGGCCTCGGCCCGCTTGACCTTGCCCAGCCCGAGCAGCGCCGCGACCTTCCCGGTGTCCACCCGGTGCGCCCCGGAGGTGAGCACGAGCAGCGGCTCCCCGTCGGCGTTGAAGATCAGTGAGTTGGCGATCTGCCCGACCTCGATACCGATCGCCGCCGCCGCGGCGGCCGCGGTGTGCACCGGCTCGGTGAGCACCGTGACCTGGCAGGGCTCGCCGGCCGCATTGCGCGCACCGGCGGCGTCGAGCGCGTCCTGAATCGCCTGGACGTTGGGATGGGGCTGCATGGCCTCCATCTTGCCGGGCACCGGTTCCTCGCGAGCGGCCGGGTTTTGTCATACCCCCTCGCTAGGGTGCGGGCTGTGACGACGAGCGGGCTGAGGGTTGCGGAGGGGGCGGTCATGGTCCCGGGAGCAGAGATGATCACCCGAACATCTGTTCGAAATTTCTCCCCCAACCATTGCCACCCCCGGCCCATCCCAGTGTAGTCTTAACCCATCGAACGGATGTTCGAACTGCTTCGGGGAAAGCGATTCGCGGCGCCCACCCCGAGCGCGGTCCGCGACACCGCGGAGGCCGGATTTTCGCGGGTCTGGCCTCAGGCGGGGCCGCCGCTCGCCGTCCACGACCCCCGGGCGGCGGGCGGCGACCCAGCCGGCCGGGTGTGGTGTGGGGAAGCTCCACGCCCGGCCGGCGCGCCGTCGCCCATCGCGGACCCGGCACCCGTTCGCCCGCGTGCCGCTGCGACTCCCCCCGCAGCCGGCACGACAAGCGCCCCAGGGCGCGCACCACAGGCACCGACCTGCCACCGCACCACCCGAGGGAGAGAGCACATGCCGACGAACCGTTCGACCACCTCGTCCAACGTCAGTCGCTTCCCGGCCTCCACATCGGCCGGCGCGCCGTCCCGGCAGCTCCCGGTCCCCGCGCACGCCCTCCCGCACCGCACCCCGCGCGAGCTGCTGACCATGGCCCGCCACGGCCTGGAGGAGGCCGCCGAGATCCGCGCCGACGGCATGCGCTACGCCACCGCCCACCTGGCCGCCCTGCGCGCCGCCGCCGCGGTCCTGGCCGCCCGCGCCGTTCCCGCCGCCCCCGGCCGCCGCAGCCGCGTGACCAGCGTCTGGTCGCTCCTGGTCCTGGTCGCCCCCGAGCTGACCGAGTGGGCCTCCTTCTTCGCCGCCGGCGCCAGCAAGCGCTCCGCCGCCGAGGCCGGCATCCCCCGCGTGGTGAGCGCCCGCGAGGCCGACGACCTGATGCGCGCTGCCGAGCAGTTCATCGCCGTGGTCGAGGTCGCCCTGGGCTACTCCTACCAGCCACGGCTCGAGGGCCTGGCCAGCTGACCCGCCCCCGCCCACCAGCCTTCGGTCCGCACCCGGTGCCCACCCACGTGCCCACGCTCCCCGGCCGCGCCTGCCGGTCCGCCGCGCCCGGCGCCCCCGCGCGCCCCGCCGTCCCCACCTCGACGCCCGCCTTCCACGCCCTGGTGCTCGCCTCCCGCGTGGTCCCCAGCCTGCGCCTCGTACCCGCGTACCTCGGCGGCGCCTCCGTGCGTCCCACCGTCCCCGCCTCGGCGCCCGCCTCCCACGCGGCTTCTGGCCTACGCCTCGTGCCCGCGCACCTCGGCGGCGCCCCCATGTGCCCCGCCGTTCCCGCTGGCCCGGTGCGCCTGGCTCTCCCTGTGCCGGCGTCGGCCTTCACTCCGGCGGCCCACCTCGCCTTGGCGTCGACCCTCCGCGCGGCCTCCCTGCGGGTCGTCCACCTCACCCGGGCGTCAGTCCTCCAGGTGGGCTTCCCGCCGGTTGCCCACCTTGCCCCGACGTCGGCGCCCTGGGCTGGCCCGTCGATCCGCGCGGACTCCGCCTTGCCGCGCCCCGCTCGCCGTGTGCCGCCGCCGGCGTTCCGTGTCAGCGCTCGGCCGTCCTGCCGGCGTCCCGCTCGCCGTGTGCCGGTGCCGGCATTCCGCGTCGAGCCGTCGTCGGCGTTCCGCGTCGAGCCGGTGCCGGCGTTCCGCGTCGAGCCGTCGTCGGCGTTCCGCGTCGGGGCTCGGTCGTCCTGCCGGCGCCTTGCCGTGATGGGCGTCCGCCGTGCGGGTTTCCCGCCGGGTGCCCGGCTTGTCCCGGCCTCGGCGGTCTGGGCTGGTCGGCCGTCTCGTGGGCGGTCCGCTTCGTCGGCCTTCCTCTGCTCTGCTGCGGGGCGTCCTGGTCGTGCCCATCGCGCCTCGAACTTCGTGGCGTGCCTTGCCCCTCGGGGCCTGACGCCTTTCCCTCCTCGGCCCGCCTCGGTATCGGCCGCCGGTCACTTCCCCCTTCCGGTTGCCCTGCCGTTGCGTGCCCGGGGTGGTCCGGTGGCGGTGGTCCGTGGCGCCCTGTTGTCGCGCGCCGGGGGTGAGGGGCCGCCCCACCGTCCCTGAGGGCGGTGAAGAGGGAGTAGCGCGCAGGAGTATTTGGGCGATTTGCCCATATTTATCGGTATTTATCGCTCGGAGGTTCGTGCCGGGCGAGCGAGTGGCAGGACAGTGGGGGAGCAAGGGCCGTGGCTGGCATGTCGGCTTCGGTGGCCGCCGAGTTCTACGACGAGGCGTACGACGAGGCGCGTCCCGAGGACGACGACTGGGCATCGGTCGCCGTCGTCGGCGGGCGCTCAACGCCCCGCCGGCTCGAGCGGGTGGCCGCCGATCCGGACGGGCGCGGCATCGAGGATGCCGGGCCGAGTCCGGTCGGCGGTTCGAGCCGGAAGGCCCCGGTCGAGCGGCTGCGGGGCGCGGCCCGGCGGGCGGCCGGGCTGCAGGTGGTGCGGGCGGCCGGGCTGGGCGACGCGGTGCGCACGGCCGGGGAGCACGCCGCCGGCGAAGTGGGCGTCACCCGGACGCTGCCGGTGCTCTCGGGGCTGCGGGCCCTGCTGCCGGGCGGCGGGCTGCGGCGAGGGGCGACGATCGCCGTGCACACCTCCTCGGTCCTGCTCGCGCTGCTCGCCGCCGCCTCGCGGGCCGGGTCGTGGTGTGCGGTCGTGGGGTTGCCGGGGCTCAGCCCGATCGCCGCGGCCGAGATGGGGATCGCGCTGGAGCGGCTGGCGCTGGTGCCGCATCCGGGGACCGAGTGGACCACCATCGTGGCCGCGCTGCTCGACGGGGTGGACATCGTCGTGGCGGCGCCGCCCGGGCCGGTGGCGCCGGTGGTGGCCGGGCGGCTGGCGGCCCGGGCCCGGCAGCGGGGGAGCGTGCTCATGCCCGCGGGGGCGTGGACGGGGGCCGACCTGACCGTCGCGCCGGTGCGCGGGGTCTGGGGTGGTCTCGGCGCCGGGCGGGGGCGGCTGCGGGGACGGGAGATGACCATCCAGGCCCGCGGGCGGGGGGCGGCCTCGGCGCCGCGCGAGGTGACCCTGTGGCTGCCGGCGGTGGAGGGCGTACTCCCGCCGGTGAGCCGGGGCAGCAAGGCCGGCGAGCGAGGAGCCGGCGGGCGAGAGGTTGGCGGGCGAGAGGCCGGCGGGGACACGTTGCGCAGGGTGGGGTGAGGACGGTGCGGACGATCGTGGTGTGGTGCCCCGACTGGCCGGTGATCGCGGCCGAGATCGTGGATGGGTACCCGGCGCACGAGGCGGTGGCGGTCATGCACGCCAACCGGGTGCTCGTCGCGTCCCCGGCGGCGCGCGAGGAGGGAGTACGGCGGGGGCTGCGCAAGCGCGAGGCGCAGGGGCGGTGCCCGCACCTCATCGTGCTCGAGCACGATCCGGGGCGGGACATGCGGGCGTTCGAGCCGGTCCTCGCGGCGGTCGAGCACATCGCGGCCGGGGTGGAGACGCTGCGGCCCGGTGCCTGTGCGCTCGGGGCGCGCGGGCCGGCGCGGTACCACGGCGGGGAGGCCGCGGCGGCCGAGCGGATCGTCGAGCACATCGCGCAGCAGTGCGACGTCGAGGCACAGATCGGTGTCGCCGACGGGACGTTCGCGGCGGGGCTCGCGGCGCGGGCCGGGGTCATCGTGCCGGACGGGGAGACCGCGCAGTTCCTGGAGGGGCTGAGCATCGGGGCGCTCGGGCGGCCGTCGCTGGTCGACCTGCTGCGCCGCCTCGGCATCCACACGCTCGGGGAGTTCGCGGCGCTGCCGGGGGCCGACGTGCTCGAGCGGTTCGGGTTCGACGCGGCGCTCGCGCACCGGCTCGCCGGGGGTCGCGACGAGCGGCCGCTCGCGCCGCGCCGGCCGCCGGCCGACCTCGACGTGAGCGAGACGTTCGACGAGCCGGTCGACCGGGTCGACGCGGCGGCGTTCGCGGCCCGGGCGCTCGCCGAGCGGCTGCACGAGCGGCTCGGGGCGCACGGGCTGGCCTGCACCCGGCTGGGCATCGAGGCGGTCACCGAGACGGGGGAGGAGCTGGTCCGCACCTGGCGCCACGACGGCCTGCTGAGCGTGAACGCCATCGCCGACCGCCTGCGCTGGCAGCTCGACGGCTGGCTGCGCGGGTCCCGCAGCCGGGCGGCGGGGATCATCCGGCTGCGGCTGGTGCCGGAGGGGGTGATCGAGCACCTCGGGCTGCAGCCGGGGCTCTGGGGGGAGGCCGGCGACGAGCGCGACCGCGCGCACCGGGCGTTCTCCCGGGTCCAGGGCCTGCTCGGCCCCGACGCGGTGCTCACCGCCGTGCTCGATGGCGGGCGGGCCGACCGCAGCCGCATCCGGCTCGTGGCCTGGGGCGACGAGCGGGTCGCCCAAGGGGGCGAGGCGCCCTGGCCCGGCCGGGTGCCCGGGCCGAGCCCCGCCACCGTGTACGCCGAACCGCTGCCGGCCGAGGTGGTCGACGTCGACGGGCAGCCCGTGCGCGTCGGCGGGCGGCTCGAGCTCAGCGGGGTACCGGCGATGGTTCGTATCGGGGAGGAAGAGCGCTTCGTCGGGATCGTCGGGTGGGCCGGCCCCTGGCCCGTGGACGAGCGCTGGTGGGCGGAGGGCGAGTCGTGGCGGGTGGCCCGGTTCCAGCTGCAGCTGGCCGACGACCGGGCCTTCTCCGCGGTACTGCGCAACGGTGCCTGGTTCATGGAAGCGCTGTACGACTGATGGGCTTCAGCAACCCCGACATCCCGTGGTCGGAGCTGGAACGGCGGCTCTCCGGGCGCAAGCCGGACGGCAAGAGCTGGGAGCCGCCCGGGTCCGACTACCACCCCGACGTGCTCGCGGCCGACCACGGCGACGGCGGCGACTCGCCGGCCTGGTCCCGCAAGCGCGCCGAGTACCAGGCGCCGGCGCTCGTGCGGCCCGACGACCCGGTGCCCTACGCCGAGCTGCACTGCCATAGCAACTTCAGCTTCCTCGACGGGGCCAGCCACCCCGAGGAGCTGGTCGAGACGGCGGCCCGGCTCGGGCTGCCGGCCGTGGCGATCACCGACCACGACGGGTTCTACGGCGTGGTGCGCTTCGCCGAGGCGGCGCGGGCGCTGGAGGTGCGCACCGTCTTCGGGGCGGAGCTGTCCCTCGGGCTGCCCGGCCCGCAGAACGGCGAGCCGGACCCGGTCGGGCGGCACCTGCTGCTGCTCGCCCGCGGCCCCGAGGGCTACGCCCGGCTGTCCCGCGTCATCAGCGAGGCGCACCTGCGGGGCGAGGAGAAGGGCCGCCCGGTGTACCACCTGGAGTCCGCCGCCGCCGACCTGCGCGACCACGTCGTGGCGCTCACCGGCTGCCGCAAGGGGCACGTGCCCGCCGCGCTGCTGCGGGACGGCCCCGACGCGGCCGCCGCGGAGCTGGACCGGCTGGTGGCGCTGTTCGGTCCCGGGTCGGTTGCCGTCGAGCTGACCTCGCACGGCGACCCGCTCGACGACGAGCGCAACGACGCGCTGGCCGACCTGGCGGACCGGTTCGGCCTTCCGGTCGTGGCCACGAACAACGTCCACTACGCGGGCCCCGGGCGGCGCCGGCTGGCCACCGCGCTCGCCGCCGTGCGGGCCCGCCGCAGCCTCGACGAGATCGACGGATGGCTCCCCGCGGCCGGCACCGCGCACCTGCGCAGCGGCGCCGAGATGGCCGCCCGGTTCGCCGCGTTTCCCGATGCGGTACCGCATGCCGCCGCCCTCGGCGAGGAACTGTCCTTCGACCTGCAGCTGGTCGCGCCGAATCTGCCGGCGTACCCCGTTCCCGTCGCGGGCGTGTCGGAGATGCAGTGGCTGCGCCACCTCACGGCGCAGGGCGCGGCGGAGCGGTACCCCGGCAGCCAGAAGGCCCATGAGCAGCTCGAACACGAGCTGGCGCTGATCGAGGAGCTGGATTTCCCGGGGTACTTCCTGGTCGTGCACGACATCGTGACGTTCTGCCGCGAGAACGGCATCTACTGCCAGGGCCGCGGCTCGGCGGCGAACTCGGCCGTGTGCTACGCCCTGAAGATCACCAACGTCGACGCGGTGCGCTGGGGCCTGCTCTTCGAGCGCTTCCTGTCCCCGGAGCGCGACGGACCGCCCGACATCGACATCGACATCGAGTCGGACCGCCGCGAGGAGGTCATCCAGCACGTGTACGGCAAGTACGGCCGCACGTTCACCGCCCAGGTGGCCAACGTCATCTCGTACCGCCCGAAGTCCGCGATCCGCGACATGGCCAAGGCGTTCGGCCACTCCCCGGGCCAGCAGGACGCGTGGAGCAAGCAGGTCGAGCGCTGGGGCTCGGTCGCGACCGCCGAGCTCGAGGAGATCCCGTCCCAGGTCGTGGACTTCGCCAACGAGCTGCTCACGTTCCCGCGGCACCTGGGCATCCACTCCGGCGGCATGGTCATCTGCGACCGCCCGGTGATCGAGGTCTGCCCCGTCGAGCACGCCCGCATGGAGCACCGCACCGTCCTGCAGTGGGACAAGGACGACTGCGCCTCCGTCGGCCTGGTCAAGTTCGATCTCCTGGGCCTGGGCATGCTCTCGGCCCTGCGGTACGCGTTCGAGATGATCGACTCCGAGCTGGACATCGCCCACATGCCCCTGGACGACCCCGAGGTCTACGACATGCTCTGCCGGGCCGACTCGGTGGGCGTGTTCCAGGTGGAGAGCCGCGCCCAGATGGCCACCCTGCCGCGCCTCAAGCCCCGCACGTTCTACGACCTCGTCGTCGAGGTCGCCCTGATCCGCCCGGGCCCGATCCAGGGCGGCTCGGTCCACCCGTACATCCGGCGCAAGAACGGCCTGGAGAAGATCTCCTACCCGCACCCGCTCCTGGAGCCGTCCCTGGAGAAGACGCTGGGCGTGCCGCTGTTCCAGGAGCAGCTCATGCAGATGGCCATCGACGTGGCCGGCTTCACCCCGGCCGAGTCCGACGAGCTGCGCCGGGCCATGGGCTCGAAGCGCTCGATGGAGCGCATGACCGCGATCCGCACCCGCCTCTTCGCCGGCATGGCCCGCAACGGCATCACCGGCCCGCTGGCCGAGGAGCTCTTCGAGAAGCTGGCCGCGTTCGCCAACTACGGCTTCCCGGAGAGCCACGCGATGAGCTTCGCCTACCTGGTGTACGCGAGCGCGTGGCTGAAGCGCTACCACCCGGCCGCCTTCTGCGCCGCCCTGCTCAACGCCCAGCCGATGGGCTTCTACTCCCCGCAGAGTCTGGTCGACGACGCCCGCCGCCACGGCGTGACGGTCCTGCGCCCCGACGTCAACCTCAGCGCCGCCATGGCCATCCTGGAACCGCCCGCGCACCCGCCGGACGGGACCGGCGGGCAGCCGCGCGACTGGGGCCGCGGCGGCCCGATCGTGCGGCTGGGCCTGAAGGCGGTGCGCTCGCTGGGCGAGAAGGTGGCCGAGCGGATCGAGGCCGAGCGCCTGGCCGGCGGTCCGTACGCCTCGATGGCCGACCTCGCCCGCCGCGCCGCCCTCACCACGGCCCACCTCGAGGCGCTGGCGACCGCCGACGCATTCGCCGGCCTCGGGCTGACCCGCCGCGAGGCGCTGTGGGCGGCCGGCGCGGCGGCCAAGGAGAGCGAGGGCCGGCTGCCCGGCACCGCCGGCGGGACCACGGCGCCGATGCTGCCCGGCATGGACGCCGTCGAGCGCATGGTCGCCGACGTCTGGGCGACCGGCCTGGCCCCGGACGCGCACCCGGCGCAGTTCGCCCGGCCGTACCTCGACACGATCGGCGCGTTCGCGGTCGAGGCGCTGCACGGGGTCGAGGCCGGCCGGCGGGTGTCGGTCGGCGGGATCGTCACGCACCGGCAGCGCCCGGCGACCGCGGCCGGGGTGACGTTCATCAACCTCGAGGACGAGACCGGCATGCTCAACGTGACCTGCACGCCGGGGCTCTGGCAGCGGTACCGCAAGGTCGCCCGCACGGCCAACGCCATGGTCGTGCGGGGGATCCTCGAGCGGGTGGAGGGGGTGCTCAACCTGCGGGCCGACCACCTCGCGACGCTGGCCCTGCCGATCCGATCCCCGTCCCGCGACTTCCGCTAGCTCGACCGCACGCCCCAGTCGGCGGCGAACTTGTGCGGGTCCGACGGGTCGACCTTGACGGGGATGACCCCGCCCGGCCGCATGGCGTCGACCCGCTCCAACGGGACCGCGAGCACCGCCGGGGCGGCGACCGGCGGGTGGGCCGGGACCTGGATGAGGAGCTGGACGGAGTACACCGGGCGGGCCTGTTCGTCGAGGCTGCCGGCGAACTCGGCCGACAGCACCCGGGCGGTCCCGGGGACGCCGGCGGCGAGCGCCCAGGGCTCGGGCGGGAGAGCCTGCCGGATCTCGGGGGCGGAGGCCGTGTGGACGAACTCCCAGTCGATCAGGATCTGCCGGCGATCGAGGGGGTCGACGCGGACCGACAGCGGACGGCCGTTGCTCAGCAGGCCCAGCGCGATGAACGGCACGTAGTCCTTCACCGTCGTGTCGTAGGTGCCGTGGCCGGGGGCGGTGACGCGCAGGTCCAGGGCGACCTGCGGCTGGTCGTTGACCGACACGCCGGTCTGGCGGGCGGACAGGACCTGGGCCGTGCCGACGACGGCCCGCTGGCGCAGGGCGCGGGCCCGGGCGGCGCGCATCGCGAACCGCATGCCCAGCCAGAACAGCAGCGCGGAGGACAGCATCAGCGCGCCGCCCACGTAGGCGAACGTGACGTCGGTGCCGAGGAGGGCGAGGAGGCCGGCGCCCACGGCCAGTTCCAGGGCGGCGACCGCGAACATCACGCGGGATGAGGTCATACCGCGAATGTTCGGTGCATCAATCCCTGGGCGCAGTCGCGGAGGCGACGGGGGCGCGTCGGGAGGTTCGCCAAAGCCAGAAGAGCCCGACGAACGGCAGCACCAGCGGGACGTAGCCGTAGCCCTGGCCGAAGCCGGACCAGACCGTGGCGTCCGGGAACGCCTCCTTGTCGACGAGGCTGGCGGTGCCCACGGCGAGCACGCCGACCAGCTCGAAGACGACCGCGGCGACGGCGATGCGGCGGGAGGCCGCGCTGGAGCGGGCCAGGGCGACGGTCGCGACGATGTAGACGAAGGCGGCGAGGGCCGAGAGCGTGAACGCCAGGGGAGCCTCGCGGAACTTCGTGGCGATCTGCACGCTCGCGCGGGCGCCGGCGGACAGGGCGAAGACGCCGTAGATGGCCACGAGCACGCGGCCTGGGCCCTTGTTGGTTGGTTCAGCCATTCCAGATCTGTCCGAGTCGCAGGATGAGCACGGGCACGATCACCGCGGCCGCGCCGATGAGCAGGGAGCCCCACCGGGTCGGCTCCATGCGGGCCAGCACCGCGCCGGCCGGGGGGAGCAGGGCGGCGGTGAGCATGTACCCGACGAGCGTGACCTGCTCGTCGCCGGTCTGCGGGCCCTGGCCGCCGGCCATGCGCACGATGAGGACGACGACCTGGACGAGCACCAGCAGCTCGACCGCGCCGAGGCCGGCGAAGAGCGGCCGGGTCGGCTCGCGGTGCCGGAAGAACTCGGCGAACGCCCACACGGCGAGCGCCAGCGACAGCACGTGGATGGCGACTGCCAGCGGCCCGATCACGGCGGACAGCGTATCCGGCGGCGCCGGCGCCCTTTCCGTGGCCCGACACGAACACACAAAAGCCCGACAGCCAAGCCGCCGTGAGCATGGTGCACTTCTGTCGGTAACCCGCCACTGGCACGTTTCCGGGATCGCACCGCGCTGCGGTGGCCGTACCGTTCCAACCAACGCAAGGACGACCTAGGGGAACAGATGAGCGACGACTTCGGCGCCGGCGACAGCGGCTACGACGGCGGCCACGACAGCGTGGACTACGGCCACTTCGACGCCGGTCAGCAGCACGACGCGATGGACCAGCTGCACCAGGCCCACGGTTCGGAGGCCGACTACAACAACCAGCAGGCCGTCTACGAGAACGACCACCACGCCGACACGTCGACCGGCTACGAGCACGGCACCCACGTTGCGTTCGACCAGGGCCCGTCCGTGCACTACGAGGCCGACGACCAGACCAGCTACAGCCACGACGGCTCGGTCGACGACCACGTGTTCGGCGCCGAGGGCAGCGAGAACGCCCACTCGGCCCAGTTCGGCGAGCTCGACGCGCTGCAGCAGCGCTTCGACACCGCCTTCGCCGACGGCACCGAGTTCCACAGTGGCGAGGCCGGCCTGGGCGTCGCCTCCAGCTGAACACCGCCAGAAGGGCCCGGCCGTCGTGTTGGCCGGGCCCTTTTCGCATCCGGTACGAAGGCTCAGTGGCCGAGCACCGGATGCGGCACGTACGACGCCTCCAGCTCCGCGATCTGCCGCTCGTCCAGCGACAGGCCGGTGGCCGCGATGGCGTCCTCCAGGTGCGACAGCTTCGTGGCCCCCACGATCGGCGCCGTTACGACGGGCCGCGACAGCAGCCAGGCCAGCGCCGTCTGCGCGGGTGAGACCCCGAGCGCGGCCGCCACCGAGGCGTTCGCGTCCACGACCGCGAAGTCGTCGTCGGTGTACATGTCGCCGAACGCGTCGCTGTTGGCCCGGGTCGTGCGCCGCTCCCCGCCGCGTCCCCGGTTGCCGGCCAGCACCCCGCGCGCCAGCGGGCTCCAGGGGATGACGCCGACGCCCTGGTCCGCGCAGAGCGGGAGCATTTCGCGCTCCTCCTCGCGGTACACCAGGTTGTAGTGGTCCTGCATCGACGCGAACACGGTCCAGCCGTTGGCGCGGGCCGTGTACTGCGCCTTGGAGAACTGCCAGGCGTACATGCTCGACGCCCCGATGTAGCGCGCCTTGCCCGCCCGGACGACGTCGTGCAGCGCCTCCATCGTCTCCTCGATCGGCGTCAGCGGATCCCAGCGGTGGATCTGGTACAGGTCGACGTGGTCGGTGCCGAGCCGCCGCAACGAGTTGTCGATGCCGGCCAGGATGTGCTTGCGGGACAGGCCGCCGTCGTTCGCGCTGTCGCTCATCCGCCCGTGCACCTTGGTGGCCAGCACGTAGTCCTCGCGCCGCGGGAAGTACTTCGCCAGGAGCCGGCCCGTCACCCGCTCGCTCTCGCCGAGGGAGTACACGTCGGCGGTGTCGAAGAATGTGATGCCCGCCTCGACCGCGCGCCGCACGAACGGGTCCGCCGCCTCCTCGTCGAGCACCCAGTCGCGCCAGGTGGGGGAGCCGTAGCTCATCATGCCGAGACAGATTTCGGAGACCTGAAGGCCGGTCCGGCCGAGTCGCACCTGCTGCATGTCTGAAAAGCTAACCCGGTGCGACTCCATTTGGTGACCGATACCAGGCCAGGGAAGAACCCGATCGAGACCGTCGCCGCCGCGCTCAAGGCCGGTTTCGACGTGATCCAGGTGCGGCCCGAGGACCACGTCACCGACCGCGAGGCCTACGAGCTCACCCGGCGGGTCCTGGCGATGTGCCGCGAGCTGGGCCGCACCTGCCTGGTCAACGACCGGCTGCACATCGCGCTCGCCGCGGGGGCCGACGGCGGCCACGTGGGCGCCGACGACCTGCCGGTGGCGGCGGCCCGGCGCATCCTCGGCCCCGGCGCCATCCTCGGCGCGACCGCGCGGGACCCGCAGACGGCCCGGCGCGCGGTCGCCGACGGCGCCTCGTACCTCGGCGTCGGGCCGGCCTTCGCCACCACCACGAAGGCCGGGCTGCCGGCCGCGATCGGCCCCGAGGGGGTGCGCGCGGTCGCCGAGGCGGTCGACGTGCCGGTGGTGGCCATCGGCGGGGTGACCGCGGCCCGGGCCGGGGAGCTCTACGCCGCCGGCGCGCACGCGGTCGCCGTGGTCGGCGCGGTCAGCGGGGCCGAGGACCCCTACGCGGCGGCCATGGAGTTCACCCGATGAGCGCCGGCATCGTCGGGGGCGGGATCATCGGCCTGGCGATCGCCTTCGAGCTGCTCGAGCGGGGCGTCACCGACATCACCGTCTACGACCCCGACCCCGCGCGCGGCGCCGGGCTGGTCGCGGCCGGCATGCTCGCCCCGACCGCCGAGGCCAACTTCGGCGAGGAGGCCCTGCAGGAGCTCATGACCGCGTCGATGCGCCGCTGGCCGGGCTTCGCCGCGCGGGTCGAGGCGCGCACCGGGCAGACGCTGGGCTACCGCACCGAGGGGACGCTGCTGGTCGCGCTCACCGGGGACGACCAGGCCGAGATCGACCGCCTCGTGGGCTACTACCGGCGGGCCGGGGCGCCGATCGAGCCGCTCACCGGCCGCGAGCTGCGCGAGCGGGAGCCGCTGCTGTCCCCGAGGGTGCGCGGCGGCGCGTTCGCCCCCGGCGACCACCAGGTCGACCCCCGGCTGCTGCTGCGCGCCCTGCGGAGCCTGCCCCTTCGCTTCGCCGCCGAGAAGATCGAAGACCTGGCCGCGGTACCGCACGAGCCCACCATCGTCGCCACCGGCGCCTCCGCGGCCGGTCTGACCGGGCTGCCCGTCCGCCCGGTGAAGGGCCAGCTGCTGCGGCTGCGCGGCCCGGAGCCGCTGCTGACCCACGTGGTCCGCGGCGTGGCGAACGGCCGGCACGTGTACCTGGTCCCGCGGTCCGACGGCGAACTGGTCGTCGGGGCCACCGAGGAGGAGCGCGGCGAGGACCGCACGGTGACCGCGGGTGGGGTGCTCGACCTGCTGCGCCCGGCCGCCGACCTGCTGCCCGGCGTCGCCGAGCTGGCGCTGGCCGAGACCCTCGCCGGCCTGCGCCCGGGGACGCCGGACAACGCGCCGGTCCTCGGCCGGCTGCCGGGCGGCGCCCTGGTCGCGACCGGGCACCACCGCAACGGTGTGCTGCTCGCGCCGGTCACCGCCGAGGCCATCGCCGACCTGGCGACGCGCGGAACGACCGGCGTGAGCCTCGCCGCGTTCGGGGCGACCCGCTTTACCTGACGCCGATCGCGGCGTTATGGTCGAGGCGTACCCCACGGGAGTCCGGTGTGACCGGGCTGAGAGGGGGGCTGTGAGCCCCCGACCGTCGAACCTGATCCGGGTCATGCCGGCGCAGGGAGTCAGGAGTGAGCCGTATGCACCTCGTGGTCAACACCATCGAGTCGACCGTCGCGGATGACATCACCGTCGCCGACGTGGTCCGCACCCTTGCGGGCGACGACGCCCGGGGCATAGCCGTCGCCCTCAACGGCGACGTCGTGCCGCGCACGCGCTGGGCCGAGACCCGCCCCGCCGAGGGCGACCACGTCGAGGTGCTGACGGCGGTGCAGGGTGGCTGACGGGCTTTCGATCGCCGGGGAGGAGCTGGGCTCCCGCCTGATCCTCGGGACGGGCGGGGCGAGCAGCCACGCCGCGCTCGAGGCGGCCATCCGGGCCAGCGGCACCGCGCTGGTCACCGTCGCCCTGCGAAGGCTCGACCCGGCGGCACCGTCGCTGCTCGGCGTCATCGAGCGGTGCGGCGTGCGGGTCCTGCCCAACACCGCCGGGTGCTACACGGCGACCGAGGCGGTCAAGCTCGCCCACCTGGCCCGCGAGGCCTTCGGCACCTCGTGGGTGAAGCTGGAGGTGATCGGCGACGAGGACACGCTGCTGCCCGACGGGGTGGAGCTGGTCGCCGCGGCCGCCCAGCTGGTGGCGGACGGGTTCGTCGTCCTGCCGTACACCTCGGATGATCCCGTGCTCGCCCAGCGCCTCGCCGACGCCGGGTGTGCCGCCGTCATGCCCCTCGGCGCGCCGATCGGCTCGGGGATGGGCATCCGCAACCCGCACAACATCGCGCTGATCCGGCAGAAGGTCACCGTCCCGGTCATCCTCGACGCCGGCATCGGCACCGCCTCCGAGGCGGCGCTGGCCATGGAGCTGGGCTGCGACGGGGTGCTGCTCGCCTCCGCCGTCACCCGGGCCGAGCACCCGGCCCGCATGGCCGAGGCGATGTGCCTCGCGGTGCGGGCCGGCCGGCTGGCGTACCTCGCCGGCCGCATCCCCCGCCGCACGCACGCGACCGCGTCCAGCCCGATGGAAGGCCTCCCGTGGTAGAGCCCGGCCTGTTGATCTTCACCGACCGGCACCTGGCGGATCGGCCCCTCGAGGACGTGATCGCCATGGCCGTCGACGGCGGCGCCCGGGAGGTGGTCCTGCGCGAGCACGACCTGCCGCCGCGGCGGCGCCTCAAGCTGGCCAGCACCGTGCGCAACGTGCTCGACCAGGTCGGCGGCCGGCTGCTGCTGGAGGAGGACCCGGTCCTGCGCAAGTGCCACGGACTGGAGGACCTGCTGGCGGCCGCGGCGGACGGCGTCACGTACGCCACCCTCTCGCCCATCTACCCGACCCGCAGCAAGCCCGGCTACGGCCCGCCGCTCGGCCTGGCCGCGCTCGGCCGCATGGCGCAGGTCGCGCCCGTCCCGGTGTACGCGCTGGGCGGGGTCGACACCCCGGCCCGGGTCCGCGACTGCCTCGACGAGGGCGCGGCCGGCGTCGCCGTGATGGGCGCCGTCATGCGGTCCGACGACCCGGCCCGGCTGGTGAAGGAGCTGCTGGCCGCATGAGTGGTCCGGAGCGCAGCGGAGGGGCCACTCATCAATGGCTCAGCTTGCAAAGTTCAGGCAACCGGAGCGAAGCGGAGGTTGCATGAACCCACCGGTGGCACTTACGGTCGCCGGCTCGGACTCCGGCGGCGGCGCCGGCATCCAGGCCGACCTCAAGACCTTCGCCGCGCACGGCGTCTTCGGCACCAGCGTCATCACCGCGCTCACCGCGCAGAACACCGCCGGGGTGCGGGGCATCTCGGCCGTCGCCCCGGACTTCGTCGCCGCCCAGCTCGACGCCGTCCTCGACGACCTGCCCGTGGCCGCGGTGAAGACCGGCATGCTGGCCACCCCGGAGACGGTCGCGCTCGTCGCCCGGTACGCGCAACGGCTGCCCAACCTCGTCGTCGACCCGGTGCTGGTGGCCTCCTCCGGCGACCGGCTCTTCACCGCCGACGCCGAGCGGGCGTACCTCGAACTGCTCTTCCCGCACGCCGCGGTGGTCACGCCGAACCTGCGCGAGGCGTCGGTGCTGCTGGGCCGGGACGTGCTCGACGCCGACGACGCCGCCAAGGCCGCCGCCGACCTGGCCGCCTACGGCCCGCGCTGCGTCGTGGTGAAGGGCGGCCACCTGCGGGGCAGCGCCGAGGCCGTCGACGCGGTCTGGCACGACGGTGAGGTCTCCCTGCTCGCCGCGCCCTGGATCGACACCGCCAACAACCACGGCACCGGCTGCACCTTCGCCGCCGCCACCGCCTCCCTGCTGGCCGGGGGCGCGTCGCTGGTCGACGCGCTGGCCGGCGCCAAGTCCTACGTGCACTCGGCCCTGGTCCGTTCCGCGGGCTGGACCCTGGGCGCGGGGCACGGCCCGCTCGCCTGGGGCCGATAACTCACCGGACACAACGGGCTCCTTCTCGTGGAGGGGCCTGGTTCGTCATGCCCTTTTTCAGGAGGATTGTCATGAAGCGGAAGGTGTACGTCCCGGGCTCCCGGCCCGACCTGCAGGTGCCCTTCGCCGAGGTGGAGCTGACGGGGGACAACCCGCCGGTCCGGCTGTACGACACGTCGGGGCCCCTGAACGACCCGCCCGCCGGGCTGCCGGCGCTGCGGGCGCCGTGGATCGCCGAGCGCGGGCCGGTGGAGCGCACCCAGCTGTACTACGCCCGCCAGGGCGTGGTCACCCCGGAGATGGAGTTCGTGGCGATCCGCGAGGGCGTCGCGCCGGAGCTGGTGCGCGACGAGATCGCCGCCGGCCGGGCCATCCTGCCGAACAACGTCAACCACCCGGAGAGCGAGCCGATGATCATCGGGTCGCGGTTCCTGGTGAAGGTGAACGCGAATATCGGTACGAGTGCCGTCTCTTCCGACGTCGCCGAAGAGGTCGCCAAGCTCACCTGGGCCACCCGCTGGGGCGCCGACACCGTCATGGACCTCTCCACCGGCAAGCACATCCACGCCACCCGCGAGGCGATCGTCCGCAACTCGCCGGTCCCGATCGGCACCGTGCCCATCTATCAGGCCCTCGAAAAGGTCGGCGGCGACCCGGTGAAGCTGACCTGGGAGGCCTACCGCGACACCGTGATCGAGCAGGCCGAGCAGGGCGTCGACTACATGACGGTGCACGCCGGGGTGCTCCTGCGGTACGTCCCGCTGACCACCGAGCGGGTCACCGGCATCGTGTCGCGCGGCGGTTCCATCATGGCCGCCTGGTGCCTGGCGCACCACGAGGAGAACTTCCTGTACACCCACTTCGCCGACCTGTGCGAGATCCTCGCCCGCTACGACGTGGCCTTCTCCCTCGGCGACGGCCTGCGCCCGGGCTCGATCGCGGACGCGAACGACCAGGCCCAGCTGGCCGAGCTCAAGACGCTGGGCGAGCTCACGAAGATCGCGTGGGAGCACGACGTCCAGGTCATGATCGAGGGGCCCGGCCACGTGCCCATGCACAAGATCAAGGAGAACGTGGACCTGCAGATGGAGTGGTGCCACGAGGCGCCCTTCTACACGCTGGGCCCCCTCACTACCGACGTCGCGCCGGCGTACGACCACATCACCTCGGCCATCGGCGCCGCCATGATCGCCATGTACGGCACCGCGATGCTCTGCTACGTCACCCCGAAGGAGCACCTCGGCCTGCCCGACCGCGACGACGTCAAGGCCGGCGTCATCGCCTACAAGATCGCCGCGCACGCCGCCGACCTGGCCAAGGGCCACCCCGGCGCGCAGGCCTGGGACGACGCGCTGTCCAAGGCCCGCTTCGAGTTCCGCTGGGAGGACCAGTTCAACCTGGCCATGGACCCGGACACCGCGCGGGCGTACCACGACGAGACCCTGCCCGCCGCCCCGGCCAAGACCGCGCACTTCTGCTCCATGTGCGGCCCGAAGTTCTGCTCGATGCGCATCAGCCAGGACCTGCGCGAGTACGCCGCCCAGGGCATGCGGGAGAAGTCGGAGGAGTTCGCGGCGGCGGGCAATCAGGTGTACCTGCCGCTGTCGACTAAGGTCTAGTCACGTGGAGTCCTCTGCGCCTCGCACCGCCGTCGTCTGGCAGGTCCTGCGCCGCGAGCTGGAGCGGGCCGACCGACCGCTGACCGTCCTCGACGTCGGCGGCGGCACCGGCGGCTTCGCCGTGCCGCTGGCCCAGGCCGGCCACACCGTCACCGTGGTCGACGCGAGTCCGGACGCGCTCGCCGCGCTCATCCGGCGGGCCGCCGAGGCGGGCGTGGGGGAGCGGGTCCGGGCCGTGCAGGGCGACGCCGACGGCCTGGCCGACCAGGTCGGACCCGGCACCATCGACCTGGCCCTCTGCCACAGCGTGCTGGAGGTCGTGGACGACCCGCACAAGGCCGTGGCCGCGCTCGCCGGGACCCTGCGTCCCGGCGGCGCGGCCAGCGTGGTCGTGGCCAACCGGGCCGCCGCCGTGCTGGCCCGGGCCATCGGCGGCCACCTGGCCGCCGCCTCGGTCCTGCTGGCGAGCCCCGACGGGCGCTCCGACGCGCGGGACCGCCTGCGCCGCCGCTACACCGCCGACTCCGCCACCTCGCTGCTCGACGAGTGCGGCCTGACGGTCGAGCAGGTCCACGGCGTGCGCGTGGTCGCCGACCTGGTCCCCGGCACCGTCGCCGAGAGCGAGCCGGAGGCCCTGGCCGCCTTCGAGCTCGCGCTGGCGGGCGCGCCGCCGTACCGCGACATCGCCACCCAGCTGCACCTCCTGGCCCGCCGCGGGGCGTGATGGAGGCGCTGGGGCGGGTCGAGCCGCGGTACGGCCGGGAGAGCCTCGCCGACGTCCTGCCCAGCGCCCTGCACGCGCTCGGCGTCCCCGGCGAGCCGGACCACCTCGGCCTGGCCGCCCAGCTCGACGGCGTGCGCCGGGTGGCCGTGGTCCTGCTGGACGGCCTGGGCTGGCACCAGCTCCCGGCCGCCGCCCGCCACGCCCCGACGCTCGCCGACATCGTGCACGGCCGCCTCGGCACCGCCCGCCGGATCACCTCGGGCTTCCCGTCGACCACCCCGGTCAGCCTGGTCACCCTCGGCACCGGCGCCGCCCCCGGCAGCCACGGCATCGTCGGCTTCACCCTCAACCGCCCCGGCACCGACCAGGTCGTGAACCACCTCCACTGGACCGACGCCCCCGACCCGGCCGTGTGGCAGCCCCTGCCGACCGCGTTCACCCGCGCCCAGCACGCGGGCCTGGCCCCGACCGTGGTCACCAACCCGGCATTCACCGACACCGGCCTCACCCGCTCGGCCTACCGCGGCGCCCGGCTCGGCCCCGGCGTGGCCGCCGACGCGGTCGCCGACGAGATGCTGGCCGCGCTGCCCGACTCCCGCCTGGTGTACGGCTACCTGCCCGACGTCGACCGCGCCGGTCACGACTGGGGTCTCGGCAGCGCGCAGTGGCAGGAGGCCGCCGCCTCGGCCGATCGCCTGCTCACCCGCCTGGTCGACGCCCTCCCGCCCGACACGGCGCTGCTGGTGACGGCCGACCACGGGCAGCTCGACGTCCCGCCGGACCGCCGCATCGACCTGGACCGCGACCCGCGCCTGACCGAGGGCGTGGCCGTGGTGGCGGGCGAGCCGCGGGTGCGCTACCTGCACACCGCCCCCGGCGCCGAGCAGGACGTGCTGGCCACCTGGCGGGGCGTCCTGGGCGACGCGGCCTGGGTCGTCCCGCGCGCCGAGGCCGTGGCATCGGGGTGGTTCGGCGAGGTCCCGGAGGCCCACCTGCAGCGCATCGGCGACGCCGTGGTGGTCTGCCGCGACCGGTGGATCGTGCTGGCCAGCGCCCACGAGACGCCGCGCCTGTCGGAGATGATCGCCTTCCACGGCTCGAACACGGCCACCGAGATGGAGATCCCCCTGCTGGTGGTCCGCCGCTGATCCGCCAGGTCGCCGCTATCGCGATGCGGCGAGTGCCACGCTCGTCGCGGCGAGCAGGGCGGTCACGTGCCGGGCGAGCTCCCAGGCCGGCACCTCCGCGCCCGCGTGCTCCGCCACCAGGTCGAGCAGGTCCGCGCGGTCCCGGGCGACCACCACCCCCGGCGCGCCCGCCGCCGGGTCGTCGGCCAGCACGGCGACGTGGGCCCGGCGCACGCCCAGCTGCCCGGCGCGGTTCACGAACGTCTCGCCCGGTATCAGCAACGGGACGCGGCGGGCCCGGGTCCAGCCGGCGACGAGCAGTACCGCGGCGGCCTCGGGGTCGATCGCCCGTGACCACTCCGCCGTCGGGGTGATCACCAGGCCCCGGGTGACGGACCTGGTCAGGGCCGGGTGGCGGCGGCGGAGCCCCTCCACGGCCGCGACGACCGGCGCCAGGGGCGAGGTCATCGCGATGTGGGCCATGCCTGGAAGGTAAGGCAAACCTAAGTTCTCGTCAATTTTGTCATAGGGTCCCGCTAGGGTTCCCGTGTGGGGCGAAGTCAGGTGGTACCACGCGGAGGCGCCGGCGAGTTCGGGCCCGACGCCGACGACTCCGGGTGCACGGTGCTGCACGTGGACATGGACGCGTTCTACGCGTCCGTGGAGGTCCGGCGCCGCCCCGAGCTGCGCGGCAAGCCCGTCATCGTCGGCGGGGCGGGCCCGCGCGGGGTGGTCTCCGCGGCCAGCTACGAGGCACGCAAATACGGGGTGCGCAGCGCGATGCCCGGCAGCCGGGCCCAGCGGCTGTGCCCGCACGCGGTGTTCCTGCCGCCGGACTTCGCGGCGTATACGGAGGCGTCCCGCGCCGTGATGGCGATCTTCCGCGACGTGACGCCGCTGGTCGAGCCGCTCTCGCTCGACGAGGCCTTCCTCGACGTGGCCGGCGCGCGGCGGCTGCTCGGGCGGCCGGCCGAGATCGCGGCGCTGATCCGGCGGCGGGTGGCGGGGGAGCAGCGGCTCACCTGCTCGGTGGGGGTGGCCGGCACGAAGTTCCTGGCCAAGCTCGGGTCCACGCGGGCCAAGCCCGACGGGATGGCGGTGATTCCGCGGGAGCGCGAGCTGGAGTATCTCCACCCGCTGCCCGTCGAGGCGCTGTGGGGCGTCGGCGAGCGCACCGCCGAGAGCCTCCAGCGGCTGGGGCTGAAGACCATCGGCGACCTCGCCGCCGCCCCGGTCGGGATGCTGCGCTCGGCGGTGGGCGACGCGGCCGCCCATCACCTGCACGAGCTGTCCCTCGCCCGTGACCCCCGACGGGTGATTCCCGACCACGTCGAGAAGTCGATCGGCGCCGAGACCACGTTCGACGTCGACGTGAGCGACCTGTCCACCATCCGACGCGCGATGCTCGCCCTCTCGGACAAGGTCGCCCGCCGCCTGCGCCACGCCGGACAGGCCGGCCGCACCGTCTCGGTCAAGATCAGGCTGGCCGACTTCCAGACGCTCAGCCGGTCACGCACCGTAGACGTGCCCACCGACGTGAGCCGCGAGATCTTCGAGCTGGCGTGGGCGCTGTTCCAGTCCGGCCGCCCCGGCGAGCGCATTCGCCTCGTCGGCGTGCGCGTCGAGGGGCTCGTGCACGCCGACGGCACCCCGCGGCAGATGACGCTGGGTGAGCGCGACCACGGCTGGCGTGACGCCGAGCGGGCCGCCGACGCGGTCGCCGCCCGCTTCGGCGCCGGTCTCGTCAAGCCCGCCAGCCTGCTGCGCGGTGACGGAATGCGAACCGACGGAAACGGAGCCGCACCGGCGGGGGAGGGGGCAGGAAAGTCCCGGACACGACACAATGGAAGGACATAGGAGCCACACTCGTCGGAAAATCGGCACGGCCGGACCAACGTCCCGCTTTCCGACTGGTTGACCCCCTCGTAAACTTGCCAGTACGCAGCCGTCCGGCTGTGCCGGACAGCCGGTCCCTCAAGGGCCGGCCTTCGCGACCGGGGAGGAGTGCCGTGCCGCTCTCGGAGCACGAGCAGCGGCTGTTCGAGCAAATCGAGCGGTCGCTTGCCGAGGATCCAAAGTTTGCCTCGGCGGTGCGCGCCACCGACCCGCGGTTCCATGCCAAGCGCCGGATGATCGCCGCAGGGATCCTGCTGCTGGCCGGCATGGCGCTGCTCGTCTACGGCGTGGCGATTTCCATCCCACTCCTGGGCGTGGGCGGCTTCCTGGTCATGCTGTGCGCCCTGGCGTTCGGCGTCCAGGCGTACCGCCGTGGCCAGACCACCGACCTGCACGCCGTCGGTGGCACGGCCTCACGCCGGACCCGCCAGCGCCGCGGTGGCCTGGTGGACCGCCTCGAGGACCGCTGGCGCCGCCGCCCGGAGGGCGACCTCTGACGACGGCCTGAGCCTGCGCCGGCCACCCCGCCTCGCGGAGCGGCCGGCGAGTGGCTACCACGCGCCTGCCTTCGGCCTTCAGGGGCCTCGCCGGCCGCGGTGCTGAGGCGCGCCCCGACCCGAGGCCAGCGCCCGGCCGCTGATCACCACGCACTTCATCCCCGGCCGCGGCCGGTCTGGCCGCTGTTCCCCCGCCGCTCGACAGCGGGACCGGCCTCGGCCTTGGGTGGCCCGGGTCCCGCCGAGTCCGAGGCGTGGATGAGACCGGTCCGCGACCTGCCGCTCGGCGAGATGTTCGACACGGCGAAAAGCGACTAACTCCGCAAATGACGCAGATGAGCGCCCCGGAACGCGTTCCGGGGCGCTCATCTCATCTCACTGGTCGTTGCTGAACATGCCCTCGGGTACCCCGACGACCTCGATCTGGCGCCAGATCGAGCGCCACTGCGGGAGCTCGTGGTAGCGCCGCAGCGCGGCGATGCCGCCCATCCAGCCGGCCCAACCCGGGTACGGCGGGTTGGTGGGGTCGAACCCGCTCTGCGTCACGGTGAGCCGGGTCTTGCCGTCCGAGCCTTCCAGCTCCCAGCTGTCGATCATGCCGTCGGCGAACCGCAGCGTCGCCTTGCGGCCCGGTTCGAACTCGACGAACCTGGCGCCCGCCTGGTCCAGCTCGAACCCGCCCATGGCGAACCGGCCGCCCACGTAGGGCTCGACGTCGACGTTGGCGCCGGACCACCGGACGATCTGCTCCGGCTGGGTCATCGACTCGAACACCTTGTCCGGCGGGGCGTCGATCACCACAGACGCACGCAACTCGGCCGACGTGAAGTCGCACTTGGGCGTCGGCTCACGGCCGGCCAGATAGTCGGCCAGGTTGGCGATCGCCAGCGTCCAGAACGTCTGCAGCGCGCCACGGGCACCGGCCTTGTCGGCCAGCACGTCCGCGAAGCTCGGCAGGTCGCTCTGGCTCAGCGTCACCAGCGTGCCGTCCTCGTCCTCGGCCACCTCGAACTGCACCGTGGACTCGACGCCCTCGACGGTCCAGGCGAACCGGATGGTGCGCTCGTCCACGTGCAGCACGCGCTGGTGCGGCGCGGCGCCGTCCGGCGTGGTGCGGCCCCAGAACTCGTACTTGGTGGGCAGGTCGACGTCGGCGTGCTCGGTCAGCCACACCCGCAGCGCGGCCGGGTCGGTCAGCGCCTCGTACACGACCTTCAACGGGGCCGGAACGATCGCGCGCAGGCGCAGGTCAGGCTCGGTCATCGGGATCTCCCTTCGGATAGCAGGCGACGGCCAGGCGAAACGCGTCGCCCTCGGCACCGCCGTAGCGGGTGAACAGGTCCTGCAGCGTCTGCTGCAGCTCGTCGAGGAACGCCTTGCGCTGATCCGGGCGCACCCGGATGTCCCCGGACACGCCGATCGACGGCAGGTCGGGCCTGGTGAGGTCGAGCGCGGCGACGTCCGCCTGCACGTCCTCCATCAGGTCGACCAGGTAGCCGAGGCTGAGCTGGTCGCGGGTGTTGCGCAGTCCGATCCGGCCCACCAAGCCCGGGGACAGCCAGTAGGACCGGCCCGCCGCTTGGTAGATCCCCTCGTGGATCCCGCGCACCCGGCGCTCGGCCACCTGACGCACCAGGTTGGCCTCCAGCAGGCGCTTCACGTGGTAGTAGACCCGCTGCGGGGTCTGGTCGAGCTCGACCGCCACCTCGGTGCACGACCGGGGCTCGGCGAGCTGTCGCAGCACTTCGATCCGCTGCGGCTTGAGCAGGGCCTCAGCCTGCTCGATCTGGTCGAGGTAGACGACGTTTCTCATGGCGAAAATCAGTCTTTACGTAAAAGAACTTTTTGTCAATGGGTCGCGCCCTGAGGCTCGACGGGCGAAGAAGTCCGATAAGTCGCGGCGCGCGGCGCCCGGCCTATCGCGCGAAAAAGCCGACGGGGACACCTCCGGCATGGAGATGTCCCCGTCGGGAAGAGGTCAGCGCTCTCCGCGCCGGACCACGAACCGCCGCACGCTCAGTACCCGCATCGTCGAGTCCCAGCCCCGCCCGAAGGCCAGCGCCGCATTGCCGGCGCGGACGCCGATCCCCGTGCGCCATCGCCGCAGCACCGACGGCGGCAGGAAGCGGGCCCGGAAGCGTACCTTCCCGGTGGCGTTCGCGGCGAAGGACGACTCCACCGCCGAGAGGGCGGAGCGCAGCTCGCGGCCGGTGAGGGGCCGCCGGGCGTACCGCGCGTGCTCCTCCGCGGTGCTCAGGATCCGCGCCCCGGACTCGGCCCGGTCGCGCAGCCGCTCCTTGCGGACCAGCCGATCGACGGTCGCGCGGGGTGTCTCTGCCTCGTCGACGAGGATGTGGTAGTCGACCATCGTGTCGAGCAGCTCGTCCCAGGCCCGGTGGGCGTCGTCGCGGGCGGCGCCGATCGCGCGCTCGTCCGGGACCACGACCATCTCCGGGCCGCCCTCGCCGGACACCGAGAGGCCGGCCGGGCCGGACGGGGCGACGCTCAGGCGGCGCCGGCGGGTGCGGGCGCGGGCCAGGGCCGGGGTGGCCAGCAGCAGGAGCAGCAGGGCCACGCTGACCGAGGTGATGCCGATGGAGCTGAGGAAGAAGTCCCGCAGCTGGATGCCGAACGAGGGCTTCTTCAGGTTCGTGCCGTTGCCGGTGTCGCCCGGGTTGTCGTGCGTGCCGCCGGCGCCGGGGTCGGCCGACGAGGACGAGTCCGGCAGGGGCTGGTTGCCGCGCCGGTTCGGGGCGTCGTCGCCGTTGATGGCGTTGTTCGCCGGCAGGTACTCCGGGGTCATCGACCCGATGACGCCCGTCGGCGGCGTCGCGTCGAACGGCAGCCAGCCGAAGCCCGGGAAGTACACCTCGGTCCACGCGTGCAGGTTGAAGTTGGTCAGCGTCGTGGTCTTGTTCGCGCCCTGGCTGCCCCGGGCGAAGCCGAACGCCACCCGGGCCGGGATCTTGGCCTCGCGCAGCAGCCAGCCGAAGGCGGCGGCGTACTGGGCGCAGTACCCCCGCTTGTTGGTCAGGAAGTCGGCGATCTTCGTGCCGCTGGTGTCCGCGCCGGTCGACGTGTCGTAGGTGAAGCCCTTCTCGGGGGAGAAGGAGTCGTAGATCGCCTTGACCTTGTCGTACTCCGTCGTCTTGCCCTTGACGAGCTCGTCCACCTTGGCCTTGACCACCGCGTTGGGCGGGGCCGTGGCGAGGTCCTTGAGCTGCGGGTCGTTCGGGTTGAGCGGGGCGGCGTTGCGCAGCTCGTCCGGCGAGATGTCCGGGCGCAGGTACGTGACGTTGTAGGACTTCTTGGCGCTGGTGTCCTTCCCGGAGTACACCACCGCCGTCCTCGGGTCGAAGGCCCAGTTGTTGCTGACCTTGTCGATCTTGGTGGGCCAGGTGTAGATCGGCAGATAACTGATCGCGAGCTCGCTGGTGACCTCGATGTGGGCCTGGTGGGTGCCGACCTTGACCGACGACTCCCACTCGGGCTTCGCGAAGCCGTTGCCGACGGGCGCCCCGCCGTTGATCGGCCGGGCGCTGAAGCCCTTGGCGGAGAGGTCCTCGAGCACGTTGAAGCGCAGATAGAAGGGGTGCGGGTCGTCGAGGTCGGTCACCTTGACCATCTCGAACGCCTTGTCCCGGTTGAGCTGGCCGGACAGCAGCGCGAACATGCTGACCGACTTGCCGTTGTGCCCGTTGCCGATGCCGCCGCCCCCGCCGCCGCCCGCCCCCGCGCCGATGCTGTCGAGCAAACCGGCCGGCATGGCGAACGGGATGAGTGGCAGCACCACCGCGGCGATCACGCTCAGCGCGCCGAGCCGCTGGCCGGCCGCGGCCAGCGGGGACGGCTCCCACAGGTCGACGTCGCGGCCGTCGCCGGTGAAGCGGCGGCCGAAGCGGCGGACCCGGTCGACGTTGTCGGTGACGAGCAGCCACAGGAAGCCGACGGCGCCCAGCGCGAAGGGCAGCGCGCTGGTGTTCTCGGTGTCGACGGTGACCGGCACCGAGTAGATCGCCAGCATGGGCAGGCCGGCCAGGGCGGGCCGGCGGACCACCACGGCGAACACGTCGACGAGCAGCGCGACCACGGCGACGCCGAGCGTGGCCAGGAAGAGGAAGCCGTCGCGGTCGCCGACCGGCGTCGCGTACTCGCTCATCTCCTCCGACGCCGTGCGCAGCAGCTGCGCGAAGTGCGAGATCGTGCCCGGCGAGGGCAGGATGCCCAGGTACTCCGCGTGGCTGGGGTACAGCCAGGTGAGCGACAGCAGCCCGGCCAGCGCCATCGCCGCCGTCGGGGCCCAGGCCGGTGCCCGGAGGCTGCGCACCAGCACGCCCACGCCGCACATGACGGCGACCACGAGCAGCGCGCGGAAGGCCCAGGTGTAGTGGTCGAAGACGTTGGCCAGCGGCAGCGAGGCGAGGAACGCCGAGCCGGCCGCGATCAGCGTCAGGTGCTTGCGTTGGTTCACCGGACTCCTCCAGCGACGCTCTCCGCGGACGCGGCCCGCCAGGCGAAGCCCTGCGACCCTCGCCCGGTCTGCGGCCACAACCCGGAGAGCTTGGCCCCGTGTGGCACCTCCACGACCCGCCAGCCGCTGCGCAGCAGCGCGAGGGACGCGACGCCGTGCGCCTTGTCCGCCTCCTCGCGGGCCGCCGTCGGCAGGTTGAGCCAGGTCGAGGAGTCGATGAACAGCGCGACGCAGGTCGCGCTGTTGGAGCGGAACGAGGCCAGCAGCTCGGCCTCGGCCGAGGACAGCAGGCCGAAGATGCCGATGATCAGGCCGCCGTCGCTGCGCCGGCGCACCCGCTCGATGAGGGTGCCGATGTCGCTGCGCTGGGCCAGCCGCACGTCGGCGAGCTGGTCGAGCAGCGGGCCGTCGCCGTCGATCTCGGTCGCGTCCACGTCGACGCCGGCATCGGTGACGAGCCGCATCTTGTACCCCGCTTCGCGCAGGTGCACCGCGATGCTCGCGGCCGCGGAGACCGCCCACTCGAAGCTCGCCGTGGGGCCCTCGCCGCGGTGGGCGGCGGCCCGGGTGTCGAGCACGACGGTCGCCCGGCTCTCCCACGGCTGCTCCTCGCGGCGCACCATGAGCTCGCCGGTGCGGGCCGTCGAGCGCCAGTGCACGCGGCGCAGGTCGTCGCCGTAGCGGTACTCCCGGGTGGCCGCGTCGTCCTCGCCGTGCACGGCGACCGAGCGGGCCCGGCTGTCCCCGGAGCCGGCGAACTCGCCGGCCAGGCGCACCGCCGGCAGCGGCACGACCTGCGGGATCACCGTGAGCCGGTCGACCGACGGGAAGGCCCGGGTCAGCTCGCACAGCCCGAAGGGGTCGGTCAGCCGCACGACCAGCGGGCCGACCTCGTAGCGGCCGCGCACGTCGGCCCGCACGGTGTAGGCCACCGAGCTGGCCTGGTGCGCGCCCAGCTTCTCCAGCACCAGCCGTGGTCGGCTGCCCAGCGCGTACGGCAGCCGGTCCTCCAGCAGCATGGTGCCGGTGGGCAGGCGGGACAGGTTCTGCAGCCGGAGGATGACCCGCGCGCTGGCCCCGACCTGCACGCGGTGCGGGTCGAGGGTGCGGCTGCACGACAGGCGGTAGCGGGTGCGCCCCACGTACGCCGCGGACAGCAGCGGCAGCGCGGCGAGCAGGATCGCCACGCGCAGCAGGTCGCGCTCGCCGAGGATCAGCGCGGCGATGAGGGCCGCTGCGGCGGCGGCCAGGAAACTACGCCCCCGGGTGGTGAGCCCCCGCAGCGCCTCTCGCATGCTCAGCGGCCCCCGTACTGCTGCGGCCGCTGCGCCCGGGTGTCGTACGGCGAGCGCGGCTGGCGGTCCGACGGCAGCGGCAGCCGGTGCACGAGCTCGGCGATGATCGCGTCGGTGGTCCGGCGGGACAGCTGAGCCTCGGCCGTGGGGATGACGCGGTGCGCCAGCACCGGCACGGCGAGTGCCTGCAGGTCGTCGGGGAGCACGAACTCGCGGCCCTCGATGGCGGCGACGGCGCGGGCGGTGCGCAGCAGCTGCAGCGTGGCGCGCGGGGAGGCGCCGAGGCGCAGCTCGCCGGACTCGCGGGTGGCGGTCACGATGTTCACGGCGTACTGCTTCACGGCGTCGGCGACGTGCACGTCGCGGACGGTGGCGATCATGCGGCGGATCGCGGACGAGTCGGAGACCGGGGCGAGGTCGTCCAGGGCGTCGTGGCGGCCGTGCACGTCGAGCATGGCGAGCTCGGCGCCCATGTCCGGGTAACCCATGGCGATCCGGGCGGTGAACCGGTCGCGCTGGGCCTCGGGCAGCGGGTACGTGCCCTCCATCTCGATCGGGTTCTGCGTCGCGATGACCATGAACGGCACCTGGAGCGGGTACGTCGCCGCGTCGACGGTGACCTGCCGCTCCTCCATGCTCTCCAGCAGCGCCGACTGGGTCTTCGGCGAGGCCCGGTTGATCTCGTCACCGACGACGATGTTGGCGAACACGGCGCCCGGCTTGAACTCGAAGTCCCGCGTCTCCTGGTTGTAGACGCTGACGCCGGTGACGTCGCTGGGCAACAGGTCCGGCGTGAACTGGATCCGCCGCACCGAGCAGTCGATGGACCGGGCGAGCGCCTTGGCGAGTTTGGTTTTGCCCACGCCGGGAACATCCTCGATGAGCAGGTGCCCCTCGGCGAGCAGCACGGCCAGGGCCAGCCGCACGGTCGCGGTCTTACCCTCGATGACCTGTTCGATGTTCGCGACGATTGCGTCGGTCGCCGCGCGGAACTCGGGCGCGGGTAGCGGTGCCCCGAGTTCCTCGAACGTGCGGTGCCTAGTCAACTGGCCTCCTCGTGGTCGTGCCGTGGCCACCGTTAGGTGTAAAGACCCATAGGTGAACCGCCCGGTTGCGTGCAAACGTTGTCATCGATCGCAACACGAGCCGTCGTATCCCCTCAGGCTAGCCGGGGAATTGACACTGCGCCGGACGGGATTCCGTCATTGCGGACATCCCGGCCCGGCCGCTAGCAGCTTTTTTCCGGCGCCCCGACGTACCCGGTCGAACCGCGGGTAAACGGTCCCCCGAGATGTCGGCCGCCGTCGATTGGGGCAGACTGGGGGCGTGGAAGCTGGTCGGCTGCTGGGCAACAGGTATCTGCTGGTCGAGCGGCTCGGCGAGGGCGGCATGTCCGTCGTGTGGCGGGCCCGTGACCGAGTGCTCGGCCGCGAGGTCGCGGTCAAGGTGCTGGGGCCGCGCTTCGCCACCGACGCCGATTGGCGCCGCCGAATCCGTCTGGAAGCCAGGGCCGCCGCGCGCCTTTCGCACCCGAACATTACGAACGTCTACGACTACGGGGAAACGGACGGTCACGCACCGTTCGTGGTGATGGAACTGTTGCGCGGTCCGACGCTCGCCGAGCGGCTCAGCGGCGGCCCGCTGCCGGTGGCGGCGGCGCTGCGCATCGGCGCCGAGGTGGCCGCCGGGCTGGCCGCGGCCCACGCCGAGGATCTCGTGCACCGCGACGTCAAGCCGGCCAATGTCATGCTCACGCCCGACGCCGCCAAGCTGCTCGACTTCGGCCTCGTCGGCGTCGCGGGGGTGCCGGACCTGGCCGACCCCGCCGAGCTCGTGCTCGGCACGCCGGCCTACCTGGCCCCCGAGCGGCTGGCCTCCGACGAGGTCACGCCGGCCAGCGACGTCTACGCGTTCGGCGTGCTGCTGTACCGCTGCCTCACCGGCCGGCTGCCGTGGGACAGCGAGACGACGACGCAGCTGGTCGCGGCGCACATGATGCAGCCGCCGGCGCCCCTGCCCGACCTGCCCGGGGTCCCGCCCGGCGTGCGCGATCTGTGCATGAGCTGCCTGGCCAAGCAGGCCGGGGACCGCCCGGCAGCCGCCGTGGTCGCGGCCCGCCTGGCCGAGGCGGCCGGGATCGTGCCGCGATGCTCGGTGCTGCCGCCGGAGCCGGAGCCGGGTGCGCCCGAAGGGCCGACGGAGCTTGTCGCGCGGCCGGTCGCGGCGTCGGCGCACGAGCCGGACCGACTCGAGCCCGACCGCCCCGAGCCCGACCGCCCCGAGCCCGGCCGTCGGCGCGTGCTCGCGGGGTTCGCCGTCCTCGCCGCGATCGCGGCGCTGCTGGTCGCCGTCGCGGTCACCCGCCCCTCGGGCCTGGCCGACGCCGGCCGGACGGGGGCGGGCGAGGTGGGCATTCCATATACCCCTACTCCCTCCGCGGCGCCGCCGTCCGAGGCGCCCTCCGTGACGACTCCATCACCTACGGCGACGGACCCGGTGGGCGGCCGGCCCGACGGCAACCCGGCCGGCCAGGACGACCAAGGCGACCAGGACGATCAGGGCCGGGGCGGCCCGCCCGCGCCCGCCACCGCCGGGCCGAGCGTGAGCCTGCCGATCGAGGGTGGCCTCATCGTCGCCGCGTGCGCCGGGCGGAAGGCCGCCGTGCTGCAGGTGCTGCCCGTGCCCGGCGTGCGGCTCGTCACCGCGGACCTCGGCGTGCACACCAACGCCCACGTCCAGTTCGACCGGGCGGGGGAGCGGTTGCGGTACACCGTGAGCTGCCCCGGCGGCGAGGCACCCTCGGTGACCGACGGGTGAGCCCGGATCGGCGCTCGGATAACCGCCTCGCGCGCTGGGGTACACTGCGGGTATGACCCGGGTGGTCCGGCTTCTTAGCGAGCCGTGCTGACGCGCTGAAACGCGACGGCACGGCGACCCCTCCTGCGCGAGGGGTTTTTTCATGCCCGGACAATGCTGGAGAATCCCGAGACCCTGAGGTGGCGAGAGTCATGAGCGAGGCAGTGACCGACGGAGCGGTCGACATCCCGCCGTACCGCTACACGGCGGCGATGGCGGCGGAGATCGAGGCGTGCTGGCAGGACTACTGGTCCGAGAACGGCACGTTCCACGCACCGAACCCGACCGGTCCGCTCAGCGACCCCGCCCACCCGCGCGCGGGCGCGCCGAAGCTGTACGTGATGGACATGTTCCCCTACCCGTCGGGCGCCGGCCTGCACGTCGGGCACCCGCTGGGGTACATCGGCACGGACTGCTACACGCGGTACTTCCGCATGGCCGGCTACAACGTGCTGCACCCGATGGGCTTCGACGCCTTCGGCCTGCCGGCCGAGCAGTACGCGGTGCAGACGGGCACGCACCCGCGCACCACGACGGAGGCCAACGTCGAGCGGTACCGCGGCCAGCTGCGCCGCCTGGGCCTGGCCTACGACGACCGGCGCAGCGTCGCGACCACCGACACCGAGTTCTACCACTGGACCCAGTGGATCTTCCTGCAGATCTTCAACTCCTGGTTCGACGCCGACCGGCAGCAGGCCCGGCCGATCGACGAGCTGATCGAGGAGTTCGAGTCCGGCGAGCGGGCCACCCCGGACGGCCGGGCGTGGGACGAGCTGTCCGCGGTCGAGCGCCGCGGTGTGGTCGACGGGTACCGCCTGGCGTACATCTCGGAGGCCCCGGTCAACTGGTGCCCCGGCCTGGGCACCGTGCTGGCCAACGAGGAGGTCACGCCGGACGGGCGCAGCGAGCGGGGCAACTTCCCGGTCTTCAAGCGCAACCTGCGCCAGTGGATGATGCGGATCACCGCCTACGGCGACCGGCTGCTGGACGACCTGGACCGGCTGGACTGGCCGGACAAGGTCAAGGCCATGCAGCGCAACTGGATCGGCCGGTCCCGCGGCGCCCACGTCGACTTCGAGACCGAGGCCGGCACCCCGATCCGGGTCTTCACCACCCGCCCCGACACGCTGTTCGGCGCGACCTACATGGTGCTGGCCCCGGAGCACGCGCTGGTCGATGACCTGGTCCCGGCCGCCTGGCCCGAGGGGACCAACGACAAGTGGACCGGCGGCGCGGCCACCCCGGCCGACGCGGTTGCCGCCTACCGCGCGTTCGCGGCCTCGAAGACCGATGTCGAGCGCCAGGCCGACGCCAAGGAGAAGACCGGCGTCTTCATCGGCGCCTACGCCACCAACCCGGTCGACGGCCGTTCGATCCCGGTCTTCATCGCCGACTACGTGCTGGCCGGCTACGGCACCGGCGCGATCATGGCGGTGCCCGGCCAGGACGAGCGCGACTGGGCCTTCGCCGAGGTCTTCGACCTGCCGATCATCCGCACCGTGCAGCCGAGCGAGGGCTTCGACGGCAAGGCGTACACCGGCGACGGCGCCGCCATCAACTCCACCCGTCCCGACGGGTTCAGCCTGGACGGCCTGGGCGTCGCCGACGCCAAGGCGAAGATCATCGGGTGGCTGGAGGCCAACGGCCACGGCGTCGGCGCCATCACCTACCGCCTGCGCGACTGGCTGTTCAGCCGCCAGCGCTACTGGGGCGAGCCGTTCCCGATCGTCTACGACGCGACCGGCATGCCGATCGCGCTGCCCGAGTCGATGCTGCCGGTCGAGCTGCCGGACGTCGAGGACTTCTCGCCGCGCACGTTCGACATCGACGACGCCGACAGCATGCCGGAGACGCCGCTGTCGCGGGCCAAGGAGTGGGTCGAGGTCACCCTGGACCTGGGCGACGGCCCGAAGGCGTACACCCGCGAGACCAACGTCATGCCGCAGTGGGCCGGCTCGTCGTGGTACGAGCTGCGCTACCTGGACCCGGCCAACGCGACGAAGATGGTCGACCCGGCCAACGAGCGCTACTGGATGGGCCCGCAGCAGCCCGGCGACGTCGGCGGCGTGGACCTGTACGTCGGCGGCGTGGAGCACGCGGTGCTGCACCTGCTGTACGCCCGCTTCTGGCACAAGGTGCTGTTCGACCGCGGCTTCGTCTCCTCCGAGGAGCCGTTCCGCAAGCTGTTCAACCAGGGCTACATCCAGGCGTACGCGTACAAGGACGCCCGCGGCGTGTACGTCGAGGCGGAGAAGGTCGAGGAGCGCCAGGCCGGCAAGTACTTCTACGGCGACCAGGAGGTCGTCCGGGAGTACGGCAAGATGGGCAAGTCCCTGAAGAACGTCGTCACCCCGGACGAGATGTGCGAGCGCTACGGCGCCGACACGTTCCGCGTCTACGAGATGTCGATGGGCCCGCTGGACGTCTCCCGCCCCTGGGAGACCAGGGCGGTCGTCGGCGCCCAGCGCTTCCTGCAGCGGGTGTGGCGCCTGGTCATCGACGAGCAGAGCGACGCCGTGCGGATCACCGACGACGCCCTGGACGACGAGAGCCGCCGGCTGCTGCACCGCGTGATCGACGGCGTGCGCGTCGACATCGAGGAGATGCGCTTCAACACCGCCATCGCCAAGATGATCGAGCTGACCAACCGGGCCACCCAGGTGTCCCCGAACGGCACGCCGCGCGAGATCGCCGACCCGCTGGTCCGCATGATCTCCCCGTTCGCCCCGCACCTGGCCGAGGAGCTGTGGCAGCGCCTGGGCAACACCACGTCGGTCGCCTACGCCGACTTCCCGGCGGCCGACCCGGCCTACCTGGTCGCCGAGCAGGTCACCTACCCCGTCCAGGTCAACGGCAAGGTCCGCGGCAAGATCGACATCGCCGCCGACGCCGACGAGGAGACGGTCCGCGCCGCCGCCCTGTCCGCGGTCGCCGGCCAGCTGTCCGGCAAGACCCCGAAGAAGGTCATCGTCGTCAAGGGCCGCATGGTCTCCGTCGTCGTCTGACCCCGGCACGCGAAAGGGCCGGCCCCGTCAGGGACCGGCCCTTTGTGCTTCGCCCGGTACCGGCGCCGGCGCGGCTCGGGTTACCTCGCGACGGCGGAGAGGCGCTCGTTGCGCAGGGCCGTGGGCCAGCGGTCGTCGATCGGCTCCATGGTCATGCCCGTGGCCCAGCGCAGCAGCAGGTCGGCGATGGCCGGGTTGCGGGCCAGGGCCGGGCCGTGGGAGTAGGTGCCCAGGATCCGGCCGTTCCAGGCGCCCTCGGACTGGCCGTCGTTGCCGATGCCCGTGGTGACCTTGGCTAGGGGCTTCACGCCCGGGCCGAGGTGGGTGCGGCCGCCGTGGTTCTCGAAGCCGGTCAGGGTCGGCAGGCCCAGGGCCGGGTGGGTCTCGCCGGCCAGCTCGCCCACGGCGCGGGACTCGCCGCGGTCCGAGTCGATGTCGAGCAGGCTCAGGCCGGGGTACTTCGCCCCCTTCGCGAAGAACGAGTGGCCCAGCAGCTGGTAGCCGGCGCAGACCGCGAACACCGTCGCGCCGCGCTCGACCGCGCGGTGCAGGCTGCCGTCGGCGGCGAGGCGCTGGGCGGCCAGGGCCTGCGGGCCGTCCTCGCCGCCGCCGAGCAGGTAGATGTCGCCGTCGGCGGGGACCGGGTTGTCCGCGCGGACCTCGGCGCACTCGACCGGCAGGCCGCGCAGGTCGGCGCGGCGGGCCAGGATCAGCAGGTTGCCGCGGTCGCCGTACGTCGAGAGCAGGTCGGGGTACAGCCAGATCAGGCGCAGGTGGGACTCAGTTGACACGGTCCAGCTCCGCTCGGATGTCCTGGAAGGCGGTGTAGTTGGCGATGACCTCGAGCCTGCCGGGCGGAACCAGGGAGAGCGCCTGGTTGAACGAGCGGACGTGCTCGAAGCGCACCTCGTTGACCTCGAGGCGCACCGCCAGGTCCATGGCCCGGTCGCCGGTGATCAGCACGCGCCGCCCGCGCAGCGGGGAGAAGTCGACGTCGTACAGCCACGACGTGTCCAGGCCGTCGGGGTCCCGCGCGTTGATGGACAGCAGCGTCGGCACGTCCTCGGCCATGTCGAACGACTCGAGCCAGCCGGCCGGGTTCTTGGCCAGCAGCAGCCGGATGGTGCGCCCGTCGCGGACCACGGTGGCGTAGCGGCCGGCGACCGAGGCCACCTTGGCCAGTTCCGGCACCGCCTTGGCCGGCGGCACGCCGAAGTGCGCGGCCACGGCCAGTGCGGTCGCCGCGTTGGCCCGGTTCACCCGGCCCGGGAGCTGGAGGGTGATCTGGTGGTACATGCCCGTGTTGTCCACCACACCGTCGCCGCTGACCGTCCAGTGGGGGATCGGGCGGCTGAGGTTGCCGGCCACGCACCTCCACTGCTCGCCGTCGCGCTCGATCGACGCGCCGCACTCGGGGCAGACCCAGGAGTCGTCGTGGAAGCGCTGGCCGGCGGCGACCCAGGTCACCCCGGTGCCCCCGGCGACGGCCTTCGCGGCCGCCCACACGACCATCGGGTCGTCGGCGTTGGCCACGAGGTGCAGGTCGCGGCCGGGCAGCGCGTCGCGCCACAGGGCCGCCATCATGGCGACCTCCTTGGCCCGGTCGAGCTGGTCGCGGCTCAGGTTGAGCAGCGCGACGACCCTGGGCCTGGTCTGGTCGAGCACCTGCTTGAGGTAGTGCTCGTCGACCTCCAGCACGGCGTACGGCGTGGCGCCCGCCTTGGCCAGGGCGGACGTGTGCCCGGTCGGCATGTTGGCGCCCAGGCTGTTGGTCGCCACCGGGCCGAGCACGCCCATTGCGGCGGCGGTCAGCCGGGTGGTGGTGGTCTTGCCATTGGTGCCGGAGACCAGCGCGATCTGCCGGCCGGCGGCCAGCTCCGCGAGCAGGTTCGGGTCGATCATGAGGCCGATCCGGCCGCCGATGACCGATCCGTCGCCCCGGCCGGTTGCGCGTGACAGCGCGGCAGCGCCGCGCGACAGTGAGGTGGCGAGCTTGGCCCGCATCGGCAGCTTGTTGTCCGTCATCTCGCTTCCACGGTGTTCGGCGATGCGCTGACCCTACCCGGCGCGCGCGACACCCACACGGTCCCACGGGCCCACCCGGCTCCCCGCGGCCCCCCACTTCCCTCCACCGCGGCTCCCCGGACGGCTGCATCGGCACCGAAGGGCGCACCCTCGGGTGGTTTGCCCGATTTCTTGAGCTGTGGGAACGCCCTCCACCGTTCGGGCACGCCCGGCGTCCTCCACCCGTCTCCACCCCGTCTGACGTGGGAATTCTTCACGGGAGGGCGCGCCGGATCGGGCGGTTTTCCGTTGACGGTGGAGGGAAGTGGAGTACAGTGGAGCGCGATGGCGGAGCCGGGGGGCTCGGCCGGCCCCGGGGGGACCGTTCGCGGTGGGAAGGGGTGGATGCCGCATGTTTCTGGGCACCCACACTCCTCGCCTGGACGAAAAGGGCCGGTTGATCCTGCCGGCCAAGTTTCGGGACGAACTGGCGGGAGGTGTCGTGATCACCAAGGGACAGGAGCGCTGCCTCTACGTGTTCCCCGGCTCCGAATTCGCCCGGATCGCCGAACAGCTTCGCGCCACGCCGATGACGAACAAGGCGGCCCGGGCGTACAGCCGGGTGTTCTTCGCCAGCGCGCACGACGAGGTTCCCGACCGGCAGGGCCGGGTCACCATCCCGCAGCATCTTCGCGAGTATGCCGGGCTGGACCGCGACCTCGTCGTGATCGGGGCGAGCACCCGGGTAGAGATCTGGGATCGCCAGGCCTGGGACACCTACCTCGCCGAGAGCGAGGAGGACTTTGCGGGCATCGAGGAGGGGGTGCTGCCGGGAGGGCTGTGAGGTCCAACTGCAGTAACCGACTTTGAGGCCGCCGTACCGGCAGCTCTCCAGCCGCTCAGAGTTTCTCGAAGTCCTGACGCCACTTCCCCGGCGCCAGGGCGGGGGAGCGGATGGGGAGCTGGCGGTACGGCGCTCGCGCACTAAGGGCAGGTTTTCAGCACCACGGCGGGCGCGAACCCGCCGCCGGCAGGGGGTCGACGATGGGGGAGCGGGACGTTCACGTGCCCGTGCTGCTCGAGCGCTGCCTCGAGCTGCTCGCCCCCGCGCTCGCCCGCCCCGGCGCGCTGTACCTGGATGCCACGCTCGGCCTCGGCGGCCATGCCGAGGCGGTGCTCACGGCGCACCCGCAGGCCCGGCTGCTGGGCCTGGACCGCGACCCGCAGGCCCTGGCGCTGGCGGGCAAGCGGCTCGTGCCGTTCGCCGACCGGATCCGTCTCGTGCACGCCGTCTACGACGAGCTGCCCGAGGTGCTGGGCGGCGAGCGGATCGACGCGGGCCTGTTCGACCTGGGCGTGTCCTCCATGCAGCTGGACGAGGCCGCGCGCGGCTTCGCCTACGCCCAGGACGCGCCACTGGACATGCGCATGGACCAGACCCGGGGCACGACCGCGGCGGAGGTGCTCAACACCTACAGCCACGGCGACCTGGCCAGGATCCTGCGCGTGTACGGGGAGGAGAAGTTCGCCTCCCGCATCGCCTCGTCGATCGTCCGGGAGCGGGAGAAGTCCCCGCTGACCAGCTCGGCCCGCCTTGCCGAACTGGTCCGCGAGTCCATCCCCGCGCCCGCCCGGCGCACCGGCGGGCACCCGGCCAAGCGGACCTTCCAGGCGCTGCGCATCGAGGTCAACCGCGAGCTCGCGGTCCTCGAGCGGGCGATCCCCGCGGCGCTGGACGCGCTGCGGCCCGGGGGCCGGCTGGTCGTGCTGTCGTATCACTCGCTCGAGGACCGCCTGGTCAAACAGGCGATCGCGGAGCGGACCCGCTCGACCGTGCCGGTCGAGCTGCCGTTCGAGCCGCCCGGCAGCGAACCCGAGCTGCGGACGCTCACCCGGGGAGCCGAGCTCCCCGACGCGGCCGAAACAGCGGCCAACCCGCGCGCGGCGTCGGTGCGACTCCGCGCCGTGGAGCGCAAGGAACGTCGAACGTCCGAATAATCCAACGGGTGTCCGGACAAACACATCGGGGGAGGTGTGATGAACGTGACGACACTGCCGGCCAGCCGGCAGCGCAAGGCTCAGCAGGGTGCACCGCGGTCGGGGGGCCGGACCACGGGGCGCGCCGATGAGCAGGACCAGCAGCAGCGACGGGACTATCTGATCAACGGTGCGACGGCTCTCGCGCCGGAGCACGAGACCACGAAGGCGGGCGCCGCGCCCGAACGGCACGCGTCCGACACCAAGCAGGCGCCGCGCCTGCGGGTGGCGCCACCGGCGCCGGTCAGTGCGCCGCGGGCGCCGTTCGTGGCGCTCGTGCTCGTGCTGGTGCTCTCGGGCGTGGTCGGCATCCTCGTGCTGAACACGCGGATCGCCGAGAACGCCTTCAAGCTGGACGCGCTGAAGACCAAGCAGGACAGCCTCGACCGCGACGAGGAGCGCCTGCGCAGCGATCTGGCCAACAAGGAGTCGCCGGTGACGCTCGCGTCGCGGGCGAAGCAGCTGGGCCTCGTGCCGTCGCGCACGCCGGCCTTCTTGGTGCTGCCCGACGGCACCAAGCTGGAGATGCCGGGCCCGAGCAAGTAACCAAGGGAATTCCACCCAAGTCCATAGTGGACTGACGAACGGAAGTCGGGACGATGGCTGGCGACACTCCAGATCGGCGGGGCGGGAGCGAGCGGCGCGGGGGCGCCGAGCGCAGGGACACCACCGGTCGCGGGGCTGACGCCGGCCGGCAGCGGACGGGCGGTCGTGCCGGCGCGGGGGGTGCCGGTGCTTCCGCCCGTTCCCGTTCGGGGGGTGCGACATCGTCCGGCGGCAACGGTACGGCGGACCAGCCGCTGCGCGGCACGATGTCCGAGGCCAAGCGGTACACCCCGCGGGGCCGCTCGGTCCGCGACGCGTCGGTCGAGGCCGGCGGCCGCAAGGACCCCTTCCGCCCGGCGCTGGAGGTCATCCAGGGCGGCCGCAGCGAGCAGCCGCGCCGCACCGACCCGACCCGCGACCCGCGCCGCACGGCGGTCCGCCGCCCCCGCGAGGACGAGGCGGACCAGGACTACGACCCGCCGCGCGGCGAACACCCGGACGCCCCGGCGCGCGC
>NZ_BAAARV010000005.1:0-29209 GCF_039532525.1 Dactylosporangium salmoneum
CGCGGCCAGGGCCGGGCGGGCGGCGCGGCCAGGGCCGGGCGGGCGGCGCGGCCAGGGCCGGGCGGGCGGCGCGGCCAGGGCCGGGCGGGCGGCGCGGCCAGGGCCGGGCGGGTGGCGAGGTCAGGGCGGGAGCGCGGCAGGGCCGCCGTGCAGACGGGCCAGACCCGACTCGTAGGCGAGGATCACCAGTTGGGCGCGGTCGTGGGCGCCGAGCTTGGTCATGGCGCGGTTGACGTGGGTCTTCGCGGTGTGCGGGCTCACGACCAGGTGGGCGGCGATCTCGTCGTTGGACAGGCCCGTGGCGACGAGGCGGACGACCTCGCGCTCGCGGGCGGTCAGCAGGGCGGTGCGGGCCGGGTCCAGGCGGGTGGCTTCCAGCGAAGGCTCGGTCAGGAAGCGGGAGATCAGGCTGCGGGTGGCGGCCGGGGAGAGCAGCGCGTCGCCGCGGTGCACGGTGCGGATGGCGGCCAGCAGGTCTTCCGGCTCGGCGCTCTTGCCGAGGAAGCCGCTGGCGCCGGCGCGGAGGGCGGCGAAGACGTACTCGTCGACCTCGAAGGTCGTCAGGATCAGGACGCGCACGCCGGCCAGGTCGGGGTCGGCGGTGATCAGGCGGGTCGCGGCGAGGCCGTCGAGGTCGGGCATGCGGATGTCCATCAGCACCACGTCGGCGCGCGTCTCGCGGGCCAGCTCGACCGCCCGGCGGCCGGTTGCGGCCTCACCGACCACGGTCACGTCGTCGGCCGCCTCGACGAACACGCGGAAGCCGCTGCGGATCAGGGGCTGGTCGTCGGCCAGCAACACGTTGATCATCGCGGGGTCCGGGGCAGGAGGGCGGTGACGCGGTAGCCGCCGTCGGGGCGTAGGCCGGCGACCAGGGTGCCGCCGAGGGCCTCCACCCGCTCGCGCATGCCGACAAGGCCGAGCCCGTCCCCGGCGGCAACGGTCAGTGGCGATGGGCCGTTGTCGATGCGCACGCGCAGGGTGGCGGCGGTGTAGTGCAGGTGGACGGCGATCGGGGCCGCGGCCGCGTGTTTGCAGGCGTTGGTCAGGGACTCCTGAATGACCCGGTACGCCGTCAGATCCACCGGCGACGGCAACGTCAGCGGGTCGGCCGGGTCGTCGGCCGTGGTCACGGCGCTCAACGGGCGGCCGGCGCGGGTGAAGGTCGTCAGCAGGTCCGGCAGGCCGGACAGGCCTGGCAGGGGGTCGACCGGGGGCGGGGGCTCGCCCGGGCGGCGCAGCAGGCCGATCGTGTCGCGCAGCTCGCCCAGGGCGGCCCGGGAGGCGACGCGGACGTGGGCCAGGGCCTCGCGGGCGGCCGGCGGGCGGGACTGCAGCAGCTGGGCGGCGACGCCCGCCTGGACGTTGATCAGGGCGAGCTGGTGGCCGACGGCGTCGTGCAGGTCGCGGGCGATGCGCAGGCGCTCCTCGGTGACGCGGCGCAGGGCCTCGGCCTCGCGGTCGTGCTCGGCGCGGCGGGCCCGCGCCTCGACCTCGGCCAGATACGCCCGGCGGCTTCGGGCGCCGTCGCCGGCGGCCACGGCCAGGGCGCCCAGCGCGGCCAGGGCCAGGTTCTCCGGCCCGAGCCAGGACTCGGGCTTCACCAGCATGTGCAGGCCCGCGAAGGCGAGCACGGCGAGCACGCCGATGGTCAGGGCGCGGCGGCGGCTCTCGGACTCGGCCACCGTGTAGAGCGCCAGCAGCGGGGCGGCCAGGACCAGGGCTCCGTTGGTGCTGGTGTGGTTGAGCACCAGGTAGGTCTCGGCGGCGATCGAGCTCACCAGGAAGGCGGCGAAGGGGTGGTGACGGCGGCCCACCAGGGCGCCGCAGGCCACCGCGACGGCGGTCACGGCGGCCGGGTCGACGGCCGCGGACGCCGGGGAGCCGTGCGTGGTGACCAGCACGACGACGCCCAGGACGAGGGCGATGGTGAGGTCGATCCGCATGGGTGTCACGGTAGGCCGGGGGTACGACAAAAACGTCCCACGGCCGCGGTATTCCGGATGCCGCGGCAGGGCGACGACACGGCCGGGCTCGCCGCCGATCGTGAAGGGCATGACAGAGGTACGGATACAGGCCCTCACCAAGCGGTACGGCCACCAAACCGCGGTCGACGGGCTCACCTTCGACGTCCCGGCCGGCGCGGTCACCGCCTTCCTCGGGCCGAACGGGGCCGGCAAGACCACCACCCTGCGGATGCTCGTCGGACTGGCCCGGCCGAGCGCCGGCGCGGCGCTCATCGACGGGCGGCCCTTCGCGGAGCTGCCCAACCCCCGGCGCGCGGTCGGCGCGCTGCTCGAGTCCGGCGGCTTCCACCCGGGCCGCCGCGGCCGCGACCACCTGCGGATCCTGGCCGGCGCGGCGAGGCTTCCGCACGCGCGGGTCGACGAGGTGCTCGACGAGGTCGGGCTGACCGAGGCGGGCCGCCGCCGGGTGCGCGGCTACTCGCTCGGCATGCGCCAGCGCCTCGGCCTCGCCGGCGCGCTGCTCGGCGACCCGGGGCTGCTCGTGCTCGACGAGCCGGCCAACGGGCTCGACCCGGCGGGCATGGCCTGGCTGCGCGCCCTGCTCAAGCGCCGCGCCGCGGCCGGGCACACGGTCCTGGTCTCCAGCCACGTGCTGGCCGAGGTGGCGCAGACCGCCGACCACGTCGTGATCGTCCACCGTGGACGGTTGCGGTACGAGGGACCGGCCGGCGGCGACCTCGAGCACACGTTCCTGACCACGACGGAGGCCACCAGTGCGGTCTGAGATCCGCAAGCTCACCACCGTGCGGGCGCCCTGGCTGCTGCTCGCCGCCGCGCTCGTGCTGGTCGCCGCCGGCGCCGGGAGCCGGCTGGCCCGCCACCCCGAGGACTCGGCCGGCGCCGCCGCCCACGCCGGGCTGGCCGCGCTCTTCCCGCTGGTGCTGGGCATCACGGCGCTGGCCGGCGAGTACCGCCACCGCACCATCGCCGACACCTACCTCTCGACCCCGAGGCGCGGCCGCGTGCTGCTCGACAAGCTCGTCGTCCACGCGCTCGTGGGCGCCGGCTTCGGCGTGGCCGGCGGCGCGGTCGCCCTGCTCCTGGTCGAGGCGCGCGGCACCGGCGGCGTGCCGTGGTCCACGCTGGCGGGCGCCGTCGGCTGGAACGCCGCCTTCGCCGCGATCGGCGTGGCGGTCGGGGCGCTGGTGCGCAACCAGGTGGCCGCGATCGCAGGCTCGCTGGCCTGGCTGGCCCTCATTGAGGGGGTGGCGGCCGAACTGCTTGGCGACGCGGCCCGCTGGCTGCCGTTCCGCGCGGCCACGTCCCTCGGCGGCATGGACGCCGGCCTGAGCCAGGGAACCGCCGCGGCCGTCCTCGCGGCCTATGTGCTGGTGCTCACCGCTGCGGCTGTTGCGGTACGTCAGCGGGATCTTTAGCGGTGTCGTAGCGGGCCTGTGCCAGCGTGATCCCGGGCATCTCGGCCTCGAGCAGCTCGATGAGCTCCGTCAGCTTGGCGGCGATCCGGCGGCCGGGGTCGGTGAGGCTGTACTCCACCCGGGGCGGGATCGCGCTGCGCACCTCCCGCACCACCAGCCCGTCACGCTCCAGCGCGTGCAACGTCTGCGACAGCATCTTCTCGCTCACGCCGTCGACCCGCCGCCGCAGCTCGTTGAAGCGGTGCGTGCCGTCCCGCAGCGCGGCCATCGTGAGGAGGCCCCACCGGCCGGCCACGGTCTCCATGACCGGCCGCGACGTGCAGTTCCGGGCGAAGACGTCGAAGACCAGCTCCTCGTAGGACATGACTCATACGATAACCCGAGCGCTTGCACTTTCTAAAAGTTAGTGCCTACGATCCAGAAACGACAATCACCGTCACCGGCGCGACCGGACACCTGGGCAAGCTGATCCTCGACTCGCTGAAGGGGCACGACGTGCGCGGCGTGGCCCGCCGGCCCGAGGAGGCCGGAAGCGGGGCCCGCTACGGCGACTACGACAAGCCGGAGAGCCTGGTCGAGGCGTTCGAGGGCAGCGACGTGCTCGTGTTCATCTCGGCCAGCGACGTCGGCCGGCGCCTGGAGCAGCACCGCACGGTCGTCGAGGCGGCCGCGGCGGCCAAGGTCGGCCGGATCGTGTACACCAGCATCACCCGCGCCGACACCAACCCGATCCCGATCTCGCCCGAGCACCTGGCCACCGAGGAGCACATCCGCTCCACCGGCGTGCCGTTCACGTTCCTGCGCAACAACTGGTACCTCGAGAACTACACCGGGAACCTGGCCGCCACGCTGGAGCACGGCGTCGTCCTCGGCTCGGCCGGCGACGGGCGCATCGCCGGGGCCACCCGGGCGGACTTCGCCGCGGCCGCGGCCGTCGTGGCCAGCACCGACGGGCACGACAACGCGATCTACGAGCTCGGCGGCGACCACGCGTTCACGCTCACCGAGTTCGCCGAGGCGCTCGCGCGGCGCTTTCAGACCCCGGTGTCGTACCGCGACCTGCCCGTCGAGGAGTACGCCCGCACGCTGGAGGGCTTCGGCGTGCCGGACCGGTTCGCCGAGATCCTGGCGAAATCGGACGCCGAGATCGCCAAGGGCGCGCTGGACGTCGTGACCGGCGAGCTCAGCCGGCTGCTCGGCCGCCCGACGACGACGCTGGACGAGTTCCTGGCCACGCTCTAGCGGGGCTCGATCAGTTCGGCCAGCCGGACCAGAGCCGCGAAGCGCCCCGGGATCGTCGCGGGGTCGTCGATCCGCCCCGTCTCGAAGGTCATGAGCTCGGCGCCGTGCAGGCTCCACTCCGGCAGCCGCCCGGCGACGTGCTCGGCCACGAGATCGCGCCGGAACACCGCCGGCACGACGTCGGGGCGCTCGGCCGAGATCCGGTAGGCGCGGTCGAAGGGCTCGTAGCCCAGGGCCGTGGGCCGGTCGCCGAAGAGCGCCCGGCCGAAGCGCGACACCGCGCCGCGACGGTGCACCGCCAGGCTGGGGAGGGCCTGGCGCAGCCGGACGAGGTACACCACGTAGCGGTGCGTGGACGAGCTGGTCGTGGCCGCGCCGTCGGGACCGGGCGTGGTCGTGGTAGTCGTGTAGTAGTACTCGGCGATCGAGACGGTCCGGCCGCCGACGAGCCCGGTCAGCGCGAGGGTGACCCCGCGCCGGTTGTGCCCCGGCAGCCGGCGCCACCACTCGACCGCCGGGAGCGGGTCGTAGCGCCACCCGTGGTGCGCGGCCCACTGCTGCAGGCCCTCGCGCCGCCGCCGCTCCCGCCGTTGCCCGATGACGGCCACGACGATCGCGAACACGAGCAGGGCCCCCAGGCAGGCGCCCCCGGCGAGCAGCAGCGACGAAAGGTCCATAGACCCACGCTAATCGGGACGGTCCACCCCCGGACGGACTCCGGGGGTGGACCCACACCGCGCCGGAACGGCCTAGACCGGCGCGGCGAGCACAGCGGCCAGAGCCTCGGCCGTCTCCGGATATTCGGCGAGCAGCGGCAGCGGCCCGGCGGCGGGCCCGGACTCGGCCACGACCCAGCCGGTCGCCAGCCCGAGCGCCCCGGCCAGGGCGTCGGTGGTCGCCGGGTGGGCGGCCAGGAACGCCTCGACCGGCCCGGCCGCGTGTGCCGGGGCGGCGGCCGCGGCCCGGGGCTGGGCCAGCCACGGCGGCACGAAGGCGTCGACCGCGGGCAACGTGCCCGGGAACGTGCGGCCGGCCTCGCGCACGAGCAGCGGCACCAGCTCCGCGGCCTGGTCGCGCAGCGTCGTGATGAGCGTCGGCAGCCATGGCAGCAGCACCGGGTCGGGCAGCTTGGCGAAGGCGTTGGACATCATCTCGACCACGAAGGGCGTGAGCTTCGGCGCCGGGTCCAGCGCCTGGATGAAGCCGCTGAGGTACTGCGGCACCGACGGCACGACCAGCGGGTTGGCCAGCAGCTCGGCGCAGCGGGCCCGCAGGTCGGCCAGCGACAGCAGGCCCAGCTGGTGCTGGGCCGACCACAGCAGGGCGAGCTTGGCCGGGCTCTCCGGGTGGGACTGGCGCACGGCCAGCTCCAGCTGGGCCCGGTCGCAGCCCAACGACAGCGCCAGCCCCTCCATGGTGAAGAGGAACCCGCACATGGCCGCCACCTGCCGCACGCCGGTCTCGTCGTCGACGAACGCGGTCGGCAGCAGCGTGCAGTAGTGCGCGTAGCCGGCCGTCACGAACGACTCGCACCAGGCCGGCAGCGTGGGCTCGCTCGTGCGGTAGTACGCCAGCAGCCGCCGGATCCGCCGCAGCACCTCCGGGGCCTCGTCCACGGTCCGCTCGGCGGCGAGCAGCTCCACCGCGCGGGCGCCGAGCTCGTCGGTGAAGCGGCGGCTGCCGAGGAACAGGATCGAGTCCTCGACCGCGCTCAGGGCCCGGGCCGCGGTGGCGTCGGGGGCCCAGACCGAGCGGCGCAGCCGCTGCTCGACCACCTGCTCGACGGTCACGCCCTCGTAGCCCAGCTCGATGATGTACCGCTGGTGCTTGCCGATCGCGAGGTCCCAGCTCTCCTGGATCGACTTCTCGCCGAGCCGCCGGGTGCCCATGATCGGCCGGACCGCCCCCTCGGGCAGCAGATACCGCAGCATCCACAGCAGATGCGAGGCCGGCCCGAGCTCGGGCTTGCCGGCCAGGTCGAGCAGCGCCCGCTGGACGGTGGAGCGGGTCAGGTCCAGCCCGATCGGGGCGAGCCGGTCGTAGACGTCGCGGGCCAGCGGCGGCAGCGCCTCGTAGCCGACCTGCCCGACCCGGTCGCCGCCGAGCAGGATCTCGCACAGCCGCCGCACGTCGCGCCGCCCGGGCACGGTGTCCTTCTCGATGCAGGTGACCGCGGCGTCCTGGAAGTCGTACGGCGTCGGCCGCGCCCGGTTGCGCATGCCCGCCAGCAGGATCGAGGTCTCGTAGACCGCGATCGCGTCGGCGGTGCTGGCCAGGTAGCCGTTGCGCCGGGCCAGCCGCACGATGTCGACACACCAGCCGAGCAGCTCCTCCTCGTCGAGCCCGTCGAGCGTCGGGGGGCTGGCCAGGAAGCCGGTCAGCCGGTCGGACGCCGGCTCCGGCGCCACGGCCGGCGCGGCCGCAGCCGCCTTGCGCTTGCGGCTGCCCTTCTGCCCCTCCAGCTGGAACGGCGTGAGCCGGGCCCGGGTGACCGCCTTCTGCCACGTCGCCGCGGCGATCGAGACCGAGCCCGAGGCCAGCCCGAACTGCGCCTCGATGGCCGAGTGACTCGACGGGATGAGCCCGTAGAGCCACTTCGTCTCGGTGCGCGGGCTGATCTGCCAGTCCGGCGTGCCCTCCGCGGTGCCGAACTCCGGCACCCGGCTCGCGGCATGGAATGCGCCGCAGACGTAGAGGCAGTCGGCCCGGTCGACGCCGGTGCGGGCCAGGTGCTCCCGCATCCGGGTCCACATGTACCGCTCCCGGTCCTCGTCCACCTTCACCCGCCGGGCGTCGGTGGGCTGCAACCGGCGGAACAGGCTGCCGATGAGCACCATGACCTGCCGGTAGGTGGCGTAGTCGGCGCCGGACAGGGGCTGCTCCACGTACTGGTCCCACCACTCCGACCAGTGCCGCACCTTGCCGTGGTGCAGCAGGTGCTGCTCCAGCTCGGCGAAGCGCGGGCGCAGGTCGCCGATCTCGATGCCGACCGCGTCGCCGTGCAGGTCGGCGTCGTCGGACTCCTCCGCCCCTTCCCCGGCCGGCCCGTCCTCCTCCCGCGGCTGCCACTGGAAGACGTGGTCGGTCGAGCGGTCGACCAGCACCAGCTCGACGCCGGGGGTGTCGAGGGCGTAGGCGATCGCCTGGTACTCCGCGGACGCCTCGGTGATCGGCGCGACCACGCTGAGCGGCCCCCACTCCTGCGGGAAGCCGTCCAGCTGCGAGGCGAAGGACTGCAGGGCCACCGGGAGCCGGCAGTTGCGCAGCTCGGTGAGCAGCGGCGCCATGTCCTCGCACAGCTCGAGGTAGATGACCTTGGGCTGCTTCTCCCGCAGTCGCCGGACCATGGCCAGGCCGGACGCCGGCGAGTGGTGGCAGACCGGGAAGATCTCCAGCTCCTCGCGCAGCGCGCGGTCGACGTCGTCGACGATCCCGGACAGGATCTCCGGCACGGCGCTCTTGTCGGCCAACGCCGTGGTGGCGTCGACCAGCTGCGTCCGCAGGTCGTCGAAGATCATGACAGTGTGGCGATCGCCTGGCGTCCGCCCTCGAGGAACGCCGGCCACTCGCCGCCGTCCTCCTTGCTGCGCGGCTCGACGACGCCGTGCCAGTACTTGTTCAGGATGGCCAGGTCCTCCGGGCTGCGCCGGGCGAGCGAGCCGACCAGGGAGCCGGCGAGGGTCTCGGCCCGCAGCTTGCGGTCGCCGAAGAACGTGCTGTGCAGGATCGCGTCCTCCAGCACGCCGATCTGCTCGGCGGTGGACAGCGCCGACTCGAGCTTCTCGTCGTCGCTGGTGGCCGAGGAGGCCGCGGCCCGCAGGTCGGCGAAGCTCTGCAGCAGGATGTCGAGCAGGTTGGGCGGCACGTCCAGCTCGATCCGGTGCCGGCGCAGCAGCTCGGTGGTGCGGAAGCGGACGATCTCCGCCTCGCTCTTCTTGTTGGTGACCACCGGGATGCGCACGAAGTTGAACCGCCGCTTCAGCGCCGAGGACAGGTCGTTGACGCCCCGGTCGCGGCTGTTGGCGGTGGCGATGATCGAGAAGCCGGGCTGGGCGAAGACGATGTTGTCCTCGTCGAGCTCCGGGATCGAGACGTACTTCTCCGACAGGATCGAGATCAGCGCGTCCTGCACGTCACTGGTGGAGCGGGTCAGCTCCTCGAACCGGCCGATGACGCCCTTCTCCATCGCGGTCATGATCGGCGACGGGATCATCGACGCCCGGGACTGGCCCTTGGCGATGACCATCGAGACGTTCCAGGAGTACTTGATGTGGTCCTCGGTGGTGCCGGCCGTGCCCTGCACCACGAGCGTCGAGTTGCGCGAGATGGCCGCGGCGAGCAGCTCGGCCAGCCAGCTCTTGCCGGTGCCGGGGTCGCCGATGAGCAGCAGCCCGCGGTCGGAGGCCAGCGTCACGATGCTGCGCTCGACGAAGCTGCGGTCGCCGAACCACTTCTGCGAGATCTCGCGGTCGAGGCCGTCGGCGTCGCCCAAAGAACGGCCTTCTGTGCCGAGGACGAACAGGCGCACCATGCGCGGGCTGAGCCGCCACGAGAACGGCTTGGGCCCGTCGTCGATCGACTCGAGCCAGTCCAGCTCCTCGGCGTACTTGACCTCGGCGGGGGCGCGGAGCATGTCGGTCATTGCGGGGTCTCCTATGCGAGGAAGCTCTTGAGTTCGGAAACAAGCTTGCGGACGTGCCCGGACAGCACGGGGGTGCCGAGGTCCTTGAAGCGCTGGCGGAACCACGGGTTGACGCTCTGCTCGCCACCGCTGCTGACCGAGCCCACCGGGATGAACCTCACGCCCGATCGATGGACGGACTGGATCATGTCGAAGAGCGGCTGGGAGCGGTCGAACTCGTAGAAGTCCGAGATCCAGACCATCACCGTGTTGCGCGGATCGGCGATCTTCGGCTGGGCCATGGCCATCGCGACCGGCCCGTCGTTGCCGCCGCCGAGCTTGGTGCGCAGCAGCACCTCGAAGGGGTCGTGCACCCACGGCGTGAGGTCCAGCGCGCGGGTGTCGTAGGCGATCAGATGCACGTCGACCTTGGGCAGCCCGGCGAAGATGGAGGCGAGGATGGTGCAGTTGACCATCGCGTTGACCATCGAGCCGGACTGGTCGACCACCACGATGAGCCGGGCCGGGGTGGTGCGCTTCGCGGTCTGCTTGTAGAAGAGCCGGTCGACGTAGAGCCGCTCGTCCTCCGGGCTCCAGTTGGTGAGGTTCTTCCAGATGGTCCGCTCGATGTCGAGGTTGCGGAACACCCGCTTCGGCGGCACCGATCGGTCGATCTCGCCGACGCTGGTCTGCTGGACCTGCGTGCGCAGCACCGCGGCGACCTCGTCGACGAACCGCCGGATGAGCGCCTTGGCGTTGGCCAGGGCCACCCCGGACAGGTTGTCCTTGTCCCGCAGCAGCTGCCCGATCAGCGACATGCTCGGGGTGAGCCGCTTGGCCAGCACCGGGTTGGCCAGCACCTCGCGCAGGTGCATGCGGTTGACCAGGTCGCCCTCGATCGCGCCGAGCGTGGCGCCCATCCCGCCCTCGCCCGGCCGGCCGCGCAGCGCCCCCGGGTCGTGGCCGAGCGCCTTCTCGAACCAGCCGGCGTCCGCCTGCCAGTTGGCCAGCTGGGTGGCGCTCACCCCGCCGGTGCCGGTGCTGAAGACGTTGATCATCAGCTTGGCGACGAGCGCGGCCCGGCGCACCTCGCCGCCGGGCTGTCCGGCCTTCTCCTCGGTCATCAGCCCGTCGAACTCGGCGGCCAGCTCGGGGTGGCGCTGGACCAGGTCGTCGACCGTGGCGCCCGGGTCGAGCACGGCCGCAGGCAGCCCGATGTCCTCGACGATGGCGACGCTGGCCGACTCCAGGGCGGCCTGCTCGTCGGCCTCGAACACCCGCCCGAGCATGCGCCAGTACAGGACCTGCCTGCGGTTCTCGTCGGCGTTCACTTGCGCAGCAACCTTCCGGCCCGCTCGCGCAGCACCTCGACCGCCTCGCCCTTCTTCGTGGGCTGCCAGTCGGCCAGGGCGGTGTTGTGCACCCCGACGAGCTTCTTCTTCACCGTGGCCTGCACCGCGAGCGGCTGCACCGTCCAGGCCCCGTCGTCCCAGCGCAGCAGGCCGATGGCGGCGCTCGCGGACTCCAGCACGGCCGGGGTGAGCGGCCCGCAGGCCGGCAGCCGCCGCGCGTCCAGGGTGACCGCGGACAGGTCCTCGACGAGGACCGGCTCGGCGATGCGGGCCGGGTGCCGCTCCAGCGGCGGGGTGGCCGGGGCGAGCGCGGCGCCGAGGTGCACGCGGGCGGTGGTGAACGGGTCGGCCTCGTCGCCGGCGGTGGCCCGCTCGTCGCGCCAGATCAGGTCGCCGCCCGGCAGCAGCGGCATGTCGGCCAGCTCCAGCACGCGGTGCTTGGCCAGCGCGCTCAGCAGCCGCGGGTGGTCGGCCAGCAGCAGCCAGATCGCCGGGCCGACGATCGTGTCGACCTTCGCCGCCGAGACGCTCGTGCGGACCAGCCGCGGCGCGGCGCCGCCGGCCGTCAGCACGCCGTGGACCTGCACCTGCACGGCGCTGGGGTGCTCATGGACGTCGGCGCCGAGCACGTAGAGCTGCCCGGTGACCGGCTCGGCCTGTGCCTCGCCGGGGGCCCGGCCGCCGTCGCGGGCCAGCAGCAGTGCGCGGCTCCACAGGTCGGCCCAGCGGCGCACCGGCAGGTGCTCCAGCGTGGCGATCGGGCTGCCCGCGCGCAGCTCGGCGGCGAACCCGTCGAGCAGCAGCGCCAGGCGGCGCAGCTCCGGGTCGCCCAGCGCCGCCTCGATGGCCTGGGTGGAGGCGGCGACGAGGTCGTTGTCGACGCCGCGCCAGCCGGTGATGGCCAGCTCCCGCAGCCACGATCGGGCGCCGCCCAGCAGGTGGGTGGCGGCCGCGGCCGGCCCGGGCTCCCCGTCCCAGGTCGCGCGCCGGCGGCCCAGCGCCGCGTCGGCCTGCGCGAGCAGCGCGTCGTGGGCGGCGCCGAAGAGCGCGATCCGGGCCGCCGCCAGGGCGAAGAGGTGCTCGTCGGCGATCGAGCCGGTGGCGATCTTCTCGATCGCCTCGGCGACCGGCTCGCGCAAGGGGCTGCCGCCGAACGCCGCGGCCAGGCCGGCCAGCGCGGCCGCCCGGTCCTCGTCGACTCGGGCGAACCCGTGTACCAGCCCCTCGTCGACGGCGCCGGCCAGCTCGAGCGCGGCGGTCAGGCCGGCATCGGCCTCGGCGCCGACGGTGAACAGCGAGGACAGCATCAGATGTCGCTCCTCGTCTCGCGCACCGACGGGAACCAGTGCAGCTCGGGGATCGGCTCGCCGCTGCCGGGCACCTCCAGGTAGGCCAGGTGCCGCAGGAAGCGGCTGAACACCGTGGCGGCGGGGGTCGGCTCGTGGTGCGGCTTCAGCGCGCTCAGCAGCGAGACGCCCTCGTCGGCCTCGACCCGCAGGTAGCGGGCGACCCGCTGCCGCCCGTACTGCGCCTCGGCCTCGGCCAGCAGCGCCTGCAGGTGCTTGCACGGATGGGCGCCGCGCAGCCCGCCGCAGGGCCGGTTGTTGTTGGTGCTGCAGCTGAGCCCGTGTGTGCCCGCGCCGATCGACGAGACGTACACCCGCTCGATGTCGGAACCGCTGGACACCACGCCCTGCAGGCGCCCGTCGGCGAGTTCGACGAAGGGCACTTTGGCCAGGTTGCGCGGCTCCACGGGCGGTATCACGACCGCCGTCGAGCGCGTTTCGACGCTCAAGACCATCTACCTCCAAGATCGGGGTGGTCCTTGACGCCGGTAGTTGTATCGCATGGGTACGACAAAAACTCACGAACCCAGCGAGACGGCCTCCTTCAGGCAGGTGGGGACATCGTCGGCATGGTAAGGCCATTCACTCGGCTCGATGTTGTGCACGAAGTTGGCGTACACCGCGGCCCCCAGCAGCGGGGCGACCGGCGCGAGCAGCTCCACGGCCCGCTCCGGCTCGCAGCCGGGTGCCGTGCGGCGCCAGAGGCCGGCCCAATGGGCCACGAGCGCCGAAGCCGAGGACGGGTCGAGGCCGCCGCACAGCCGGATGATGTCGAACGCCGGGTTGCCCAGGAAGGCGTCGCCCCAGTCGAGGATGGCCGGGAAGCGCACGTTGCCCGGGTGGAAGTCGCCGTGCACGAGCGTGTCGGGCATCGCCGCGGCGGCCAGCCGCCCGGGCAGCCCCGCCAGCACCGCGTCGAGCCCGATGATCTCGGCCAGCCACGGCTCGGCGGCCACGACGATCTGCTCGCGCAGCAGGTCGCCGCGCCGGTCCCGGGTCCCGCGGCCGGCCAGGACGGACACGTCACTCAGCGCCCGCCGCTGCAGCTCGTGCAGCCGGTCCGCCATCTCCACACGGGCGGCGAGGGGCGCGTCGAAGCCGTCCTCGCCGGGCAGGTGGCCGATCAGCTGGCGGCCGGTGCCGTCGGCGGCCAGCAGCGGCGGCGCCGCGCCCGGGGCGACCTCGCCGAGCCAGCCCAGCACCTCCCCCTCGGCCCGCAGGAACGGCGGCAGGTGCTTGAGCCACACCGCGCCGCCGGGGCCGTCCAGCGTCCACAAGGCGGAGAGGTTCCACGTCTTGCGCTGCACGACCGAGGTCGCCTCGAAGTGCTCGAGCGCCCATCGCAGCGACTCGGCCGGCCCGCCCACCTCGGCATAGGGCGCCCGCTTGGGATGCGGCACCGGCACGAAGCCGGTCTCGTCCAGGGGCCGCGGCACGTCGGATACCTCGGCGAGGTACGTCACCGCGCCACCGTGCGGGTGCGGCCGGGAGGCGTGCACCAGCCGCAGCACGGTGACGTCGACGCCGAAACGCTTCCGCGCCCCGGCGACGACGTCGTCCACCTCGGGCCAGTAGGGCCGCTCGACCGAGAACGCCGGCAGCGCCCCGAGCACGTCACCGTGTGCGGACACGAGGACCAGCGTCACCGTGCGCACGGCTACACCGGGCTCCCGTGCGCGGCCACGATCCGCCAGCCGTGCACGTCGTCGCGGTGCCAGGTCCGGGTGTACCGCATCCGCCAGTCGAAGGCCTCGCCGCCGAACGTGCCGGCCAGCCGGCCCAGGAACCAGGTCACGCCGAGGTCCCCGTCGACGAGGACCCGCACGTCCTCCTCCTCGACCCGGGTCATGACCTGATGACCGCTGCGGTGCACGGCGAGGTCGTCGTGCTTGCCGTACAACTTCCCGTCGGGTCCGGTGAAGACCAGGCGCTCGTCGACCAGCAAGTCCAGCTCCTCGACGTCGCTCGCGAGCTGGGCCGCCTGGAGCCTCCGCTCGGCGGCCAGCAGCTCCTCGGTCGCGCTCACAGGGTCCGGGCCAGACGCTCGGCGACGAGGCGGGTGAAGCGGGACGGGTCTTCCAGCTCGCCGCCCTCCGACAGCAGCGCGATGCCGTAGAGCAGCTCCGCGGTCTCGTTCAGGCCCGCCGCCGAGGCGTCGGCCGCGTGGGCCTCGCGCAGGCCGCCGACCAGCGGGTGGTCGGGGTTGAGCTCGAGGATGCGCTTCACGTGCGGCATCTCCTGGCCCATCGCGCGGTACATCCGCTCCAGCGTCGGCGTCATGTCGTGCTCGTCGCCGACGATGCAGGCGGCCGAGGTGGTGAGCCGGGTGGAGAGCCGCACCTCCTTGACGTCCTTCTCCAGGGTGGTGCCGAGCCAGGCCAGCAGCGGCGCGAAGCCCTCGCTGCGCTCCGGCGCGATCTCCTCGGCGCCGAGGTCCACCTGCCCCTTGGCCACGGACTGCAGGGGCCGCTCGTCGTACTGCGTCACCTGCTCCACCCACACCTCGTCGACCGGGTCGGTGAGGATGAGCACCTCGTAGCCCTTGGCCAGGAACGCCTCGAGGTGCGGCGAGTTCTCCACGTGGGCCCGCGACTCGCCGGTCATGTAGTAGATGTCGCTCTGGCCCTCCTGCATCCGCTCCACGTACTCGCGCATGGACGTCGGCTCCTGCGAGTGCGTGGACGGGAGCAGGATCAGGTCCAGCAGCGCCTCCCGATTCTCGGCGTCGTCGAGCAGGCCCTCCTTCAGGGTGCGGCCGAACTCGCCCCAGAAGGTGGAGTACCGCTGCTGGTCCTTGTCCTTGATCTCCCGCAGGGTGCTCAGCACCTTCTTCACCAGGCGCCGCTGCACGACCTGGATCTGGCGGTCCTGCTGCAGGATCTCGCGGGAAATGTTGAGCGACAGGTCGTGCGCGTCGACGACGCCCTTCACGAATCGGAGGTACCGCGGGGTGAGCGCCTCGCAGTCGTCCATGATGAACACGCGCTTGACGTAGAGCTGCACCCCGCGCTTGCCGTCGCGGGTGTAGAGGTCGAACGGCGCGCGGGCCGGAATGAACAGCAGCGCCTCGTATTCGAAGGTGCCCTCGCCGCGCATGTGAATGGTCTCGAACGGGTCGGTCCAGTCGTGGCTGACGTGCTTGTAGAACTCGTGGTACTCCTCGTCGGCCACCTCGCTGCGCGGCCGCGCCCAGAGCGCCTTCATCGAGTTCAGCGGGGTGTCGGCGCCGTCGAGGCGAATGGGCCAGGCGATGAAGTCCGAGTACTTCTTGACGATCTCCCGGATCTTCCATTCCGCCGTGTAGTCGAACAGCCGGTCCTCGCTGTCCTCCGCCTTGAGGTGCAGCGTGACCGCGGTGCCCTGGGGAGCGTCGTCGAGGGACTCGATCTCGTACGTTCCTTCACCCGCCGACTCCCACCGGGTGCCCTGGCTCTCACCCGCCTTGCGGGTCACCAGCGTCACCCGGTCGGCCACCATGAACGTCGAGTAGAAACCGACGCCGAACTGCCCGATGAGCTCCGCCCGCTGCTGTTGTTCGGGCGATTCCCGCAGCTTGCGCAGCAGCTCCGCGGTGCCCGACTTGGCGATCGTGCCGATCAGCGAGACGACGTCCTCGTGGGACATGCCGATGCCGTTGTCCCGGACCGTGAGCGTGCGCTGGTCCTTGTCGACCTCGAGCGCGATGTGCAGATCTCCGGTGTCGACGCTGAGGTCCTTGTTGACCAGCGACTCCAGCCGGAGCTTGTCCAGCGCGTCGGAGGCGTTGGAGATCAGCTCGCGCAGGAAGATGTCCTTGTTGGAGTAGATCGAGTGCACCATCAGCTGCAGCAGCTGCCTGGCCTCGGCCTGGAACTCCAGCGTCTCGCTCACGTCGACTCCTTCTCGAGGCTAACGACCGCGAAAAAGAATACTGGCGCCGTGTCGATTCCGTGACGCCTCGTTCGTACATGGGGCAAGAGAACGGCCACCTTGGAGGATGAGATGAAGCAGTACCTGCTCACCGTCGTCGAGCCGAGCACCGGCGAGCCGCCCGCGCCCGAGGAGATGGCGAAGATCGCGGCCCGGGTCGAGCAGCTGGACCGGGAGGTGAAGGAGGCCGGGGTGTGGGTGTTCAGCGGCGGGGTGCACCCGCCGTCCAGCGCCACCCTGCTGCGCCCCAAGGGCGACGACGTGCTGGTCACCGACGGGCCGTTCGCCGAGGGCAAGGAGCACATCGGGGGGCTCATGGTCCTGCGCTGCGCCGACCTCGACGAGGCGCTGGAGTGGGCCCGCCGGGCGGTGGCGGCCACCTCGCTGCCGATCGAGGTGCGACCCTTCCGATGAGCCGGGAGGTGGAGCGGGTCTTCCGCGAGGAGTACGGCCGCGCGGTCGCCGTGCTGGTCCGCAGCTTCGGCGACATCGACCTCGCCGAGGAGGCGGTCCAGGAGGCGTTCGCGGCCGCCCTGCGCCGCTGGCCGCAGGAGGGCCCGCCCCCCAGCCCCGCCGGCTGGATCATCACCACCGCCCGCCACCACGCCGTCGACCGGCTGCGGCGCGAGGCGAAGCGCATGGAGAAGCACTTCGAGGCGGATCTGCTCCACAACGCACCTGGCGAAGAACCGGCCGACCGCCTGTCCTTGATCTTCACCTGCTGCCACCCGGCCCTCGCCCGGCACGCGCAGGTCGCGCTCACGCTGCGGCTGCTCGGCGGCCTGTCCACGCCGGAGATCGCGCGCGCCCTGCTGGTCCCCGAGGCGACCCTCGCCCAGCGGATCGTGCGGGCCAAGAACAAGATCAGGGACGCGGGCATCCCGTACCGCGTGCCCCGCCCGGCCGAGCTGCCGGACCGCCTCGCCGCCGTGCTGGCCGTGCTGTACCTCATCTTCAACGAGGGCTACGCGGCCAGCTCCGGCGGCGCGCTCGTGCGCGACGACCTGTGCGCCGAGGCGATCCGCCAGGCCCGGATGCTGCACGGCCTCATGCCCGATGAGCCCGAGGTGGCCGGCCTGCTGGCCCTCATGCTGCTGGCCGCCGCCCGGCGCCCGGCCCGGGTCGACGCGGCGGGCGCCCTGGTGCCGCTGCCCGAGCAGGACCGCTCCCGGTGGGACCGGGCGGCGATCGAGGAGGGCCACGGCATCGTGCGCGAGTGCCTGCGGCGCGACCGGCCCGGGCCGTACCAGATCCAGGCGGCGATCAACGCCGTGCACACCGACGCCGCCCGGGCCGAGGACACCGACTGGGCGCAGATCGCCCGGCTGTACGACCAGCTCATGGCCGTGGCGCCGTCCCCCGTCGTCGAGCTCAACCGCGCGGTCGCGGTGGCCGAGCTCGACGGGCCCGACGCCGGGCTGCGGCTGATCGAGGGGCTGCGGTTGCCGCGGTACCACGTGCTGCACGCCGTGCGCGCGGACCTCCTGCGCCGCGCGGGCCGCGACGCCGAGGCCCGGGCCGAGTACGACGCCGCGGCCGAGCTGGCCGGCAACGAGGCCGAGCGCGCTTTCCTGCGAGCGCGCTCGACCCTCGGCTCCGCGAGTGGGACTCTAGAGAGATGACGCATCCGGTGCTCGCCCAGCTGCTCGCCGTCGCGCTGATCGTCGCCGTGGTCGCGCTGGCCGTAGTCGTCATCCCGGTCAACCGGCGCGGCGCCCCGATCAGCGCCCGCCCCAGCCGCGACGACCGCGGCTGGTACGGCTTCATCTACGCCAACCCGGACGACCCCAATTTGATCGTGCCCAAGCGACTGGGCCTGGGCTGGACGGTGAACTTCGGCCACCGCCGCGCCTGGCTGGCCGTCTTCGGGGTGCTCGCCTTCATCGCCGTGAGCATCGTCATCGGCACGCTGGCCGGTGCCGAGGGACGGCATTAGCCGGCCGTCGGCCAGTCCCACCCGAGCTGCAGGAACATCCCCAACCGGTCGCTGACCGCCCGGATCTCCGTGATCCTCCCACCCGTCACGGTCATGATCCAGATCTGCTCGACCTCGCACGACCGGCCGGTCGGCGCGGGCATCCGCGGGTGGTAACCGGTGTGCGTCCCGCGCACGAGCACCCGCGCCACGACGGTGTCCCCCTCGGCGATCAGCTGCTGGGCGTACATCCCGCCCTCCCCGAACGCCTCGAGCTGCTGGCGGAACCCCTCGAACGCGGCGCCGGGAGCGTCCTCCTCGCCGAAGATGATCTTGTTGTGGTCGATCACGTCGGCCGCGAGGTAGTCCCCCCAGTCCTCCATCCGCCGCTCGGTCACGGCCCGGAAGAACCCGTCGACGACCTGCTTGTTCGCGTCCATGGCGCCACTCCGATTCTTACAACGTAAGTTTGACGCGCCCACTGTAGACTTACGCCGTAAGAAACGTCAACCGGAGGATCCCGTGCCCCCGAAACGCCAGCGCGGCGAGCGCGCCGGCCTGACCCGCGAGCAGGTCCTGGACACCGCCCTGGCCCTCGTCGACGAGTCCGGCCTGCCGGCCCTGACCATGCGGGCCCTGGGCGCCCGCCTGGGCGTGGAGGCCATGACGCTGTACCACTACGTCCCCAACAAGGACGCCCTGATCGACGGCATGGTGGAGCGCCTGTTCACGTCGGCGGCGAGGGAAGGGCGGCCGGGCGAGGACTGGCGCACCCACCTGTGCGACTACGCCCACGACCTGCGGGCGGCGCTGCTACGTCACCCGGGCATCCTGCCGGCGGTCGTCCGCCCGGCCGTCACCCCGGCGACGCTGGACGGCGTGGAGGCGGGCCTGCGCGTGCTGACCGCGGCAGGCTTCCCGCTGGCCCGGGCGGTCGACGCCCTGAACGCCCTGACGCTGTTCGTCCTGGGCCACACGGCGGCGGAGGTGGCCATCACGCCGGGCGAGGCCGACGCGGGCTCCCCCGCCTGGCTCGCCACCCTGGACGAGTCCCGTTATCCCCTGCTGCTGCGGGCCGCGCGAACGGGCGCCGGCACGGACGACGCCGCGAGGTTCAGCTACGCCGTGGACGCCCTGCTCGCAGGGCTGTGACGGGGAGACGGACGGGCCCGGCTCGCCAGATGCCGGGCCCGTCCTTTTACCCCTCCCTCGATGCAGGTCTCAGGCCCGCGCCCATAGGGCCGGGACATTCGGGGGTTCCCACCCGACCTGGGACGTGTGGGCCTGCAGGCAGCGATAGGTCGCGCCGCCGTACGTGACCGTTGCCCCGGTCGCGTACGCCGTGTTCGGGGCCCACGTGCCGCCCTGGGGCGGGGTACCCGTCCCCGTACCGGTGGGAGTCGGGGTCGGGTTGGTACCGGTGGTCAGCAGGGTCAGGCCGTAGGCCTGGAGGATCTCGTTGACCGGCTGGAAGTACATGACGCCGCCGCTCGTGCAGTTGCCCGAGCCGCCCGAGGTGACGCCCTGGGCCTGGGCGCCGGAGAGCCACGAGCCGCCGGAGTCGCCGGGCTCGGCGCAGGCGTTGGTGCGCACGAGGCCGGTGACGGTGCCCTCGGCGTACGTCACCGACGCGTTCTTCTGCTGGATCGTGCCGCAGTGCCAGCCCGTGGTGGAGCCGGAGCGGCAGACCGAGGAGCCGACGGCGGCCTCCGTCGAGCCGGCCACGGCGACCGTGCCGCCGCTGTAGTTGTTCACCAGGCCGCGCGGGGTGTTGCCGGCGTCGACCTGGACCCACGAGTAGTCGTTGCCGGGGAAGCTCGAGCCGCGGAAGGTGCCCGCGGGCTGGCTCGTGCGGGCGCCGGCCGTGCCGCAGTGACCGGCCGAGACGAAGCCGCCGACCACGGAGAAGCCGATCGAGCAGCGGGTGCCGCTGCCGATGTAGTAGGCGTTGCCGCCGATGACGTCGATGTACGGGCGCGGGCTCTCCGCCGTCCGCTCGACCCGCACGGCGGCCCGGTCCACGCCGGCGCGGGCGACGAAGCCCCCGTCGGCGCCGGTGCTGCTGAGGACCACGACCTGGTTGGTGGGCTCGTCGGAGTACCAACCCTTGATGACGGCGGGCGGTGCCGTGCGGTCCAGGGCGGAGACCACGCGGTCGAGGTCGGCCGTGGAGCGCGTGACCAGGCGCGGGGTCGCACCCAGGGCCCTGACCGACGCGGCGCCGGCCGGGTCGGTCAGGGCGACCGTCACGGTGGCCGCCTCAGGGTCGGTGGACAGCCACGTGCCGGCGTAGGCCGCGCCCAGGGTGCGGCGCAGCACCTGCTGCACCGCGGCGGCGCGGGACTCGTTGGTGAGGCGGTTGCGGGCCTGCGCGGGGGTGAGACGCAGGTCGCGCTGCATCGCGCTGAACACGACAGGCGACACATCGGAGCTCGGTACAGAGTCGGCGCTGCTGGCGGAGGCCAGGGCGCCGGCGGTGACGGTCGCGGCGGTGGCCATGACCGCGCTCAGGACCAGGGACGTTGTGCGCATCGCGGATCCTTTCCGCTTGCGTGACGGGGGTGTGTGGTGCCGACACCAGGGCGGGGAAGCTCAGCCCGGCACCCCGGTGCCGGAGCGCGCGCAACAGACTCGGTAACTGTAGTTAACTTCGCTGTTGCGGCTGAACGTTAAAGCAAAACGGCGGCGGCCACAAGGGCCGCCGCCGTGATCGGAATCGAGATCGGCTAATCCGTGCTGGAGCGGGCCCAGAGATTGATGCCGGACTCCGTCGCGTGCTTGTCGATCGCGGCCAGCTCGGCCGCCGAGAACTCCAGGTTGGCCAGCGCCGCCACGTTGTCCTCCAGCTGGCGCACGCTGCTCACGCCGAGGAGCGTGGAGGTGACCCGCGGGTCGCGCAGCGTCCAGGCCAGGGCCATCTGGGCCAGGCTCTGCCCGCGGGCGGCCGCGATCTCGTTCAGAGAACGGATCTTCACGAGGTTCTCCGAGGTCAGCCAGTCCTGCGACAGGGAGCTGTTCTCGCTGGCCCGCGAGCCCTCGGGCACGCCGTTGAGGTACCGGTCGGTCAGCATGCCCTGGGCCAGGGGCGAGAAGGTGATGCAGCCGATGCCCTCGCGCTCGAGCACGTCGAGGAGCTCGTCCTCGATCCAGCGGTTGAGCATCGAGTACGACGGCTGGTGGATGAGGGCCGGGGTGCCCAGCCGCCGCAGGATCGCCGCGGCCTCGGCGGTCTTGGCCGGCGAGTAGGAGGAGACGCCGACGTACAGCGCCTTGCCCTGGCGCACCGCCGCGTCCAGGGCGCCCATCGTCTCTTCCAGCGGCGTCTCGGGATCGAAGCGGTGCGAGTAGAAGATGTCGACGTACTCCAGGCCCATCCGCTGAAGGCTCTGGTCGAGGCTCGCCAGCAGGTACTTGCGCGACCCCCACTCGCCGTAGGGACCCGGCCACATGTCGTAGCCGGCCTTGGTCGAGATGACCAGCTCGTCGCGGTACGGGCGGAGGTCGGTGGCCATCACGCGGCCGAAGTTCTCCTCCGCCGAGCCGTACGGCGGCCCATAGTTGTTGGCCAGGTCGAAGTGCGTGATGCCCAGGTCGAAGGCGCGCCGGACGAGCGCGCGGTGGCCGTCCAGCGGCCGGTCGTGGCCGAAGTTGTGCCACAGGCCGAGGGAGACGGCCGGCAGCTTCAGGCCGCTGCGCCCGGTGCGCCGGTAAGGCATCTGCTCATAACGCGAGGGATCGGCGTTGTACGTCACGATCCCAACCTAATTGCGCTAGCCGACCGTCCGCACGATGTTGCCCCCGGGATCGCGGATCTGTGAGCGAACGATCTCCACCACCAGCGGCTCGGCGCCGGCCGGGGCCCGGACCCCGACGACGGGCACCAGCACCGCCACGAGCCCGTCCAGGGCCTCCCCGGTCAGCACGACCTGGAGCTGGTCCTCGGCGTCCTCCTCGGTGCCGACGAAGAAGCTGCCGGACGAGAACTCCACGCTGCTCTCCGGCCCGTCCAGGCGTAGCGTGCGGCCGAACGGCAGGCGGCCCAGCAGCGTCTGCGCGACCCGCGGGGCCACGTGCGCGCCCAGCACCAGGCGCACCAGGTCGCCGTCGGGGCGCCAGCCGAACTCGGCCAGGGCCAGGGTGGCGGTGGCCGACCCGTCGACCCGCCGGCCCTCCTCGACCGCCTCGGCCACCTCCGGCTCGTCGGCCACCGACGCCCGGTCCAGGTCGGTGACGAGCAGCGGGATGCGCCGGGCCAGCAGCTCCAGGAAGCCGCGGACGCTCCAGGCCTGGGTCGCCTCGTACTCGTCCAGGGTGATCCCGACGACCTGCAGGAACTGCACGGTGCCGTTCGCCGTCGCGATCGTGCCGAGCTCCGGGTCCTCGGCGAAGACGACCGCCCGGATGAGCGTGTCGCGGTCCAGGGCGATCGGGCCGTTGAGGTCCATGTGGTGGTTCGGCTCGAACCAGTTTCCGGTCTGGTAGACGTACCGCGCCAGGTTCTGCAGGAAGTTGGCGGCCCACATCGGCGGCTCGGTCTCGGCCGGCCCGCGGGCGATCCGGAACGTGAACTCGAAGCCCCAGCCGGACTCCTCCGGGTCGTCGGTCTCCTTGCCGTAGAGCTCGCTCATACCGTACGAGATGGCGTGCCAGTGCGGGATCGGCTCCAGCCGCGGGAAGAAGGCGACGCCCTCCAGGGGGTCGTGGCCGCGGGCGAAGCGGGATGCGACGCCGGGATACAGCCGCGCGAGCGCCGCGTCGATGGCCGCCCAGCCGGGTGCTTCGGGGTCCATGCGGTGAATTAAACCCGCTCGATGGCGGGTCGGCATGCCCGGAAATCCTTCACCGCAGGCCGGGTGCGTCGATCAGACCGCCGGGGAGGTATCTGCTGCAGGAGGACACGAGCATGCGCTGGTTCGACGATCGGCCCGTCGCGGTCAAGATCCTGATGACCTGCGGCCTGTTCACCGTCGCCGCCGTCGTGGCCGGCTTCGTCGGCGTCTCCAGCCTGGCCACCGTCTACGCGCACGGCGAGGCCATCGAGCAGCAGAACCTCCGCCCGTCGCTGCAGCTGGCCAGCCTGCGCGCGGAGGCGCTCACCGCCCGCATCGCGATCCGCGACGTGGCCCTGTCGCCGGACAAGGCGGCGGCCGAGCAGAAGCTCAACACGGCCGACAACGCCGTGGCCGCGGGCGCCGCCGCCTACCTGCCCAACGCGACCGACCCCGGCGCGGTGCGGGAGTTCGAGGCCGACTGGGCGCAGTACATCCAGGTCCGCGACGGCGAGCAGTTGCAGGCCGCGCGCAACGGCGACCTCGTCACCTTCGACAAGGTGGCCACCGACAAGGCCAACGCGCTCATGGCCGAGGCGATGAGCGCCCTGGACACCGCGGCCAAGGCCGAGTCCGACGAGGCGACCGCCCGCGTGGCCGCGGCCCGCCAGGACTACCACCGGGCCACCGCCATGCTCGTCACCGCGCTCGGCGCCGGCGTGCTGCTCGGCGCCGCGCTCGCCGCCTACACCGTGCGGCGCATCGTCGTGCCGCTGCGCCGGGTCGGCACGGTGCTGTCCGCGATGGCCGAGGGCGACCTGACCGGGCTGGCCGCCACCGGGGGCCGCGACGAGATCGGCCGCATGTCCGACGCGCTGGACGCGGCCACCGCCCGCACCCGGGAGACCGTCCGCGAGGTGGCCGGCACCGCCGCCGGGGTGGCCGGCGCGGCCGGTCGGCTCGCCGCGACCAGCGAGGAGATCGCCACCACGGCCGAGACCACCTCGACCCGCTCGGACGAGGTCGCCGCCTCGGCCGGCCGGGTGGCCGGCAACGTGCACAGCGTGGTCGCCGGCGCCGAGGAGATGTCCGCCTCCATCCGCGAGATCGCCCAGTCGGCGGCCCAGGCCGCGAGCGTCGCCGCCGCCGCGGTCCGCGCGGCCGAGACGGCGTCGGGCACGGTGGCCCAGCTGGACGGCTCGTCGACCGAGATCGGCAACGTGCTCAAGCTCATCACCTCGATCGCCGAGCAGACCAACCTCCTCGCCCTGAACGCCACCATCGAGGCGGCCCGGGCGGGCGAGGCCGGCAAGGGCTTCGCCGTGGTCGCCAACGAGGTGAAGGAGCTGGCCCAGGAGACGGCGAAGGCCACCGAGGGCATCGCCGGCCGGGTGGGCGCCATCCAGGCCGACGCGCGCGCCGCGGCCACCTCGATCGGCGAGATCAGCACGGTGATCGGCGAGATCAGCCAGTACCAGACCACGATCGCGGCGGCCGTCGAGGAGCAGACGGCGACGACCGGCGAGATCAGCCGCAACGTCGCTCAGGCCGCGGTCGGCACGGACGAGATCGCCTCCACCATCAAGGGGGTGGCCGAGGCGTCGCGGACGACGAGCGGCGGCATGGGGCAGTCGCGCACGGCGACCGCGGAGCTGGCCACGATGGCCGGTCACCTGCAGCAACTGGTCGGACGATTCCGATACTGAGATGCCGCATGGCTCCGGTCCGTGCAACCAGGGGCCGTTGCTCCCGTCAGTGACCGGTCGGCCCCTGGGGGGCCTCCCTGCCAGGTCCGCGGTGCCAAGAACCAGCACAACGACTGCGTCGGCCCGATGCTCGAGGAACGCCGGATGTTGTAGGTTTCGGCTTCCGGTCGTGGTCGAAGGAGCGTCATGCCTCAAGCAGAGTCCTCCCCAGCAGCTGCCGCGAGGCGCCGGGGCCGGCTTGTCGCGTCCTATTCGATGGATGCGGCGCAGAGCTCCGACTGGCTCAGGCAGTTCCTGCACACCCTGGCGAAGAACGCGGCCTCAGCGGCGGAAGCGGCCGGAGCGGAGGTCACGTTCGTAGACGCGGCCCGTCCGGCCGGCGATCCGGCGGAGCTGGTGCGCGACGCGGACGGCGTCCTCATCCTCGGCGGCGGTGACCTGGATCCCGCCACCTATGGACAGCAACGCCGGGTGAAGAACCTTTACGGCCTCGACGCCGCCGCCGACGCCTTCGAGCTCGGACTGGCCCGGGCCGCGCTCGGCTCCGGTCTGCCGATTCTGGGAATCTGCCGCGGCATGCAGGTGCTCAACGTTGCCGCAGGCGGGTCGCTGATCCAGGATCTGGGCCCCGGGACGGTGCACAACGTTCAGTCGGACAACTCGACGATGACAACGCACGGCATCGAGATCATCCCGGGCACGCTGTTGAGCGGCATCTACGGGCGTGCGACGCTGCAGGTCCGCTCCGGGCACCACCAGGCCGTCGATGCCATCGGTGCCGGCCTTCGGGTCAGCGCGACCGCGTCGGACGGAGTCGTCGAGGCTTTCGAGGGCACCGCGGGCTGGGCGCTCGGCGTGCAATGGCACCCCGAGGACCCCGATGGCGATCCTGAGCAGCTCGCCACGTTGATGCGGGCGTTCAGCGCGGCAATGGCAGGCTAGAAACCCAGCCGGGCCGCCACCGTCGCCGCGGCCGGGTGGTCCAGGCGCTCGTAGATGGCCAGGGCGCGCCGCCACAGGCCGATCGCCGGGGCGCCCTCCAGCGCGTCGCCCAGCCGCGTCGCGGTCTCGGCCTCGTCGAGCCGATCGCCCAGCTCGGCGAAGCGGTCCAGCGCGTCCCGGAAGCACTCCAGCGAGCGCTCCCGGTCGCCGAGCGCCGCGTGCACCCGCCCCAGGTGGGCGAGCGCGACGGCGTAGGCGTGCGGATCGTCCCCGTGCAGGCCCAGGGCCTCCTCGCCGTGGGCGACCGCCTCGGCCGCCCGGCCGGCCTGCGCGTAGTGCCAGGCGGCCGCGGCGTGCGCCGCCGCCGATCCGGGCCGGTCGCCGGCCCGGCGGAACAGGGCCAGGGCCAGCTCGTCGTGCACGATCGCCTCGGGGAAGCGGGCCATCGACTCCAGCAGCGCGGCGAGGTCCTGCCGGCACCGGGCCGCGGCGGCCGGGTCGCCCTGGGCCTGGAAGCAGTCGGCGGCCTCGCGCAGCCGGCGCAGCGCCGCCTCGTGCTGCCCCGTGCGCAGGTACGCGGCGGACTGCGCCCGCTGCGCCCGGGCCAGCAGGGCCGCGTCGCCGAGCCGCTCGGCGGCCCGGATCGCGATCTCCTGCGCGGCGATGCGGTCCTCCCAGCGCCCGGCCGCGTCGAGCTCGCCGTCGATGGCGTCGGCGATGCGCCAGGCGTCGCGGTACCGGCCGCGCCGCATCGCCATGCCCAGCACGGCGAGATCGTGGCCGCGCTCGACCAGCCGGTCCTGCATCGTCCCGCGCTCCTTGTCCCCGATCCGGGCGGCGGCGTGCTCGCGAAGGAGCGCGTGCATGGCGTACCGCCCGGGTCGCACCTGCGACACCAGCTGCGCCCGCACCAGCTCGGCCAGCGCGTCCACATCGGACGGTCCGATCAGGACGGCCGCATCGGCCGCGGACAGGTCCGGGCCCGGGTGCGCGCCGAAGCCGTGGAACAGCCGGCGCGCGGGCGGCGAGAGCAGCCCGTAGGACCAGTCGAACGCGCCGCCCTCGGCCAGGGCGTCGGCCGCGGCCGCCAGCGACAGCGACGGGTGCAGCGCGGCCCGGGCCGAGACGACGGCGAGCGCCATGGGCAGCCGGCCGCACTCGGTGATGATCCGGTCGACCGCCTCGGGCTCGGCCGCCGTGCGCTCCGCCCCGATCCGCCCGGCCAGGACCGCCCGCGCCTCGGTGCGGTCCAGCGCGCCCAGCACCAGGCCGGGCTCCTCCAGCCGGGACAGGTCGGCCCGCCCGGTGACCAGCGCGGCGCTGTCCCCCGCGGCCGGCAGCAGCGGCCGGACCTGGGCCGGGCCGGCGGCGTCGTCGAGCACGACCAGCACGCCGCGGCGGGCGGTCAGCGCGCGGTACATCCCGGTGCGCGCCGCCACCCCCAGCGGCATGTCCGCGGGCGCCACCCCGAGCGCCTCCAGCAGCATCCGCAGCGCCTCGGCGGCCGGCAGCGGGCCGTCCGGGTCGCAACCGCGCAGCGACACGAGCAGTACCCCGTCGGGGAACCGGTCGGCCACCCGGTGTCCATAGTGGATGGCGAGCGCGGTCTTGCCGACGCCGGCCGGGCCGCCGATGACGAGTGCCCGGGCGCCGGGCAGCAGCGCGTCGAGCCGGGCGATCGCGCCGGCCCGGCCGGCAAAGCCCGCGGGCGCATCCGGAAGCTGATGGTCCGTCGTCAGGGGCGTCGCGGCGACGCCGCTGCCGGACGGCACGGACTCGATCCGGGACCGCGCGGAGGCGAACGCTCCGCACTCGGCCGGGCTCGCCCCGAGCAGCCGCAGCAGCGCGTCGAGCCGGTCGGCCGGGGGCAGCGCCCGCCCGGCGAAGTACGCCCCGATGGCCGCGTGCGGCCAGCCGGTGCGCACGGCGAGCTCGCCGAAGGTCAGCGGCGAGCTGCGGACCCGGCTTGCCTGCCGGCGCCGCAGGTCGCGCAGGAGCCCTCCGAGCTCGTCCAGGGTGGAGACACCCGACGGATCTACCACGCCCGAGAGCCTGCCACAGCCCGGCAACGTTCGCCGGGCTGTGAGTGCGGGCTCACGCGTTGCAGGCCGTTTCGAGGTCACCGACCGCCGCCGAGATGTCGGTGGTCAGCTTGCTCATGTCGTTGATCGAGTTGATGTTCTTCAGGTAGTCGGGCGAGCCGAACAGCGCGATGCCGTCGGCCGCCTTGTCCAGGGCCGTCTGCAGCTTCGTGTCGGCCGCCTCGGCCTTGAGGTCGCGGGCCTGCTGGGCCAGGCCGTCGGCCAGTTCCTTGGCCTTGGCCATCGCCTGCTGCTCGGCCGCCTTGTTGCCCGACTGCCGGGCCTGGATCATGAGGCCGATCTGCGTGCCGATCGGCTTCGCCGCGTCCGCGGTGAGGATCGTCTTGGCCTTCTCGCAGACCTGCTTGGTGTTGGCCTGCACGTCCACGGTCGGGCTCGGGCTGGCGCTCGGACTGGGCGAGGTCGCGGCGCTGGACGCCGTCGTCGTCTTGTCGTCGGACTGCGAGCAGGCCGCCGAGGTGCCCACGAGCGCGGCAAGGATTACCACGGACAGTAGCCGTCGCACGATGAAATGCTCCTTGGGGTAGGGGTCCTCATCGCCGACGGTAACAGCGTCCGGCCAGTTCGGCGCGTTCACATCCGATCGGGCGTCCGGATCCCGACGAGATCGAGGCCTGTGCGCAGCGTGCGCGCGGCCAGCTCGCACAGCGCCAGCCGGCTGTCCCGGACCGGTTCCGGCGCGCGCAGCACCGGGCACGACTCGACGAACGTGGTGAACGCGGTGGCGAGCCCGTGCAGGTAGCCGGTGAGCCGGTGGAACTCGAGCGTCGCCCCGGCCTGCTCGACGGCGCCGGGGAAGCCGAGCAGCTCCACGGCGAGCGCGTGCTCCGCCGGCTCGGCCACCGCGAATGCGCCCGGGCCAAGCCCGTCCTCGGCCGCCTTGCGCAGGATCGAGCGGGCCCGCACGTGGGCGAACTGCAGGTACGGCCCGGTGTTCCCGATCAGCGACAGCATCCGGTCGACGTCGAAGACGCTGTCCTTGATCCGGTCGGACGACAGGTCCGCGTACTTGAGCGCGCCGATGCCGATCTCGGGCGCACTGGCCCGGGAGACCGCCTCGTCGAGCAGTTCCGTCAGTCGTACCGCATCCCCGTTCCGGCTGCGCAGCAGCTTGCCGTCGGGCCCGAGCATCGAGCCGAACGCCACGTGCTCGGCCCGCGCCGGCAGGTCCAGCCAGCCGGCCGCCCGGCCCACGGCGAAGACCATCTCCAGGTGCTGGCGCTGGGGCGCGCCGATGACGTAGAGCAGCCGCGTCGCCTTCAGCTCCTGCGTGCGGTACCGCAGCGCGGCGAGGTCGGTCGCGGCGTACCCGTAGCCGCCGTCGCTCTTGCGCACGATGAGCGGCAGCGGCTCCCCGTCGCGGCCGGTGAACCCCTCCGGGAACGCGCACTCGGCCCCGTCGCTCTCCCGCAGCAGCCCCTTGCCCCGCAGCTCCGCCACGACCCCGTCGAGCGCCGGCACGTACGTGCTCTCGCCCGCGAAGTCCTCCTCCTGCAGGCGCACGTCCATCCGGGCGTAGACGCTCATGAGGTACCGCCGCGAGATCTCCCCGAACGAGCGCCACACCGCGACCGTCCCGGGATCCCCGTCCTGCAGCAGGATGGCCCGCCGCCGGGACCGGGCCCGGAAGTCGTCGTCGGTGTTGAACCGCCGCCGCGCGGCCGCGTAGAAGCCGGTGAGGTTGTCCTCGTCCGGCTCGTTGTTGTCGAGTCGGTGCTCGATGAGCAGCCCGAAGTTGGTCCCCCAGTCGCCGAGGTGGTTCTGCCGGATCACCCGGTGCCCGAGGTACGTCAGCACCCGCACGGCCGCGTCCCCGATGACGGTCGAGCGCAGGTGCCCGACGTGCATCTCCTTGGCGACGTTCGGCCCCGAGTAGTCGACCAGCACCGTCTCGGGATCCAC